>NZ_WVUG01000083.1 GCF_017614965.1 Streptomyces griseorubiginosus | reverse complement strand
CCCCCGCAGGAACCCTCCCCCTCCATCGAGGACGAACTGGCTCGGATGCGCGCCACCGACCCCGCCCTTGCCCACGCCGAGATCGCGCGCTCACTCGCCTGCACGCCGGGTGCGGCCGAGTCGCCCCAGGGCCGCGCCGCCCTCGACGACCCGGCCGCGACCGTCCGGCGGCTGGCCGACCTCACCGAACTGGCCTGGCGCGCCCTGCTCGCCCCCGACTGGCCGCGCCACCATGCCGTCCTCGCCGCCGACATCGCCGCCCGCTCCCGCCAGGCGGCCGACGGCGGCCTCGACGCCCTCCTCACCGGCCTCCATCCCGGCATCGACTGGACGGGTCACACCCTCACCCTGCGCATGTACGGCGACCTGGCCGACGCCCAACGGGCCGACGGACGCGGCATCCTGCTCATGCCGAGCGTCTTCGTCTGGCCGGACGTGGTCAGCGGCTTCGCCCGCCCGTGGCAGCCGACGGTGATCTACCCCGCCGTGGGCATGGGCCGCTTCCATGCCACGCCGGCACCGCGCCCGCCCGCCGCGCTGGCCCGCCTCCTGGGCCGGCAACGCGCCGCGCTGCTCGCCGACTTGACGCTCCCCGCCGCGACGACGGAACTCGCCGAGCGCCACGGTCTGGCACCGTCCACGGTGTCGGCCCATCTGACGACCCTGCGGCAGGCGGGACTGCTCGACGCACGGCGCGAGGGCCATTACGTGCGCTATGAGCGGACGGCGCTGGGGGACGCGCTGGTCACGGGCGGATAGGGCGCTACTTCGGGAACGGCACGGCCGTCACTCCTCGGCGGGCACCACCCGCGTCACCCTGCCCTGGGGATCGGCCGCCACGTAGCAGGTGCCGTAGTCGTCGCTGAGGTAGACGGCCATGCCGGCCGGGGAGTGGGTGAAGCGGTTCGGCGACTGCAGGAGCAGATAGTGGCTGGTCGGTTTGTCGACATGGCACTTCTTCTCGGCGAGCGCGAGCAGTGAGGGCACCGCGTCCCAGTTGAAGCCCTTGAGGCTGACGGGCTTCTCGGCCCCGAGGGAGCCGCTGATGATGTCCTTCTTGACTCCCTCGCCGGGCCGGTAGGTGTAGCTGTCGAAATGGGTGGGGCTCCCGGGGACCAGCATCCGCATGGACACGTACTCGGGATAGACGTTCAGGGAGCCGAAGCTGGTCCTCCCGGTCTTGGCCTCGACCGCCTTGATGGCGGTGCGGATTCCGGCGGGCGTCAGCATGCCCGTGGCCAGCTTCGACGTAGCGGCGGGCGCAGGTGTCCCGGCCGGGACGGAGGCGGAAGCCGAGGTCGTGGGCGTGGCGCGCGGACCGGGGCCCGAGTTCGCCGACGCCTTCTCGCCGTCCCCGCCGGACAGGGCCACCCAGGTTCCCGTTCCCACGAGCAGCGCGCCCGCCGCGACCGAGGCGATCACGGCACCGCGCCGTCTTCGCGGGCCGGGCACGACTGTGCTGGGCTGCGGCGGTTGCGGTGGTTGTGGTGGCGCGAGGGGATAGGAGGTCGTGGCCGGTCGGGCGGCGTCCGTGGCCGCCGCGGCCAGCAGTCCGTCCACGGCGTCCGCGTCCGGCCGTGCGCCGGGATCCCGCACGAGCAGGCGTTCGAGTACGGGCGTCAGCGCCCCGGCCCGCCGGGGCCGCGGCACGTCTTCGTGGAGTACGGCGGCCAGCGTGGCCAGCGTCGTTCCGCGCTGCAGCGGATGGTGACCCTCGACGGCCACGTACAGCATCATCGCCAGGGACCACAGGTCCGACGCGGGTCCGCCGTCGCCGCCGGAGATGCGCTCGGGGGCCATGTAGTCGGGCGTGCCGATGATCGAACCGGTGGCGGTCAGGGCGGTGGACTCACGGATCGCGGCGATGCCGAAGTCGGTGAGCACGGGCCTGCCGTCGGTGCGCAGCAGGACGTTCGCGGGCTTCACGTCGCGGTGCTGGACGCCGACGGCGTGGGCGGCGCGCAGCGCGTCCAGCACGCCTCGGCCGATGCGGGCCGCCTCGGCGGGCGCCATGGGGCCACGGGCCAGCCGGTCGGCGAGGGAGCCGCCGTCGACGAGTTCCATGACGATCCAGGGATAGGTGCCCTCGCCGCCGTCGACGATGTGATGGATCGTCACCACGTTCGGGTGCTGCACCCGAGCCAGCGCCCGGGCCTCGCGCAGCACCCGCGCGCGCAGCATCCGCGCGGCGTCCGGGTCGTACTCGGCGAGGTCCGGGTCGGCGGGCCGGACCTCCTTGACCGCCACGCTCCGCTGCAGCAGGAGGTCGCGGGCGCGCCAGACCGTGCCCATGCCCCCGCCGCCGAGTCTGCTCTCCAGTTCGAAGCGCCCGTCGACGACCCGTCTGGCGCTCACCCCGTCGTTCATGGCCCGGAGCTTAGAGGAACGACCTGGCGGACGACCTGTCGGACATCGGGAGCTTCTTGGAGACGGCAAGCCGGTTCGTTGACGTGTCTACACTTTCCGCATGGATGAGACGGTGCGCTGGCTGACGCCGGAGGAGCAGCACGCGTGGCGGAGCTTCATCCGCCTGCACGACAGGCTGTGGGGCCTGCTGTCACGCCGGTTGCAGGCGGAGTCCCACGTGTCGTCCGCGGACTTCGCGGTGCTGGTCGAACTGTCCGAGGCACCGGACGGGCGGCGGCGGTTCCTGGAACTCGCCCGTGTGCTGGAGTGGGAGAAGAGCCGGATGTCCCACCACATCGCCCGCATGGTCAAGCGCGGGCTGGTCGTGCGGGACGAGTGCCCCGACGACGGACGCGGGGCGTTCGTGGTCATCACGGACGCGGGGCGCGAGATGATCGAGGCCGCCGCCCCGCGCCATGTGGAGGCGGTGCGCGAGCTGTTCCTCGACCATGTCACACCGGCGGAACTGCGCACGCTGGCCCGGATCTCCGAACGCGTGGTGGAGAAGCTCGACGCTGAGGAAGCGCCCTGACCGTGGGCCGGTGACGCCTACGCCTCGTGGACCGGCGGGACCGGATGCTTGCTGAGGATCGACACGCGGTTGAACGCGTTGATCGTGACCGCCACCCAGATCACGGCCGAGATCTGGTCCTCACTCAGGATCTGCCGGGCCCCCTCGTACGCGGACTCCTGCGCGTCGGCGTCCGTCGGATCGGTCGTGACCTCGGCCAGCGCGAGTGCGGCGCGCTCCTGCTCGGTGAAGACCTCGGTGTCCCGCCAGGCCGCCAGGACACCCAGCCGCCTCGGTGACTCGCCGGCACGCAGGGCCGCCTTCGTGTGCACGTCGAGGCAGTAGGCGCAGCCGTTCAGCTGGGACACGCGGAGGTTGATCAGTTCCACGGTGGTGCGGTCGAGCCCGGCGTCGGCCGCTGTCCCGCGCACCGCCTCGGAGGTCTGCACGAGTGCGTGGAAGGCCTTGGGGCTCTGTTTGTCGATGAATATCCGTCGCGGTGCCGATCCGGTGGTGCGGTCGCTCACTTCGGGTCTCCTCCGGGGCCGTTCGTGATGGCCCGCACGTCGGGTTGTCGTCAGGTGATGTTATGTCCGGCGGTCGGAATAGCCGTGACGGACCTCGCGTTGCACCGGCTTAGTTGATGTATCAACCTGATGGAGGGGTGAGGGCGATGCAGTTCGGCATCTTCACCGTGGGCGACGTGGCCACCGACCCGAACACGGGTCGTACCCCGACCGAGCACGAGCGGATCAAGGCGATGGTGGCCATCGCGCTGAAGGCCGAGGAGGTCGGGCTGGACGTCTTCGCGACCGGCGAGCACCACAACCGGCCGTTCGTCCCGTCGTCCCCGACCACGCTGCTGGGCTGGATCGCCGCACGTACCGAGCGGATCATCCTGTCCACCTCGACCACGCTGATCACCACCAACGACCCGGTGAAGATCGCCGAGGACTACGCGATGCTCCAGCACCTGGCCGACGGCCGCGTCGACCTGATGACGGGACGGGGCAACACCGGCCCGGTCTATCCCTGGTTCGGGAAGGACATCCGCGACGGCATCAGCCTCGCCGTCGAGAACTACGCCCTGGTGCACCGGCTGTGGCGCGAGGACGTCGTCGACTGGGAAGGCCGGTTCCGTACGCCGCTGCAGAGTTTCACCTCGACCCCGCGGCCGCTGGACGGCATCCCGCCGTTCGTCTGGCACGGCTCCATCCGCTCCCCGGAGATCGCCGAACAGGCCGCCTACTACGGAGACGGGTTCTTCCACAACAACATCTTCTGGCCCAAGGAGCACACCGCGAAGCTGATCGATCTGTACCGCCGCCGGTACGCGCACTACGGCCACGGCACCCCGGAGCAGGCGATCGTCGGCCTGGGCGGCCAGGTCTTCATGCGCCGCGCCTCCCAGGACGCCGTCCGTGAGTTCCGCCCGGTCTTCGACCACTCACCGGTGATGGGCGGAGGGATGTCCATGGAGGAGTA
This sequence comes from Streptomyces griseorubiginosus, assembly GCF_017614965.1. GTDB lineage: Bacteria > Actinomycetota > Actinomycetes > Streptomycetales > Streptomycetaceae > Streptomyces > Streptomyces griseorubiginosus_B. Next base: position 26,145 of record NZ_WVUG01000083.1, on the reverse strand, counting down.
CATGGAGCAGACCCCGCTGACGGTCGGCACCCCCGAGCAGGTCATCGAGAAGACGCTCACCTTCCGCGAGTACGCCGGCGACTACCAGCGCCAGCTGTTCGTCGTGGACGGCGGCGGCATACCGCTGAAAACAGCGCTGGAACAGATCGACATGCTCGGCGAGGAGGTCGTACCGGTGCTGCGTGCGGAGTTCGCCAGGAACCGGCCGGCCGACGTGCCCGAGGCACCCACCCACGCGTCCCTGCTCGCCGCCCGAGACGCCGAGCGCGCGCAGGCCACCGGACCGGTGGCGTGAGCCGGCGCCGCCGCGGACAGCAGGAAGGACGGGAAGGAAGATGACGGACAGCAACATGACGGACAACAACTTCAACGGATACCTCGCCGGCGACGGCGTGGCACCCGACCGGTGGGCCAGCGCCCTGCACCTGTTCGACAACGGTGCCGGCGTGCCGCACGAGGAGACCACCACGGAGCGCTGGGAGCGGGCACAGCTGCTGTTCGAGGCCCGGGACTACATCGGCGCGGCGCGGTTGCTCGCGGCCGTGGTCGAGGAGGCCCCGGAGCAGACCGGGCCGAGGCTGCTGCTGGCCCGTGCCTACTACCACTCGGCACAACTGCGGCGCGCAGAGGAACAGTTGCGCCTGATCGTCCAGCGTGACCCGGTGGAGCACTACGCCCACCTGATGCTGGGCCGCACCCTGCAACGCCAGGGACGCCGGGACGAGGCGACGCCGTGGCTGCGGATGGCCGCGGCGTTCGCGGGCGAGTTCCCCGACGACGAGTGAGCGAGCGGGGCCGAAACGAGGAGCGGGGGGTCACCGGGCCGACCGGATGACCCCCCGCTCACGCTGCCCGAGGCCGCCGCTCCCGCGGAAGCCTCGCGGTCCGCCCCGAGCGGCAGCCGCTGCCGTTCGACAACCCGCCTTCTGCCTGACGGTATGTCTCAGCGCCAGCCGAGTTCCGGGGCGACGTGGGTGAGGATGCTCTCGACGACGTGCGCGTTGTAGTCGACGCCGAGCTGGTTGGGCACCGTGAGCAGCAGGGTGTCGGCGGCCGCGATGGCCTCGTCCTCGGCGAGCCGTTTGACGAGTACGTCGGGTTCGGCGGCGTAGGTGCGGCCGAAGACCGCGCGGGTGTCGGCGTCGAGGTACCCCACGTGGTCCTTGGAGTCGCGTTCCCGGCCGAAGTAGGCGCGGTCCCGGTCGTCGACGAGGGCGAAGACGCTGCGGCTGACGGAGACCCGGGGCTCGCGCTCGTGGCCCGCGGCGCGCCAGGCCTCGCGGTAGGCCTCGATCTGCTTGCGCTGCTGGACGTGCAGCGGTTCGCCGCTCTCGTCGTACTTGAGGGTCGAGCTCTGCAGGTTCATGCCGAGCTCGGCGGCCCACACGGCGGTCGCGTCGGAACCGGACCCCCACCAGATCCGCTCCCGCAGTCCCTCGGAGTACGGCTCGATCCGCAGCAGCCCTGGCGGGTTGCCGAACATCGGGTTCGGGTTGGGCTCCGCGAACCCTTCGCCCTTCAGCACCTCCAGAAGCACCTCGGTGTGCGCACGGGCCATGTCGGCGTCGGTCTTGCCCTCCGCGGGCCGGTACCCGAAGTGCCGCCAGCCGTCGATGACCTGCTCCGGTGAGCCCCGGCTGATCCCGAGCTGGAGCCGCCCGCCGGAGATGAGGTCGGCGGCGCCGGCGTCCTCGGCCATGTACATGGGGTTCTCGTAGCGCATGTCGATGACACCGGTGCCGATCTCGATCCGGCTGGTGCGGGCACCGATGGCGGCGAGCAGCGGGAACGGTGAGCCGTGCTGCCTGGCGAAGTGGTGGACACGGAAATAGGCACCGTCGGCGCCCAGCTCCTCGGCGGCGACCGCAAGGTCGATCGCCTGCAGCAGGGAGTCGGCGGCGGACCGTGTCTGCGAATGCGGCGACGGCGTCCAGTGCCCGAACGACAGAAAACCGATCTTCTTCATAGGTGGTTCAACGTTCTACGACCGAGTTCATTCCGGGACGCGCGTGACATCAAACGGAGAGCGCGGGGATCAGCTCGGCGGCGATGCGCTCCGCGAGCGGGGCGGGGTCGCCGAGCGGGGTGAACAGGACGAGGCCCGCGCCGGCGTCGATCACGTCGCGGACGCCCGCAACGCACTCCTCCAGGGTCCCGGCGACGGCGGCGGCCTCGATACGGGCGATCCGGCGACCGTAGATACGGGCCAGGCCGGCGTTGACCCGCTCCCGTGACCGTTCGGCGTCCTCGTCGATGTCGATGTAGACCCGCTTGGCGACGGGGAAGTCCGTCCTGCCCGCCTTGGCCGCCTCCTCGGCGACGAACGCGACCTGCTCACGGAACGCGGCCGTGGTGGACGAGCCGGCGCCGAAGAACCCGTCCCCCAGCCGCACCGCGCGCCGCAGCGCCGACTCGCTCGAGCCACCGAACCACAGCGGCGGATGCGGCTTCTGCAGCGGCTTGGGCTCCATGGCGGCGTCCTCGAGCTGCCAGAACTCGCCGTCGAAGGTGACGCTCGGCCGTGTCCACAGCGCCTTGACGAGGTCGATGCCCTCGGTGAACCGCGCCAGGTACCGGGCCTTGTCCATGCCGAACGCGGCGAACGGCCGGTTCGGGCCACCGGAGCCGACGCCCACCTCCAGCCGGCCTCCGCTCATCTGGTCGATGGTCGCCAGCGCCTTCGCGAAGTGGACGGGCTGGTGGAGTGTGCTCACGAAGACGGTCGTCCCCAGCCGCAGCCGGGTCGTGCACGCGGCGGCGTACGTCATCGCCTCCATCGGCGACAGCACCGCCCCGCTGCCGAGCGGCGACTCCTGCGCCCAGACGCTGTGGTACCCGAGGTCCTCGGCCCGCGCGAGGTAGGCGCGGAAGGCTCCCGGATCGAACTCGCCGTCCAGGTAGAACTGGGGGATGGAGATGGCAAAGCGCATGCCTCCAACGTATCGATGAATTCTGTCGGAGGCGGCCTGGTGGGGGAAGCGCGCGGACAGGGCCCTCCGGGCGGCGGTGACGCCGGCCGGAGGGCCCTGTCTGGAGGGGGCTCCGTCGGGAGAGCCTCGGTCAGCCGTCGGACTCCGACGACGGGAGGTAGGCGCCGGGTACCGCGTTCGGCGCGTAGACCTTCTTGTCACCCGGGTACGGCTTGGTGAAGTTGTGCGTCTGGTACCAGGTGTAGCGGTTCATCTGCTCGGGGTTGGCGTAGTCCGGCACGGCGTTCGGGCCGGTGAGGCGCTGGTGCGCGGCCCAGGCCTTCCACTGCGCCGCGACCGTCCGCGCCGCCTCCGGCACCGCGGTGGTCGTCGGCGCTGCGGCCGCCTGCTTGTCCTGCGCCGCCGGGGTGTCCGAACCACAGGTGGGCTGGGGGCTCACGCCGAGGGTCAGCGAGGTCCGGTTGGGCACCGCGGTGAACGGGGTGTAGTTCGCCTTCGGGGTGAAGGCCCCGTACATCGGGGTGGCCGCGCTGTCGAGCTGGTTCATCGGGTGGATGCCGAGGATCTGCTCGATGGTGCGGACCATCGTGATCTGCGAGTAGTAGTGGTTGTCGACGGTGCCGTGCTGGGCGTACGGGCTGATGACCTGGACCGGCGCACGGTGGCCGTCGACGTGGTCGAGACCGTTCTGGGAGTCGTCCTCGACGACGAAGATCGCCGAGTCCTTCCAGTACTTGCTGTGCGAGATCTCGTCGACCATCCGGCCGACCGCGAGGTCGTTGTCCGCGACCTCGGCGGAGGCGTTCGCCGGGCCGCCGGTGTGGTCGTTGGAGAACCAGAACATGTTCAGGTTCGCCGGACCGTTCTTCTCGAAGTCCTGCTTCCAGATCTGTTCCTTGTAGATGTCCGGGACATCCAGGTCGAACAGCGGGAAGCCCTGCACCGCGACCTTGTTGAGCGACGGGATCGCCGAACCGGTCTTGATGGGGTACTGGGTCTGCGCCCCGGTCGCGGCCATGTTCTTGCTGTCGCAGTACAGGTTCTGCCAGGTCGCGCCGGCCGGCTTGGACTCGATCGACTGGAACTCGCCGAAGTCCTTGACGGACTTCCCGGCCGCCTGGGCGCCGGTCCAGATGAAGCCGGTCTTCTGGTGGCCGAGAACGTCGTCCTCGGTGTCGTAGCTGCGCGTGTACTCGCCGGCGGAGGACTCGGTGTACTCCGGGTTGTCCGACTGCATCAGCCAGTTGTGGCCCTCGGCGGAGTTCGTGCCGACGTCGTAGAAGTTGTCGTAGAGCCCGAACTGCTGGGCCAGCGCGTGCTGGTTGGGCGTCACGTTCTCGCCGAACGTCGTCAGCGAGGAGTCGCCGTCGCCCTGCGGCAGGTCGCCGAAGACCTGGTCGTAGGTCCGGTTCTCCTTGACCAGCAGGAAGACGTGCTTGATCGTCGAGGGGTCGCCCAGGCGCACCGGGACCGGCAGAGGCTTGGCGTGGCCCTTGCCCTTGGCGGTGAGTACCGAACCGGCCGTCCAGCCGTTCTGCTTGAAGACCTTGGCCGTCTGCGAGCGGACGACCTTGTCGTCGGGCAGCGTGAACTGCGTCAGACTCGACGTCGTGTCGTGGGTGTTGTGACCGCCGGCGGTGGTGGGGCGGCGGGCGTCGATGCCGCGGGTGTTGCTGACGATCACCTGCTTGCCGACGGTGGTGATCCCCGAGGGGAAGTAGTCCGTGGGGAGCAGGCCGACGTAGCGGGCCGGCTGCTGCGCCGAGGTGTAGCGGTAGACGGCGACGGCGTTGGCGCGGCCGAGCGTCACCAGCAGGCGGCCGTCGTCGGTGAGCGCCACGGCGTTGGGCTCGTACCCGACGGAGGCCTCCGGCCACGGCTGGGTGGCGATGGTCTGGACGACCTTGTCCTTGGCCGTGTTGATGACCGAGACGCTGTTGTCGGCGGTGTTCGTGACGAACACCGTGCCCTTCTTGGCGTACACCGCGGTCGGGTGCAGACCGACCTCGATGCTGCCTACGGCGGCCGACGGATCCGCGGTGTCGATGACGCTGACCGTGCCGGTGGTGGCGGCGCCGGTGTCGGGGTTGGCCGGCACCTGGGTGCCGTAGGAGTTCATGGTGGTCTCGCCGGCCTTGGCCGGGCGCCCGCCCTCGTTGCTGACGTAGAGCTTGCCGCCCACCAGGGCGAGACCGCGCGGGGCGTTGCCGACGGCCCAGCTCTGCTTGACGGTTCCGGTGGCCGCGTCGATGGCGACGACCCGGTTCTGGCCGTTGACCGCCGAGTAGACGGTGGAGCCGTCGGCGGAGAAGACCGCCGCGCCCACCAGCGCGTGCTTGGTGCCGTCGGCCGGGATGGAGACGGTCACCGGGTTGGCGAGGGTGCCGTCCGCGTTGACGGTGAACTTGGTGTAGCCGTCGGCCTGCCCCAGCCACAGCTGCGTGCCGTCGGGCGAGTACGTCGGGCCCTCCTGGCCGACGGAACCGGTCTTGATGCGCAGGTCGTCCGCCGCGTTGGTGCCGACCTTCTGCTTGACCTGCCCGGTCGCGAGGTCCAGGACGACCAGCGAGGCGTCGCCGTCGGCGACCGAGGCCGCGAGGTGGGTGCCGTCCGGGCTGACCGTGGACGACATGATCTTGCCGTCGTTGATGACGGTGCGGTCGCCGTACGGCTTGATGTACTGGTCGCTGGAGATGACCTGGCCGTTGCCGGTGACCTGGGCGACCTGCTGGGTGCCGAACTGCCACGTCGAGGCGACGGCGGTCCCCGTGACGCCGAGCGCGACGGTGATGCCCGCCGTCACCAGGAGGGTGCGCCGGCCGACGCGTCTGCCGAAGAGGCTGACCTGCTCTTTCTCGTTAACCCGGCGCAGCCGTGTTACCTGCATGGACTTATCCCTTCGAGGTGGTGTCGAGCAGTTCGACGTTGCCGTCGAACTGCCAAAGGGGGTTCGGGGCGTCCCCGGTGGGGGTACGGACGAGGAAGTAACCGTTGACTTCCTTCGGTCCGTCGCCGTCGGCCACGAACCGCCCGTCTGAGGCGACGTCGAGCTGGTAGACGGCCGTACCGGCCACCGCGACGTCGGGGAGATGCCAGGTCACGACGCAACGCCAGTCGTTGCCCGCGCCTTCTTGAGCGCCCTGGCCGTCGCTCTTGGTGCACGCCGCCGTGGTCCGCAGCTTCGCCTCCGTGACGGCGGGGCGGTGCAACTGCCGGGTCTGCAGCCGGTAGAGGTGGGCGAACGCGGTGGCCACCGAACGCTGGACCTTGTCCTGCTTGATGCCGGAACCCATGGACGGGGTCGCCACGGCGACCACCGCGACGGTGACGGCGGTGAGGGCGGCCAGCGGCAGCAGCCCGAGAGTGAGAGCGCGACGACCGGCACCGTCGTAGGCCAGGTTGGTGAAGTCCCGCCGCAGGAACAGCAGATAGGCCAGCGCCGTCGCCACCACGGCCCACACCAGGCTGACCGCGACGCCGATCAGCAGCGGGCCGAGCTGGGCCGGGCTGGTGAACAGGCCGTTCCAGGAGATGAAGGCATAGCCCGGCAGGGCGAGGCGCACGGCGACCGGCAGCGGCAGCATCTGGGCGACCTGCATGCCCAGCGCGACCAGCGGTGGCAGCAGCAGGCCCATCGGGGAGCGCCCCAGGGCCACCGATCCGAGCAGGCCGATCGCGGCGAGAGCCAGGGTCGGGGCGAGCGCGCACAGCCACGCCAGCAGGACCCGGCCGGCCGCGTCACCCGGCGTCAGCAGATGGCCGTCGAGGCCGACCAGCGGCTGGTTGCCGACCGACGCCAGCCCGCCGAGCACGCTGGAGCAGACGAGCCCTGCCACCAGCAGCAGGATGACGGTGAGACTGGCCAGCGACTTCGCCACGAAGATCCGGCGGGGTGAGCGGACCGCCACCAGCAGATGCCGCCAGGTCCCCAGCCGGTCCTCGGCGGCGAACACGTCGCCGGCGACCACCGACGTCAGCAGCGGCAGCGCCCAGGTGCCCGCGAAACCGAGCATCACCAGCGGCCCGGCCCAGCCCGTGGCATGCATCCAGCGGCCGAACAGCGTGTCGGACGGCAGGGTGCTCTGCCGGCTCACCCCGGCCACGAAGAGCGCCGGCGCGATCCAGCAGGCGAGGACCAGCAGACGGATCCGCCACTGCGCGACCAGCTTCACCAACTCGAAGCGGTAGCCGCGCGACAGCGGCACACGGCGGACGACGGCAACGCTGTCCTCGGCGATGGCCGTGGTCATCGGCCGTCCTCCTGACGCTCGGTGAGGGCGAGGAACGCGGCCTCCAACGGCGAGACGACGGGCGCCAGTTCGCGCACCGCGACACCCGACCGCACGAGGTGCGCCACCAGTTCGTCGAGCGCGGGCACCATGGCCCGTACCACCAGCACCTCGGCGTCCTGCCGCATCCCGGTGTCCTCGACGACCCTGATCCCGTCCGTGTCGTCGGCCAGTCGGCGGGCGGCGCGCGGATCGGAGGTGCGCACCCGGTAGTCGAGTTCACGGTTCTCGGAGGCCAGCTTGTTCAGCGGCCCGGAGAAGACGACCCGTCCGGTGGCGAGGATGGTCACCTCGGAGCACAGCGCCTCGAGGTCGTCCATCCGGTGACTGGAGACGACCACGCTGGTGCCGTCCGCGGCGAGCCGGGTCAGAACCCGGTGCACATGTCTTTTGCCGGACGGGTCAAGGCCGTTGGAGGGTTCGTCGAGCACCAGCAGCCGGGGCTTGGTGAGCAGGGCGGCGGCCAGACCGAGCCGTTGCCGCATGCCGAGGGAGAAGCCGCGGGCCTTGTCGTCGGCGACGTCAGTGAGCCCGACCTGGTCGAGCACCTCGTCGATTCCCGCCGACCGTGCGTCGTGGCCCCGGAGCCGGGCCAGCGCGGCGAGGTTCTGCCGGGCGGTGAGGGAGGGGTAGAGGCCGGGGCCGTCCACGAAGCCGGCGACCCCGTCGGAAACGGCGAGCGCCCGCTCCACCGGCGTCCCGAGGATCTCCAGCCGGCCGCCGTCGGCGACGGCCAGACCGAGCAGAAGTCCGAGCAGTGTCGTCTTGCCGGCGCCGTTCGGTCCTACCAGGCCGTGGATCTGACCCTGCGTCACATCGAGGTCGACGCCGTCGAGTGCCACGACCTCGCCGAAACACTTGGTGATGCCACGCGCCCGGACCGCGAGAAGTGCGTCCATAGTCCCCTCTTCCCAAACCCTCAGGAAACCTAGGGACGCCACCCAGCGCGGGCGAGGGACCAGGGTTGAACGTCCAGGGAACGGATCGTCAAGTGATTGGCAAGTACATGAGTACGAAGCACTCGCATCGCCCCAGAACCGGGCAAGGGAGTCGGCCGCAGGGCGTAGAGCAATCGATGGGCGGACACTGGAAGATATGACGCACGAGTCCGGTCAACCGTCCCGCCGAGCCGTACTGCTGGGCGTTGCGGGCTGTGTTGTCGGCGCGGCGGGCTGCGGCAGCGGCACGTCCCACACGGCCCCCTCCCCGTCGGGCGCCTCACCGTCTGGCCCCTCCCCGTCGGGCACCGCCCCGGCCGGTCCGCCCACGTCTGCGCCGCCCACGACCCAGGCCGCCGCCCTGCCACGCACGACACTCTGGCGGCCGACCACCGCGGAGATCGCTCCGGCCGCCAAACTCCGCGCGGTTGAGCTGGTCGAGGCGATCGGGGCCTGGCCGCAGGGCGCGGGCGGCGCGGCCGCGGCCAGGACGCGGGTGGCCGCGCTCAAGGTACCCGCCGGGCTCGTCGCCGAGGCCGGCCCGCTGCTGCCGGACGCGGACGCCGCCGCCGTACAGGTGGTCGACGCCCAGTACGGCGGCATCCTCACCGACTCCGCCAGCGTGCTGGTCGTCTGCCGGCAGTGGACGCGTCGGGGCGGCACGGTGAGCGCCGGCGGTACGACGGTGGACGTACGGCTCACTCGCGCCACCTCCGGCTGGACGGTCACCGCCCTGCACCCGGCGCGGCCCGGGGCGGCCGTGTCACCGCTGCCGAGCCGCGTCCGCGCGATCCTCGCCGACTCCCGCATCCAACTGCCGCCCGCCGCCCGGGCCGATCTGCGCAGCGGCCGCATCCACGACAGTGTCCTCAGCGCGATGCGGCAACTGGCGGGCACCTACCGGATGTACGTAAGCGTCATCCGCTCCGGCCACCCCCTCGATGTCTTCGGCACCAGCCGCCCCAGCGACCATCCCCGCGGCCGGGCCTTCGACGTGTGGCAGATCGACGGCCACGCGGTGGTCGACCCGGCCACGCCCCGCAGCCTGATCGAACGCTTCATGCGGGACGCGGCGGCGGCCGGCTCCTACAACGTCGGCGGCCCCGTCCACCTCTCGGGCGGCTCCAGGCCCGACCAGTTCTTCAGTGACAACACCCACCACGACCACGTCCACATCGGCTTCGACCACTGAGCCGGGGGACGTTCAGGACCGGCTCACCTCATGCGGCTCCGCCACGGCGGCCTCGCCCTCGGCGGGCGGGTCCTTGGGCCGTTCAGGCCCGCGCAGCCGGTGCGTCAGTGACAGCGCCACCGGCTCCGTGTAGCGCGCGGTGAGTGGGCCCAGGACCACCAGGATCAGGACGTACGCCGTGGCCAGGGGGCCGAGCGAGGGCTCGATGCCGGCGGTGACGGCGAGACCGGCGATGACGATGGAGAACTCCCCGCGTGCGACCAGCGTGCCGCCCGCTCGCCAACGGCCCTTGGCGGAGACGCCGGCCCGGCGTGCCGCCCAGTAACCGGTCGCGATCTTCGTCGTGGCCGTGACCACCGCCAGGGCGAGGGCCGGGAGCAGGACCGGCGGGATGCTGGCCGGGTCGGTGTGCAGGCCGAAGAAGACGAAGAAGACGGCGGCGAACAGATCGCGCAGCGGGGCCAGCAGGTTGTGCGCGCCCTCGGCCACCTCGCCGGAGAGGGCGATGCCGACGAGGAAGGCGCCCACGGCGGCGGAGACCTGCAGTTGCTGTGCGAGACCGGCGACGACCAATGTCAGTCCGAGGACGACCAGCAGCAGCTTCTCCGGGTCGTCGTTGGAGACGAAACGCGAGATGTGCCGTCCCCAGCGCACCGCGACGACGAGGACGAGCCCCGCCACCCCGAGGGCGATGCCCAGGGTGAGGCTGCCCGCCGCGATCCCGGCGCCCGCCAGCAGCGCGGTGACGATCGGCAGGTACACCGCCATGGAGAGATCCTCCAGCACCAGGATGCTGAGGACGACCGGTGTCTCGCGGTTGCCCAGCCGCCCGAGGTCTCCGAGCACCTTGGCGATCACCCCGGACGACGATATCCAGGTCACCCCGGCCAGTACGACGGCGGCGACCGGCCCCCACCCCAGCAGCAACGCCATCGCGGCGCCGGGCAGGGCGTTGAGGGCGGCGTCGACGAGACCGGCCGGGTACTGGGTCTTGAGGTTGGAGACGAGATCGCTGGCGGTGTACTCCAGGCCGAGCATCAGCAGCAGCAGGATCACACCGATCTCGGCGCCGATGGCGACGAACTCCTCACTCGCGCCCAGCGGCAGCAACCCGCCCTCGCCGAAGGCGAGTCCGGCGAGCAGATACAGCGGGATGGGGGAGAAGCGGAAGCGTGCGGCGAACCGGCCCAGCAGTCCCAGGCCGAGGATGATGCCGCCGAACTCGATCAGGAAGCGTGCGGAGGAGTGCATACCGCTCACTCCCGCCCGAGTATCGCGGCGGCCGCCTCGACGCCCTCACGGGTACCGATCACGATCAGCGTGTCGCCGCCCGCCAGCCGGAAGTCCGGGGTCGGCGAGGGAATCGCCTCGGCCCGGCGCAGCACCGCCACGATGGACGCGCCGGTGGCGGTACGCATCCGGGTCTCACCCAGCAGGCGCCCGTTCCAGTACGAGACGGTGGACAGCTCGATCCGCTCGGCCACCAGGCCCAGTTCGGTCGTGGACAGCAGGTTCGGGCTGTGGTGCGTCGGCTTCATGGCGTCGACCAATGCCTCCGCCTCGCCCGCGGTCAGCCGCACCGACAGCGCGCACGCGTCCGGATCGTCCGTGCGGTACGCGCTCACCGTCCGCGTACCGTCCCGGTGCGCCACCACCGACAAGCGGCGCCGCTCGCGTGTGGTGAGGTCGTAGCGGACCCCGATCCCTGGCAACGGCGTACTGCTGAGGCGTGGCACACCCACGGCCGACCCCCTCCGACTTTGACATCTCTTTGGGAAACCTTGAACCTCACCCTACGGGGTGAGGTTCAAGGGGCCGTGCGGTGGCTTCGGTTCAGCGCGGGTGGGAGCCGACCGTGAGGCCGCCCAAGAGCTTGGGGCTGGTGGCGTTGTCGTACACGACGTCACCGTCGGACCTCTTCCAGATCCTGATGCGGAAGCTGTCCGGGGTGGCGGCGGTGACGCGGAAGGCGTAGCCGGACGTGCCGTTGACCGTGCCCGACCCCTGGTACACGCCCCGGTCGCCGGTGACCACGAGCCAGTCGGAGGCGGTCGAGCGGAACCTCAGCTTCGCCGGGCCGAACTCGAAGGACACGTGTCCGGTCGGGACGGTGGCCCGCTTCGGGTAGTGGGCCGTGAGGAAGAAGGCGGCCTTGCCGGTCAGGTCGGGCTTGGCGGGGTACGCCCCGGCGGGGGAGGTGAAGATCCCGGTGCCGAACACGGAACCGGCCGAGCGGTCATAGGCGATGAGTTCGGGGAGCGTCCTGCTGTCGGAGCCGCCGTCGTCGTCCGTCACCGTGATCACCGGGCGGTGTATTCCGGGCTTGGCGTAGGTGTGTTCGGCCCGGCAGCCGGCAGCGGTGACCGTTCCGGCCGTCGGTTTGCCGCCGTCCTTCCAGTCGACCGTGCAGGTGTGGGTGTCGCTCGTCCCCGGGTCGTCGAACCGGGCCGTGACGACCGCCCGTTGGCCGACCGGCACCGCGGTTCGCGGACCTTCGGCGGAGGTGATGGCCGGTGCCGCGTTGGTCACCGTGACCCTCGCCGTGTCGTGGCCGCGCCCGCCGGTCAGGGTGACTTCGTAGGTGCCGTCGTCGGTGCAGGTGACGGTGGTCCTCGCGGCGGTGGGGTCGGCGAAGGTGCAGGGCGCCCCCTGCTCGACCGTCCACCGCGCGCTGCCCGCACCGGAGACCGAGCCCTTCAGCGCGATCGCCTCGCCCTCCGCACCTCCCGTGTCCTCGCCCGCGTGCACGATGGTCACCGGGTCGATGCTCGTCAGCGTGGGAACGACCGGCTTGATCAGGCCGTCGGAGTCGAACTCCAGCTTGTCGACGGTCGTTTCGCGGTGTGTGCCGTCGCCGCCAGGGATGGCGAAGCGGTGGTAGGCGATGTACCAGTCGTCGGTGTTCGGCACCCGGACGACCGAGTGATGGCCGGTGCCCTTGATGCCGAGGGAGAGGTCCTTGGAGAGGATCACGCCCCGCTTGGTCCAGGGGCCGACGGGGGAGGGGCCGGTGGCGTAGGCGACGCGGTAGTTCTCGTCGCGGGTGTCGTTCTCCGACCACATGAAGTAGTAGGTGCTGTTGCGCTTGATGACGAAGGAACCCTCGTTGTAGCCGCTGGGCGTGATGTCCTTGACCTTCGCGGTGTCCAGGGAGGTCATGTCGTCGTTCAGCGGCACGACGTACGCATGGCCGTTGCCGAAGTACAGATACGACTGGCCGTCGTCGTCGGTGAAGACCGCCGGGTCGATCATCTGGCCGCTGAACTGTCCGGCCTTCAACAGCGGCTTGCCGAGCGCGTCCTTGAAGGGGCCCGTCGGGGAGTCGGCGACCGCGACACCGATGTTGGCGTCGGCGCAGAAGTAGAAGTAGTACTTGCCGTTCTTCTCCGCGATCGTCGGCGCCCAGGCCCTGCTGTCCGCCCAGGAGACGTCGGGGCCGAGGTCGAGGATGACGCCGTGGTCCGTCCAGTGGACCAGGTCGGTGGAGGAGTACGCCTTGAACTGCGTGCCGCTCCAGCCGTCGTAGCCGTCGGTGGTCGGGTAGAGGTAGAAGGTGTCGCCGAAGCGGACGATGTTCGGGTCGGCGTTGAGGCCCGGCAGGACCGGGCTCTTCATGACGAGCGCGGAGACCGTCCAGCTGCGCTTCTTGCCGTCGGACCCCGTCACCTCGTACGTCACCGGCCTGCTGAAGTCCCGCACGCTGCCGGAGACGGGGCTGATCGCCGCGCCGTGGGCGAGGGTGAACTCCGGTGCGAGGGAGGTGAGATCGGTGCCCTCCTTCATCGGCAGCGTGATCCTGCCGTCCGCGTCGTCGACGATGGCGTCGACCTTGAGGTCCGGGTGGGAGACATGCGCGATCCCCGCCGTGTTGCCGCTGAGCTCCATCACCTCGGCCGGCGACAACGCGCGGTCGTAGATGCGGAAATCGTCGACCTCGCCGCCGAAGTACGGGTCGGCCGAGTAGAGCGACCGGCCGATGTAGCCGCTGTAGTCCTTGTTCGCGTCGTACAGTTCGGACGGCCTGATGCTGGTCGTCGTACGGGCCGCCTCGACGCCGTCGACGTAGAGGACCATCGTGCCGGTCGGGCCGTCGAGGGTGACGGTGACGTGCCGCCACTGGCCGGGCGTGAGCTGCGAGCCGGCCGTCAGCTTCGACTCGGCCGACCAACTCGCCTTGGTAACGGCCGAGTAGAGGCTGGAGCCGCCGTTGGAGGGCGTGGCGAACAGGTACTTGTCGCTGTCCGGCCCGAGTCCGAACAGCCACTGGAAGGCGTTTCCGCCCTGCCACTTGGCGTACGTCGACACGGTGAGGCTGTCGGCGTCCTTCAGCACACCGTTCGGGATCTTCACGTACGGCGAGTCGGAGGCGCCGGACATCCTGAACGAGCCGCCGTCGACGCCGGTGCCGAAGGCGGGCGTGCGGACGTACGTGCCGTGGTGGCCGTGTCCGCTGGAGTCGACCGCGATGCTGCCGGAGGTCTCGTCGAAGCCGTAGCGCAGCAGCAGGTCGGCCGGGACGTCCGGGCCCTCTTCCGACACCGTCACCCGGGCCTGGACCGGGATGGCGGCGCCGTCGGGCAGACTCCCCGTCACGGTGAAGGTGCCGGCCTCGGCGTACTGCGACTCCTGCACGTCCTCCCAGGAGACGGCGACAGGGCGCTTGACGCCGTCGGCACAGGTGGCGATCACCGTGGCCGGCAGGACCGGTCGCTCACCGATCCGCGTCTTCACCGGCACGTCCTCGACGCTCTCGACGAGTTGGTCCGGCTGGTAGGCGCGCAGCAGCCGGTCGTACTCGGCCTGGGTGACCGGCAGGACGGTGCCGTGACGCGGCCTGGCCGGCAGGTCGTAGCCGGTGACGGGGGTCCAGGTGCCCGAGTCGAGATCGCTGGTCTCGAACGGGAGGTAGCCGCGCCCGCCGAACTCGTCCAGGAACGCGTACCACTTGTCCTCGGTGTTCGACTTGAAGACCAACGGCCCCTCGGCGGCGCTCATCACGCCCTTGCCGATCCCCTCGGCCACCGGGCTCCACGAGCCCAGGATGGAGTCGCTCTTCTCCTGGAAGATGAACTTGCTGTTGGGGGTGGAGGAGGAGTTGTTGCGCTCGTCCTTGGAGAGGCGGTAGTACGTGCCGTCCTTCTGGATCATCGTGGAGTCGATGACGGACCAGCCCCGGTCGATCCAGACCTTGGGCTCGCTGAAGGTGTAGAAGTCGCGGGTGGTCGCGTACATCATGCGGTTGTACGTGTCGCCGGTGTGCCCGGGGTTGTCGTACAGCTTCGAGGCCCAGAAGACGACGTACTCGCCGAGCCTGCTGTCGTAGAACGCCTCCGGCGCCCAGGTGTTGCCCGCGCTGTCGGGGGAGACCTTGACCAGGCGCTGGTTCGTCCAGTGCACCAGGTCGGTGGACTCCCAGACCATGATGGACTTGCTGCCGCTGCGCTGGGCGGCGTCCCAGTCGCCGTTGCCGTAGATCCTCAGGTCGGTGGCGATCTGGTAGAACTTGTCGCCCTCGGGGGAGCGGATGATGAACGGGTCGCGCAGGCCCTTCTCGCCGAGGGTCGAGGTCAGCACGGGCTTGCCGTCGTTCAACTCCCGCCACTTCAGCGGGTCGTCGCCCTTGCTCAGCGCCGCGTAGAGCTGCTCACCGTCCGCGGTTCCCTCGCCGGTGAAGTAGCTGAACATATAGCCCTTGAGGGCCTGTCGCGCGGGCAGTTCGGGGACCTTCGCGGTCAGGACACGGGTCGTTCGCGCCTCGCCCCTGGTGACGGTGGCGGTCAGCTCGACGGTGGTGGCACCGGCGCCGTGTGCGGGGCGGTGGACGATGCCGTCGGCGGAGACGACGTCCGGCGTGCCGGAGGACCAGGTGACCCGGGTGCCGTACGAGCCGGTCGTCGGAAGCGACAGGTTGCCGCGTACGTCGTCGAGGTTGTGGACGGTGAGGTCCTCGGCGGCGTGCTCGGTGGCCGTCCGGTCGTCGAAGTCGGGCAGCACCGTGACGTCGAAGGACTTGGTGTCGCTCACCGCGCCCTTGCGCAGGGTGGCCGTGAGCCTCGCGTGGGCGGCGGGTTCGCCGGCGGCCGGGCGGGTCACCTTGCCCGTGTCGCTCACCACGCCGGAGTCGTCGCTGGCCCAGCCGATCGTGGAGCCGCCGGCCGTCCCGGTCCGCGGCAGGTCCAGGTCGGCGGTCACGGCACCGGTGTCGCCGAGGCTCAGCGCGGCCTTGTCGTCGGCGACACCCCGGGTGGCGACGGGGAGGGCGAGCCGGACGACCTCGGAGGCGTCGAGGGCGCGGTCGTAGACACGGAAGTCGCGGACGCGGCCCTTGAAGAGCTTGTCCCCGGAGTAGAGCGACTTGCCGATGTAGTTGGCGGTCGTGGTGCCGGAGCCGATGGAGCCGGGCGTGATGGTGACCGAAGTGTTGCGGCCGACCTCGACGCCGTCCTCGTACAGCACGCCCGTGGAGCCGGCCTGGGTGTAGGTGAGGTGCTTCCACACCCCGCGGGCGAGGTTGTGCGCGTCGGCGGGCTTGGTGGTCTGCTCCGTCGACCAGTTTCCGGTCGCGATCGAGGTGCGCAGGGAGTTGCCGGTGGTGAAGAGGTAGCCGTTGCCGTTGCTGCCGCTGGAGTTGCCGAAGCCGTAGAGGAAGTACGGCGTGGACTGCGCGGAGTCGATCAGCACGTCCGTCGAAACGGTGATCGCGTCCATGCCCTTCATGACGTCGTTCGGCACCTTGATGTAGGTGTCGGAGCCGTTGAAGGCGAGTCCCTGGCCGGTGGCCGACCAGTCGGCGGTCCCGCTCACGGTGCCGTCCCGGCCATTGCCGGAGGCGTCCGGGACGGTGCTGCCGGAGGCAGCGTCGAGCTTGTACCAGAGGGCCAGCCCGTCGGTGAGGTCCGCGCTTTCCGCCGCGTGGGCGGCAGAGAGCGGTGCGGTGAGGCCCAGGAACAGCGACACGGTGGTCAGACCGGCGAGCCGGCCGGCCCGGCGTCTGACACGGGTGCGCCGGCGTGCGAGGTACGTCATGGTGGGGGTCCCTTGCGGAGGCATGGCTGACGGAGGGAGCAAGGCAGGGGAAGCCGGCCGGGAACGGGCGCCTCGGCCAGGGGCGCCTGATCGTTTCGGCTGGGTGACGTCGTGTTGCGAGAGTGTCAATCGAAGGTCATGCCACCGTCAAGAGGTTTCGAACGATGTCCGACAGGTCGAACGACCGGGGCCTCCGGGCCTCAACTGTCGGACAGCCGGAGGGGGTTGCCGTCGGTCGTGCCGCTCAGCTCCAGCCGAAGCGCCGGTCCACGACGGCCGAGAACTCCTCCAGCGTCAGGACCGCGTCCCCGTTCTGGTCGGCGGCGTCGAAGAGGGCGGAGGAGGCGTCGGCGTCTCCCAGCGCCCAGAACGGCAGGTCCCCCGACGCGGCGAGTGTGGGGCCCTTGCTCCTCAGCGCGATGATCACCTCGTCGCGGGTCAGGGTTCCGTTGTGGTCGAGGTCGAGCGCCTCGAACAGCTTGCGGGCTTTCTCGCTCATGGTGTCCCTCGTTGCCTTTCAGGAACGAGAACGCCGGGTCCGCCGCCCTGGTTCCTACAGTGCCCGGGCGACGAGCAGGGCGACGTCGTCGTGGTCGTCGGGGTGGCGCAGGCCATAGAGCAGGAGGTCGCAGGTCTCCTCCAGGGGGCGGTGCGGCTCGTCGAGGAAGCCGAGCAAGGTTTGCAGACGGTCGTCGATGGAGTGGTGCCGGGTCTCGACCAGGCCGTCGGTGTAGAGGACGAGCAGATCGCCGGGGTCGAGGCGGGTCGTGGTGGTCTCGAAGGTGATGCCGCCGACACCGAGCGGAGCGCCGGAGGGCAGGTCGAGCAGCTTCGGGGCGTGATGGGGGCCGGCCAGCGCGGGCGGCATGTGGCCGGCGTTGGCGAGCAGGCACTGACGGGTGTGGGGGTCGTACACGGCGTACAGGCAGGTGACGATGTAGTGCTCCAGATCGCAGGTGATCTTGTCGAGGTGGCGGAGCACCGAGCCGGGCTCGAGATCGAGGTCGGCGTAGGCGCAGGTGGCGGTGCGCAGCCGGCCCATGGTGGCGGCGGCGTCGATGCCGTTGCCCATGACGTCGCCGACGACGAGCGCGGTCTTGTCGTCCTCGAGCGGGATGACGTCGTACCAGTCGCCGCCGACCTCGCTGGTGGCCTGGGCGGGCTGGTAGCGGGAGGCCAGCTCCAGCCCCGCGTGCTGCGGCGGGTGATCGGGCAGCAGGCTGCGCTGCAGGGTGAGGGAGGTGTTGCGCACGCTCTGGAACCAGCGGGCGTTGTCGATGGCCACCGCCGCGCGCCCGGCGAGCTCGGTGGCCAGCACGACGTCGTCCTCGTCGAACGGCAGCGGATTGCGGGTCCGTTTGAGGTCGAGCGCGCCGAGCACCTCGCCGTGGGCGATCAGCGGTACCGCGAGGTACGAATGGACGCCCGCCCGGGCCAGCAGCGAGCCGGCCTCGGCGTCCCGCGCGATGCGCGGCAGGTCCTGTTCGCCGACGTGCCGCACCAGGACCGGGCGGCCGCTGTGGACGCACAGGGTGACCAGCCGGTCGCCCTCGTAGGCTGCCAGTCCGCCGGGCGGGTCGGCGGCGTGCAGGGCCACCGTCGGATGGGCCGCCTTGAGCGCGAGGGCGCGGAAGAGTTCGGGTCCGTCGTCCGGTCTGCGGGAGCGGCGGCAGGCCAGCGCCGAGTCCAGGACGTCGACGGCGACCACGTCGGCCAGTTGCGGGACGGCGATCTCGGCCAGCTCCCGGGCGGTCTCCTCCACCTCCAGCGTGGTCCCGACCCGCACCGAGGCGTCCGCGATGAGCGCGAGCCGGCGCCGCGCCCGGTCGGCCTCGGCCGCCGCGCGGTGCCGCTCGGTGACGTCGACGACCGAGGCGGCCGCGCCCAGGACCCGGCCACCGGGGTCCTCCAGCCGGTAGAACGACATGGACCAGGCGTGTTCGTGCTCGGGGTCGGTCAGCGGACGGCCGACGTGGTACTGGTCCAGCAGTGGCGTGCCGGTGGTGAGCACCTGGTGCAGCGCGGACTCGATGGTGTCGATGTCCGGCAGCGGCAGGGTCTCCCGCAGGCCCCGGCCCACGTGCTCCTCGGCGGGGACGCCGTCGATGCGCTCCAGCGCCGGGTTGACCAGCAGATAGCGCAGATCGGGGTCGAGCAGGGCCAGGCCGATGGGGGACTGCCTGATCAGCCGGTCGCACAGCGCCAGGTCGGTCTCGACGCGCTGGAGGAGGTCGTGGTCGGCGACGATGCCCAGCGCGTAGACGTCCCCGAGGTCGTCCTGCAGCCGCATGTTGCGGAACTCCATGACCCGGGTGCTGCCGTCCTTGTGCCGGATCGGGAAGGCGCCGGCCCAGCTCCGCCCGGTCCGCAGCACCTCGGTGAACAGCCTGACCACGGCCTTGAGGTGCTCGGGGTGGATGAACAGCCGCGCCGCGTACTTGCCGAGCGCCTCCTGCGCGGAGTACCCGAACAATTCCTCGGCCTGCGGGGTCCAGAACACGATGCGCCCGTCGGCGTCGACGACCGTCGCGGCCACGCTCAGGAGGTCCAGCAGACCGGTCGGCGCGGCTGAGTCGACGCCGGTCGCATCGTCGTCCGGCGCGAAGGATTCGGCTGTCATCCGGCAAGCACCTCCACCGTTCCGCAGGATCCGGCAACCCTTGCCGGCGTCGTCGCACACCCGGTTTCCGACCAGCGGTCCTTCCATGGTCCCCCCGCTTCAGGACGGGCGGAAGCGGGGGAGCGCCGACAGCCGGGCCCGTCAGGCCCGTGCGCATCGGGCGGACTAGCAGGAACATGGGGGTGTACAGGACGGCACCCGGATGGCACCCATGGATCCAGCGCGAGACGAGCCCGACGGGCCGGCGCCCGCGGCACCGCGCGATTTCCTCGACGCGTCCAGCGACGCGGCGGCGGTCGTCACCGCTCAGGGGGTGGTGCTCGGCTGGACCCGTGCCGCCGAAGCGCTGCTCGGCCACCCCGCCGCCGAGATGGTCGGTACCTCCGCCGCCCGTCTGCTGGCCGTCCCCAGGGACCCGGCACGGGTGGCCGGCGTGGTGCAGCGCTGCCGGGCCGGCATGGGGTGGAACGGCCTGGTCCCGCTGCGGCACCGCGACGGCCGGTCCGTCGACGCGGACCTGCGGGTCTCCGCGTCCTTCCGGGTCGGTGCGAGCGAGTGCTTCCTGCTCTCGGCGCGGGAGCGGCGTCAGCCGTGGATGATCGGCCAGTCCGTGCTCGACGGATTCCTCACCCGCTCCCCCGTCGGCATGGCGGTGATGGACCTGGAGCTGCGCTACGTGTGGCTCAACGACACCCTCGAACGCTTCGGCGGCGTGCCGCGCGAACAGCGGCTCGGGCGGCGGCTGAGCGAACTGCTGCCGGGGCTGCAGGCGGCCACCCTCGAAGGGCTGATGCGCAAGGTCCTGCACAGCGGAGTCCCGGTCACCGACTACGAGTACCTGGGCTGGAGCTGGGCCGACCCGCACCGCCAGCGCGCGTACTCGACGTCCTTCTTCCCCCTGGTGGACGCGGGAGGGACGGTCACCGGGGTCTGCTACATGGTCCAGGACGTCACCGAGCGCTGGACCGCGCGGCGGCTGCTGACGCTGGTCAACGAGGCCGGCACCTGCGTCGGTACCACCCTCGACGTCATGCGGACGGCCCAGGAGCTCGCCGACTTCGCGGTACCGCGGTTCGCGGACTTCGTCGTCGTCGATCTTCTGGAGCCCGTCCTGAGCACCGAGGGGCACGGGGCGTGGCTGACGGACGCCGGGCCCGCCCCCGCCCAGCCGGTGCTGCGGCGCGCCGGGATGAGCTCGGTGCGGGAAGGCTGTCCCGAGGCCGTGGTGCGGATCGGGGAGAAAGCGGGCTTCCTGCCCCCGACACACGATCTGAGCCTGCTCATCGACGGTGAACCGATCCTGCTCCCGGTCATCGATCCCTCGGCCGAGGAGTGGGTCACAGAGGAGCCCGAACGGGCCCGGAGGATCCGCGAGTTCGGCCTGCACTCGCTGATCTCCGTACCGATGCGGGCACGCAACACCGCACTCGGCATCACCACCTTCCTGCGCTCCCTCAACCCCGTTCCCTTCCAGCCGGACGACGTGCTGCTGGCCCGGGAAGTGGTGGCCCGGGCGGCGCTGTGCGTCGACAACGCCCGCCGCTACACCCGCGAACACACCGCGGCCGTTACCCTGCAGCGCAGTCTGCTGCCGCAGGCCCTTTCCGGCGGAACCGCGCTGGAGGTGGCCTCCGCCTATCTGCCGGCCGACCCCACGGACGGTGTGGGCGGCGACTGGTTCGACGTGATCCCGCTGTCCGGCGCCCGGGTCGGTCTCGTCATCGGCGACGTGGTGGGACACGGCATCACCGCCGCGGCGGCCATGGGCCGGTTGCGTACGGCGGTGCAGACCCTCGCCGACATGGAACTGCCGCCCGACGAACTGCTGGCCCACCTCGACGATCTCGTCCTCCGGCTGAGCGCCGAGAGGACCGACGGGGGGCCGGCCCAGGGAAGCACGACCGCCTTCCTCGGGGCGACCTGCCTGTACGCCGTCTACGACCCGGTCACCGGTCGCTGCGCCATGGCCCGCGCCGGACACCCCCCGCCCGTCGTGGTCGCCCCCGACGGCCGGGTCTCCTTCCCCGAGCCCCCGGCGGGACCGCCACTGGGACTCGGCGCCATGGCGTTCGAGGCCACCGAGATCGAACTCGCCGAGAACAGCCTGATCGGCCTCTACACCGACGGTCTCATCGAGGGCTCCGACGGCGACATCGAGCGCGGCATGTCCCGCCTGGGCGAAGCGCTCACCCGCTCCGACCCGGACCTGCCCACGCTGTGCGCATCCGCGGTGCAGCAACTCGTCCCCGGACCGCAGCCCGACGACATCGCCCTGCTCCTGGCCCGCACCCACACCCTGGGCGCGGACCATGTCGCCTCCTGGGACGTGCCCGTGGACCCGGCCGCCGTCGCCGACCTCCGCGCGCGGGCCACCCGCCAGGTGGAGGACTGGGGACTGCGGGACCTTGCCCTGACGACGGAACTCGTCGTCAGCGAACTGGTCACCAACGCGATCCGCTACGCCGAGCCGCCCATACGTCTGCGGCTGATCCGCGACACCAAGCTGACCTGCGAGGTCGCCGACGCCAGCAGCACGGCCCCGCGCCTGCGACACGCCCGCAGCACGGACGAGGGCGGCCGCGGCCTCTTCCTCGTGGCCCAACTGACCGACCGCTGGGGCGCCCGCTACACACCCGAGGGAAAGATCATCTGGGCGGAGCAGGAAATTCCGTGAGGCGGGGTCCGTTCGGGGGTCGTGCTCCGGCCGCGATGAGGAGTTCTGCGGTCTCGGGATGGGGGCCGTGGTTCGCCCAGTCGAGGGGCGTCCAGCCCCTTCCGCCGTCCTCACGGAGGCTGGGATCGGCTCCGTGCGCCAAGAGTTCACGCACCGTCCCGCTGTGCCCCCAGCACGAGGCCGCGCACAGGGGTGTGCCCTCCGCGCCGACTCCCCGGCTCTCCCCGTCAGGGGCGGCACCAGCGGTCAGGAGCAGGCGCGCGATCTCGGACTGCCCCTGCACGGACGCCAGATACAGCGGGGTGGTGCCGTCGCTGTCCGCTCGCTCAGGGTGCGCGCCCACGCGCAGCAGCGCCGCCACCCGTGCCGGGTCAGCGGCCAGTATCGCCGCGAAGAGGTGACGGGAGAGCTTCTTCTGCCGCCGTTGTTTCACGGTCCGCGAGCTTAGCGATCATCGACCTCCTGCATCGGGCCAAGCACTGCACAATCCCTGTACGAGATACCGGACTTGAGATAGCGTCGCCCTGCCCCAGCGCATTGAATCGATTCAAACCGCCTGTGAGGGACGAGGTGCCATGACATCCAGCAACCCATCGCAGCACCCTGCACAACCCGGCCCCGGCCGCCGTACGGTCCTCGCGGCAGCCGCCGGAGCCGTCGCCCTGACCGCCGGACTTCCCGCGGTGACCCCGGCGGCGGCCGACACCGGAACGGCCGCCGCCACCAGACCCCCGCGCATCGGCACGGGCTGGCAGCGCTACGTCCAAGGCCCCGCGTCCCGCGCCGTACGGCCCGAGCGTGTCCTCGCCTCGGCCGGTGACGTCCGCAAGCCCGAGGCCCTGCTGAAGCCCGGCGGCGCCAGAACCGTCCTGCGCCGCCCGCGGCCCGCCCCCGCCCCCCGCTGGCCGGAGGGCACCCAGGCCTCGGCGTCCTCCACGCACGCCGGCAACAACGGCAACGACGGTCAGCCGCGCACCTACGACGCCGCCAACGCAATCGACGGCAACCCCGACACCTTCTGGAACGACGACACGATCGCCGCCTTCCCCGACACGCTGACCGTCACCCTGCCGCAACCCCGGAGCATGTCCGGCATCACCGTGATCTCCAACAGCGACGGCGTGCCGACCGACTTCACGGTCGACGTCTGGGTCAACGGTGCCTGGCAGACCGCCGCCACGGTCTCCGACAACGATGTCATCCAGCGGGCGGTGCCCTTCACCACGACGGTCTCGACGACCCAGGTCCGCATCACCGTCACCGCCGTCCAGGACACCCCACGCGGGGCTTTCACCCGGATCAACGAGGTCTGGCCCGAGGCGGTCCAACCGGTCGTGGCCCCCAGCGTGACGGTCGACTTCGGCAAGGTCGTCGTGGGCTACCCGCGCGTCCGCTTCGCCTCCGCCTCGGACAACTCGCCCGGTGTACGCCTCGCGTTCTCCGAGACCAAGCAGTTCCTCACCGACCGCTCCGACTTCACCCGCTCCGACCAGTCCGGCGTCGCCGCCCAGGGAACCGACCAGTTCGCCGTACCGGCCAAGGGTGCGGAATGGACCGACCGCAAGGGCTTCCAGTCCGGCGACAAGGTCTACGCCGACGGACTGCACGGCTTCCGCTACCTGCGCATCACCCTGGACGCGATGGCGAGCGACGCCCCGGCCGCCCAGCCCTGGGGAACCGTCGAAATCGACTCCGTCAGCCTGGACTTCACCGCCTACGTCGGCACCCCGGCCACCTATCGCGGCTGGTTCCTCTGCTCCGACGACGACCTCAACCGCTACTGGTACGGCGCCGCGTACACCAACGAACTCGTCACCGACACCTTCCGCCAGGACGACGTCGACCCGCGCAACGCCTGGACCGCCTCCCTGGAGGGCAAGCTCGTCCTGCACGACGGGGCCAAACGCGACCGCGACCCCTACGTCGGCGATCTCGCCGTCTCCGCCCGGACGCTGTACCTCACCCACGACGACACCGCGGCCGCCGCCCGCAACGTGCTCGCCGACCTCGCCGACCATCAGCGCGCCGACGGCTGGATCCCGCCGGCCTCCATCGCCACCTACACCCTCCCGCTGTTCGACTATCCACTGTGGTGGATCACCTGCAGCTGGGACTACGTGCTCTACACCGGGGACCGCGCCTACGCCACCCGCTACTACCCCAACCTGCTGAAGGTCCTGGACACCTGGTACCCGAGCGTCACCGACGAGGCCGGACTGCTCAGCAAGGGACTCAACAACACCGGCGGATACGGCGACTACGCCTTCCTCGGACGCACCGGGAGGGTCACCTACTACAACGCCCTCTACGTCCAGGCACTCAACGACGCCGCCCGACTCGCCCGTCTACTGGGACACCAGGCCGACGCGACACGCTGGACGCAGCGGGCCGACGCCGTGAAGGACGCCATCAACTCCCACCTGTGGGACGCGAGTTCGGGCGCCTATCTCGACTCCGGCACCGGGGCCGTCCGGCACGCCCAGGACGGCAACTCCCTCGCCGTCACCGCCGGCGTCGCCGACACCGGCCGCGCGCAGTCCGCGCTCGCCCATCTCGACGCCACCACGAGGCGCCCGTACGGCAACGCCTTCATGGACAACGACACGATCTTCGACGGCGCCTCGCAGCGCGTCTACGCCTTCACGTCATACCCGGAGATCGTGGCCCGCTTCACCGCAGGACGCGCCGACTCCGCGCTCGACCAGATCCGGCGCACCTACGGCTGGATGGACGCCCACGACCCCGGCATCACCAACTGGGAGGGCATCGGCCCGGGCGGTTCGCTCTACGAGGACGCCTACACCAGCATGGCCCACGGCTGGTCCACCGGTGTCCTCCCGGCCTTGACCCACCACCTGCTGGGCGCCCGGCCGACGTCCCCCGGATACGCCACCTGGGAGGTGTGCCCCCAACCCGGCGACGTCTCCTGGGCCCAGGGCCAACTCCCCACCCCTCACGGCCCTTTGCGCGTCGCATGGGAGAACTCCGGATCAGTCTTCCGACTGGAGGTGGAGGTCCCGCGGGGGACCCGGGGCACGGTCGCGCTGCCGGGGGACAGCGGCCGTCTGACCGTACGGGCCGACGGACGACGGATGTGGGACGGGCACCGCGCGTCCGACGGCACGGTAGGTGTCGAGGACGGGCGCGTCACGATCACCGGACTGGCCCCGGGCACGCACACCGTCACCGCGCGACGGGACGGCTGACCGGGGAAGGCGCGGACACGACGTCCGAAATCCGCCAGGCCCCGAGGGCGCCGGCGGAAACAATCGACGTATGACCGCGAACCAGGACGGGATCCGCATCGAGCACCGCGGGCACGCCCCGCAGGTCCACCCCACGGCCTACGTGGCACCGACCGCCACGCTGGTCGGAGACGTACGGGTCGGGCCGCGCGCCCGGGTGATGTACGGCGCGGTGCTCGATGCCGGGGGCTCCCGGATCGACATCGGCGAGGCGTCGGTGATCTGCGAGAACGCGGTCCTGCGCGCCTCCGCGGTCCCCGGCGACCACCCCGTGCTGCTCGGCGACCACGTCTTCGTCGGACCGCACGCCACCCTGCTCGGGTGCGAGGTGGGCCGGTGCGCCTACCTCGCCACCTCGGCGGCCGTCCTGCAGGCCGCACGCCTCGGTGCCGGCGCGGTCGTGGCCGTCGGCGCGCTGGTCCACGCCCGTGCGGTGCTGCCGGACGAGTTCTTCGTGCCCCCGCACACCCTCGCCCTGGACGACCCGGTGCGCGTCCTGGCGCCGGGCGACCCGGGTGTGGCCGAGGCCGTCGCCCAGGTCGGCTTCGCCCAGGTCGCCTTCGGCGTCGACGCGGCCTGGACCGACCGGATCAGACGGTACGAGCGCGTGGCGGAGGTCCGGGTGGCGGAGTTCGGCGCGCATGCGGAGGACAGGATGCTCGGCGTCGAATGACGATGCCCGGCGGCGGGATCATGGCACTGTGGGTGTCGCAGCCATCGCCGCTCATCGCCGTTCATCGGCGTTCATCGGCGAGTGTCGCCCGTCGTCGCCGAAGGAGGCTGACCGCGTGAACGTGGTGGTCTGGATCGTCGAGGGCACCTGGCCCGCGTGCGTGGACGCCGCGCGCGGACACGCGCCCGAGGACGCGGACGTCGTCCTGCTCCATGTCACCCCGGAGGACCTGCCGAGCGTGGCGCACGGCGCGTTCGCCGGACTGCTGGGCCGGGGGCACGCCGAACGCGATCCCGGCACCCGCGTCGAACACCTCGCCGCGGCCTCCGCCGACCAGCTGCTGCGTGCCGCCGCCGACCGGCTCGGCCGGCCCTGCACCCGTACCGAGCGCACCGGCCGCGTCGAACGCGAGGTCGTCGCGGCGGTCGAGAACGCCGATCTGCTCATCCTGGCCCGCGACGGCGACCGTACCCATCTGGGTCCGCACAGCCTCGGCCCCGCCAGCCGCTTCGTCCTGGACCACGCCCCCTGCCCGGTCCTCCTGGTCTGGCCCGAACC
>NZ_WVUG01000082.1 GCF_017614965.1 Streptomyces griseorubiginosus | reverse complement strand
GCCCCGCGTCGACGCCCGCACGGTCGCCGTCTCCTGGGCCGGGCACGCCAGTTGGATCGTCCAGATCGGCGGTCTGACCGTCCTCACCGACCCGGTCTGGTCCCGTCGCATCCTCGGCACCCCGGCCCGCATCACCCCGGTCGGCGTGCCCTGGGAGTCCCTTCCGCGCGTGGACGCGGTCGTCATCAGCCACAACCACTACGACCACCTGGACGCCCCCACCCTGCGCCGACTCCCGCGCGACACCCCGGTGTTCGTCCCGGCGGGCCTCGCCCGCTGGTTCCACCGCCGCCGGTTCACGGCCGTCACCGAGCTGGACTGGTGGGAGGCCGCCGAACTGAACGGCGTCCGCTTCGACTTCGTCCCCGCCCACCACTGGTCCAAGCGCACCCTCACCGACACCTGCCACAGCCTCTGGGGCGGCTGGGTCCTCACCGACCCCGACGGCCGGCGCGTGTACTTCGCCGGAGACACGGGTTACGGCCACTGGTTCGACCGGATCGGCCGCCGCTACCCCGGTATCGACCTGGCCCTGCTGCCGATCGGGGCGTACGACCCCCGCTGGTGGCTGAGCGACGTCCACTGCGACCCGGAGGAAGCGGTACGGGCCGCCCAGGACCTCGGCGCGCGCCGGATGGCGCCGATGCACTGGGGCACGTTCGTCCTGTCGGCGGAGCCGGTGATGGAACCGCTCACCCGGGTGCGCGCCGCCTGGGAGAAGGCGGGCCTGGACCGGGAGAACCTGTGGGACCTGCCGGTGGGGGGCTCGCGGGTGCTGGACTGAGCGGGTGGGATGAAGTCCGCTGCGGTTCGGCGGCGCCCCGAGGGAGCGCGGTGCCGCGGTCGATGTGCGGCTCCGCCGCGTGGGCGCGACCAGCCATGACGGCGCCGCAGCAGAACGACGGCAGATCGCGGCGCCCGCAGCGGAGCGCTCAGGCGGTGGTCGTCCGGCGGATCTTGCGCCAGAGGGTGGGGGCCGCGCTGACCAGGACGGTCAGCGCGACCGCCGCCACCACGCCCTCCCAGGGCTCCGGGAACAGCGACCCGCCCAGGATCCCGATCACCTGGTAGG
Source organism: Streptomyces griseorubiginosus (assembly GCF_017614965.1). Lineage (GTDB taxonomy): Bacteria > Actinomycetota > Actinomycetes > Streptomycetales > Streptomycetaceae > Streptomyces > Streptomyces griseorubiginosus_B. Next base: position 29,576 of record NZ_WVUG01000082.1, on the reverse strand, counting down.
TGGCCGCCCACGCGAGGCACGCCGGAAGGTTGCCCCGCGCGAACCGGCGCAGCGGCCACTTCGCCAGCAGACAGGCCAGCATCACCGGAATCCGCCCGGCCGGCACCAGCCGGGACAGCACCAGCACCGCGATCCCGTGCTCGGCCAGCTTCGACTGCGCCTGCGCCAGCCGCTCCTCCGGCGCCCGCGACCGTATCGCCTCCAGCCACCGCGAGCCGTTCCTCGACTTCAGCCCGCGCCGCCCCAGCCAGTACAGCGCCGCGTCCCCGAGGAACGCCGCCACCGACGACGTCACGAACACCAGCAGCATCGAGAAGGGGTCGGTCTGGTGAAAGGCCACGACCGCGGCCGTGCTGACCAGCGCCCCCGTCGGAATCACCGGGACCAGCGCCCCGAACAGCACCAGCAGGAACAGCGACGGGTATCCGATCGCCTGCTGGGTCGACTCGGTCGGCACGGTCGTCGCGGTGACGGCCAGCTGTATCACCGCGCGACCTCCAGCCGCACACTCTCCCCGTGCCCGAGCCGGTGCACCGCCACGGACGGCGCGTACTCGGCGGCCAGGCGCACGAACTCCTCGCCCGGCGCATGGAACTCATGGGGGCGCACGGCGTCCATCCCGATCGGCCAGTACGTGCCGTAGTGCACCGGCACCGCGCTGCGCGCCCCCAGCCGGGCCAGCGCCCGCGCCGCCCGCCCCGCGTCCAGGTGCCCCTCCCCGAGGTACGGCCCCCAGCCGCCGACCGGCAGCAACGCCACGTCGACGGGCCCGACCTCCTTCGCCATGGTGTCGAACAGCCCGGTGTCACCGGCGAAGTACGTGCGCCCCTCGCCCTCGACGACGTACCCGAGAGCGGGGGAGCGGTGCGGCCCGACCGGCAGCCGCCGCCCGTCGTGCAGCGCGGGTACCGCCCGTACGACCAGGTCACCAACCCGTGTGACGTCCCCGGCGCCCACCTCGGTCACCGTGAGATGCGTGAGCCGGCGCAGACCCGGGACGGCCCGGGGCGCACCCCGGGGCACCAGCAGGCGGGTGCCCGGCGCGAGCCGCTGGAGCGAGGGGACATGCAGGTGATCGGCGTGCAGATGGGAGACCAGGGCCACGTCCGCCTGCCAGGCGCCGGGCGGCGGGACGGCACCCCGGCGACGGCGCAGATGGGCCAGGCGGCGGGCGAACAGGGGGTCGGTGAGCACCCGGACGCCGGAGTCCCGGAGCGTGCAGGTGGCGTGACCCCACCAGGTGATCTCCACCGGCACCTCTTTGCCTCCTTCGCGCGACTCCCCGAAGCCTACGGGCTGGAGTAGGGTCGGCGGCGAAACCCGGAGGTGAGGGGGACGCCATGGGCCCGGTAGGCGTGCGTGTGACGGCGATCGCGAGTCTGACACCGCTCGAGGAGCTGGACGCCGATCCCTTCCTGGTGGACTCCCGCAGCCAGCACGCGATGTGCGCGCGCTGGGCGGCGGAACACGGGTACACGATCGCCCGGGAGCTGCTGGTCCGGGGGGTGCGGGCGGACCACTGCGTCCTGTGGGACGGGGTCCGGCCCGGCGTGGACCTGTTCGTGGCCCCCAGCCGCCGGGTCCTGGAGAGCGCGCTGTCGTCGGTCGAGGAGTTCACCGCCGAGTGCGCCCGGCGCGGGGTGCGGGTGGAGACGGTGGGCAGCGCCGAACCGCGCTACGACGCCCAGATGAAGGCCCGGGTGCACCGCAGACTGTCGATGCCGACGGCCGGCTACGACGGCCGGTAGCAACCGCCCCCGGTCAGCTCGTATGACAGGCTTGGTCCGGGCCCGCGGGGACGGCGGGACGGGACGTGAGGTGGACCGGGCGTGCGTGGTGTGCGGTGGCGGCGGGTCGCCAGCCAGCTGGGGCGGAGCGTCGTGGTGTGGGCGGTCTCCACGGTCACCATGCTCGTGCTCGCCGGCATCCTGCCCGACTTCCGGCTCCAGTCCCCGGACGGGGAGAGCGCCACGCACATCGCCGTGACCGCCGCTGTCGGCGCCGGTGCCTTCGGTGTGCTCTCGGCCCTGGTGTGGCCGCTGCTCGTGCGCGCCCTGCTGCTCGTGCCGGCGCTGGTCCTCGGCCTGCTGGTCTTCGTCCTGAACGGCTCCCTGCTGCTGGTCGCCCTGCGGCTGAACCCGTCCTCCAGCGCCGAGGCCGCCCCCGAGACGGCCGTGGTCGTCGCCGCGGTGATGTCCGCCGTCGCCTCCGCCACCGGCGGTGCCCTGGCGGTGCGCGACGACGACGCCTACCGCCGTCGCCTCTACCGTCTCGCCGACCGCCGCCGCGTGCCCGGCACGCCCGGTCCGGCCACCCCGGGGACCGTCTTCCTGCAACTGGACGGCGTCGGCCACGACGTCCTCGTGGCCGCCGTCGGCAAGGGCCTGATGCCCACCGTCGCCCGGTGGCTGGAGGGCACCCACCGGCTCACCCCCTGGCGCACCGACTGGTCCAGCCAGACCGGGGCCAGCCAGCTCGGCATCCTGCACGGCACCAACCACGACGTGCCCGCGTTCCGCTGGTACGACAAGGACCGCCGCGAGGTCATGGTCTGCAACCGCCCGACCAGCGCGGCCGAACTCCAGCGAAGAGCCGTCGAGTTCACCGGCGACGGCGGACTGCTCACCGTCGACGGCGCGAGCCGCGGCAACCTCTTCGGCGGCGGCGCCGACGAACAGGCCCTCGTGCTGTCCATAGCCACCCGCCGCCGCGGCCGGGAGAACCGCTCCCGGGCCGGCTACTTCGCCTACTTCTCCGACCCCGCCAACGCGGTGCGCACCGTCATGTCCTTCGTCGCCGAGGTCGGCCGCGAGATCGGCGAGTCGACCAGGGCCCGGATGCGCAAGCAGCGGCCACGCGTCTCCCGGGGCGGCCTGTATCCCCTCGTCCGCGCCTTCGCGACCGTCGTCGAACGGGACGTCGTGGTCGCCGCCGTGATGGGCGACCTGCTCGCCGGCCGCACCGCCGTCTACGCCGACCTGGTCGCCTACGACGAGGTCGCGCACCACTCGGGGCCGATGAGCCGCGACGCCGAGAAGGTCCTCCAGCGCCTCGACCGGGCGCTGGCGCTGATCGCGAACGTCGCCGAGCACGCCCCGCGGCCGTACCGCATCGTCGTGCTGTCGGACCACGGGCAGAGCCCCGGCGAGACCTTCCGCGCCCGCTACGGCCTCGGTCTCGGCGAGCTGGTGCGGGCCGGCTGCGGACTGCCGGTGCCGCGCAAGGCGCAGCGCACCCACAGCGGCGCCGAGGCGCGGGTGGCGGTGCGGGCGGCGCTGCGGCGGCCCGTCGAGGAGCGCGGCGAGCAGTACCGCCCGTCCCGCCACTCCGAGCCGCTGGTGCTGGCCTCCGGCAACCTCGGACTGGTCTCCTTCCCCGACGTGCCGCACCGGATGAGCAAGGAGGAGATCGACGCCCGCCACCCCGCCCTGCTGACGACCCTCGCCAACCATCCCGGCATCGGCTTCCTCCTCGTGCGCAGCGAGGAGCACGGTGGGCTCGTGCTCGGCGCCCACGGTGCCGAGATCCCGCTCGCGCGGCTCGACGACGATCCGGGGCCGCTCGAGGTCTTCGGGCCCGGAGCGGCGGACGCCGTGCGGCGCACGCACTCCTTCCCGCACACCGCCGACATCATGGTCAACTCCTTCCACGACCCGGCGGACGGCGAGGTCCTCGCCTTCGAGGAGCAGATCGGCTCCCACGGCGGCCTCGGCGGCGCCCAGGCCAGGCCCTTCCTGCTGTCCCCGCTCGCCTTCTCCGAGCCGGTGGAGGAGGGCTCCGAACTCGTCGGCGCGGAGCAGGTCCACCGGGTGCTGCGGCGGTGGCTGCGGGAGCTGAACGGGCCGCAGGTGCCGCTGTCCGGCAAGGACGAGCGGGAGCGGGCCGCCTGAAAATCAGCTGCGCGGGCGGAGCCGTACGCACACACTGTTCGGGTCGGACATCGCCCGGACATCCCTAAGGAACCCCGCCCTTGCAGGCTGCCGTCACCGTCACTCCCGCCCGTGTCCCCGAGCTGCTGCTGGGCCTGGCCACCGTCCGTCCCGTGTTCCTCTGGGGCGCGCCCGGCATCGGAAAGTCCTCGCTGGTGCGGGAGTTCGCCGAGTCGCTGGGGCTGGAGTGCGTGAGCCTGCTCGGCACGCAGCTCGCGCCCGAGGACCTGATCGGCGTTCCGCAGATCCGCGACGGCCGCTCGGTGTTCTGCCCGCCCGAGGCGATCGCCCGCGACGAGCCGTACTGCCTGTTCCTGGACGAGCTCAACGCGGCCACCCCCGACGTCCAGAAGGCGTTCTACTCCCTCATCCTCGACCGCCGCATCGGCACCTACGAGCTCCCCAAGGGTTCCATCGTCATCGGCGCCGGCAACCGCGCCACGGACAACGCGCTCGCCCGTCCCATCGCCTCCGCCCTCGTCAACCGCCTCACCCACGTCCATCTGGAGGCGTCCGCGAAGGACTGGCTGACCTGGGCCGTGAACAACGACATCCACCCCTGGGTCCTGGACCACCTCACCGACCGCCCCGACCACCTCTGGTCCAAGCCGCCCAAGACCGAGGAGCCGTTCTCCACGCCCCGCTCCTGGCACATGCTCTCCGACGCCCTGCACTCCTTCGGCCAGGGCGTCGACGAGGAGACGCTGAAGGTGCTGGCGCACGGCACTCTGACGCCCGTGCACGCGACCGCCTTCTGCGGTTACGTCAAGATCGTGCGCAGCAGGTTCGGCATCGAGGCGATCATCAAGGGCGACGCCCGCTGGCCGAACCGCCTCGAGGACCGCGACCTGCTCTACTACCTCGCCGAGTCCTTCCGCGGCCGGCTGATCAAGGAACTCCCGGTCAGCAAGGAGCACATGTCGGCGAACGGCCGGCAGACCGCGTACCGCGCCAAGTCGCTGCTCGTGCAGCTCGCCGAGATCTCCGTCGAGGTCGCGCAGACCGTCATCGCCTCCGACGCCGACGGCAACCCCGTGCTGCCCTCGTGGTTCCTCATCGAGGCGGCCCGGGACATGCCGCGGCTGGTGGAGGCGCGGCGGTGAGCCGTCCCCGCGCGAAGGGGCCGAAGAAGCGGGACCTCGCGGCCGAGGCGTTCGCCGAGGGACTGCGGCTGGTGCAGGCCAACCCGGCGCTCGCGGCAGTGGAGTTCGACGTCTGCCGGGACGAGGAGTGCAAGCTCGCGCCCCGTGACGGCCTGGTGGTCGTCGACTCCGACGCCGACCTGCACGTCCACCCCTTCCGGCTCGCCGAACCGGCCGCCTGGGCCTGGGCGCTCGCGCACGCAGTGCTGCACCTCGGTTTCGGGCACGTCCCGGCGGCGAAGGGCGAGCGCGTCCAGCCGGACCGGTTCGACCTCGCCGCCCGCTGCGTCGTCGTCAACCGGTTCCTGCTGAACTTCACCATCGGCACCGCTCCCGAGGAACTCCCCGGCTCCTATCCGGACGGCGACGAGGAGCAACTCGCCGCGCGCTGGCGGCGGGACGGACTCCCGGCCGCGTACGAGCGGTGCGGCACGGCGGGCGACGAACCCGACCAGCTGCTCCTGACCTGGCACGGATGGCGCAGCGGGCCCCCGGACCACCAGCTGGCGTTCGCCGGTGCCCTGACCCGGACCGTGTCCGCGGCGATGGACCTGGCCGGCGGCCGCCGCGACTCGCTCAGCGGCGAACTCGCCCCGCAGCGGCCCTGGCAGAAGGCCCTGAGCTGGTTCATCTCCTCCTACCCGCTGCTCGGCGGCATCGCGGCCGGCATCAAGCTGGTCGCCGACGCCGAACTCGCCCGCGCCCACGGCATTTCCGTGGCCGCGGTGAACGCGGAGGCCGGCGAGATCTACATCAACCCGCTGCGGACCTTCGACGACGAGGAGTGGCGGTTCATCCTGGCGCACGAGATGCTGCACGCCGCCCTGCGCCACGGCGACCGCTGCGGCACCCGTGACCCCTACCTCTTCAACGTCGCCTGCGACTACGTCATCAACGACTGGCTGCGGGAGATGCAGATCGGCACCATGCCGGAGGGACTGCTGTACGACCCCGCGCTGACCGGTCTGTCCGCGGAGGAGGTCCACGACCGTCTCGCCGGCGACCTGCGCCGGATGCGGCGGCTGGCCACCCTGCGCGGCAAGGGCCTCGGCGACATCCTCGGCGCCCCGCTCGGCCCGCCCGGCGAGTACGTCGACCTGGACGGGTTCTACCGCCGGGGCCTCGCCCAGGGCCTGGACCTGCACCAGCGGCAGGAGCGCGGGTTCCTGCCCGGCGGCCTGGTCGAGGAGATCCGCGCGCTCAGCCACCCGCCGCTGCCCTGGGACGCGCAACTCGCCCGCTGGTTCGACGAGTTCGTGCCGAGTCCGCAGCCCGTGCGGTCGTACGCCCGTCCCTCCCGCCGCCAGTCCTCGACGCCGGACATCCCGCGCGCGGGCCGGTACTTCCCGCCCGAGGAGATCGCCCGCTGCACCTTCGGTGTCGTGCTGGACACCTCCGGGTCCATGGACCGCACCCTGCTCGGCAAGGCGCTCGGGGCGATCGCCTCGTACGCCGGGGCCCGGGACGTGCCGGCCGCCCGTGTGGTCTTCTGCGACGCGGCCCCGCACGACGCGGGCTTCCTGCCGGTCACGGAGATCGCCGGGCGGGTACGGGTACACGGCCGGGGCGGCACGGTCCTGCAGCCCGGGATCGACCTGCTCCTGCGCGCCGACGACTTCCCGCCCACCGCGCCCGTCCTCGTGATCACCGACGGCTGGTGCGACGTGCTGCGGGTGCGCCGGGAGCACGCCTATCTCATCCCGCAGGGCGCCCGGCTGCCGTTCACCGCCCGAGGGCCCGTCTTCCGGGTGCGATGAGCCGGAATGTGATCGGATGGGGTCGCAAGGAACACCAGGAAGTCGGAAGGATTCACCGTGGCAACCACGCGCTCCGCACACACCGTCTGGGAAGGCAGCCTGATCGAGGGCAACGGGGTCGTCAACTTCGACTCCTCCGGTGCCATCGAGGCGCAGCCGGTCACGTGGGCCTCGCGCTCCCAGGACGCGAACGGCAAGACCAGCCCCGAGGAGCTGATCGCCGCCGCGCACTCCAGCTGCTTCTCCATGGCGCTGTCGCACGCCCTGAACGGCGCCGGCACCCCGCCCACCAAGCTCGTCACCTCCGCCGACGTCAGCTTCCAGCCGGGTGAGGGCATCACCGGCATCCACCTCACCGTCGAGGGCACGGTCCCCGGCATCGACAACGACGCGTTCGTCGCCGCCGCCGAGGACGCCAAGAAGAACTGCCCGGTCAGCCAGGCGCTGGCCGGCACGACGATCACCCTGTCCGCCAAGCTTTCCTGAACGTCCGCGACACCGGTGCCGCGTCTCGCGCAGAGGCGCGGCACCTCCGTTTTCCGGGGTACCCGGGCCCTACGCGGCATTGACAACAGCGCACTCAAGTTTTGTGCTGGAGTCTGAGAAGCGCCCTGGCGGAAGGGGACGGAGATGGCACGTGCGGTCGGGATCGATCTCGGGACCACGAACTCGGTGGTGGCCGTGCTGGAGGGCGGCGAACCCACCGTCGTCGCCAACGCGGAGGGGGCCAGGACCACACCGTCGGTCGTGGCCTTCGCCAAGAACGGGGAGGTGCTGGTCGGAGAGGTCGCCAAGCGGCAGGCCGTGACGAACGTCGAGCGGACGGCCCGGTCGGTGAAGCGGCACATGGGCGACGCGCACTGGCGCTTCCCCGAACAGGGGTCGATCGACGGGACGCGCTACCGGGCGCAGGAGCTGTCCGCGCGGGTGCTGCAGAAGCTCAAGCGGGACGCCGAGTCCTACCTCGGCGAGGACGTCACGGACGCGGTGATCACCGTACCCGCGTACTTCGACGACTCGCAGCGGCAGGCGACCAAGGAGGCCGGGGAGATCGCCGGCCTGAAGGTGCTCAGGATCATCAACGAGCCGACGGCCGCGGCCCTCGCCTACGGCCTCGACCGCGGCGAGGAGCAGACGGTCCTGGTCTTCGACCTCGGCGGCGGCACCTTCGACGTGTCGCTGCTGGAGATCGGCGACGGGGTCATCGAGGTCAAGGCCACCAACGGCGACACGCATCTGGGCGGCGACGACTGGGACCAGCGGATCGTGGAGCACCTGGTCAAGAAGTTCCAGGGGCAGTACGGCATCGACCTCGGCAAGGACAAGATGGCGCTCCAGCGGCTGCGGGAGGGCGCCGAGAAGGCGAAGATCGAGCTGTCCAGCTCGTCCGAGACCACGATCAACCTGCCCTACATCACCGCCTCCGCCGAGGGCCCGCTGCACCTCGACGAGAAGCTGACCCGCGCCCAGTTCCAGGAGCTCACCGCCGATCTGCTCGACCGCTGCAAGACCCCCTTCCACCAGGCGGTCAAGGACGCGAACGTGAAGCTGTCGGCGATCGACCACGTCATCCTGGTCGGCGGCTCGACCCGGATGCCGGCCGTCACCGACCTGGTCAAGGAGCTCACCGGCAAGGACCCGCACAAGGGCGTCAACCCGGACGAGGTCGTGGCCGTCGGCGCGGCCCTGCAGGCCGGCGTCATCCGCGGTGACGTGAAGGACGTCCTCCTCCTCGACGTCACCCCGCTGTCCCTCGGCATCGAGACCAAGGGCGGCATCATGACCAAGCTCATCGAACGCAACACGACGATCCCGACCCGGCGTTCGGAGATCTTCACGACGGCCACCGACAACCAGCCGTCCGTCGGCATCCAGGTCTACCAGGGCGAGCGCGAGATCGCCGCGTACAACAAGAAGCTGGGCGTCTTCGACCTCACCGGGCTGCCGCCCGCCCCGCGCGGGGTGCCGCAGATCGAGGTGGCCTTCGACATCGACGCGAACGGGATCATGCACGTCTCGGCGAAGGACCTGGCGACCGGCCGCGAGCAGAAGATGACGGTGACGGGCGGTTCCGCGCTGCCCAAGGACGACATCGACCGCATGATGCGGGAGGCGGAGCAGTACGCCGAGGAGGACCGCAGGCGCCGCGAGGCCGCCGAGACCCGCAACCAGGCGGAGCAACTCGTCTACCAGACCGAGAAGTTCATCCGCGACAACGAGGACCGTGTCCCCGCCGACACCAGGACGGAGGTCCAGGAGGCGACGGCCGAGCTGAAGGGGCTGCTGGAGCGCGACGGGGACACGGCCGAACTCCGCGCCGGGGTCGAGAAACTGGCGTCCGTCAGCCAGAAGATGGGCCAGGCGATGTACGCGCAGGCGGAACAGCCGTCGTCCGGCACGGACAGCGGCAGCGGCACCGAGCAGCACACCTCACCGCAGGACGAGGAGGGCGTGGTGGACGCGGAGATCGTCGACGAGGACCGCGACACGAAGGGCGGCGCCGCCTAGGGTCCCCTCGTGTGGCGGCTCGGCAGCGTCGCGCACACGGCGTGCAGGACGGACGCGTACGGGGTGCCGAAGCCGGTGAGCCGGGAACGGAGTCGCTCCAGGCCGTCGCGGTGTCCGGTGAGGAGACCGGTGTCGCCGGTGCGCGCCGTGAACTCCAGCACCGCGGGCAGGAAGTCGGGCGGTTCCTCGCCGGTGAGCTCCAGTCCGGCGGCTCGGTAGACGTCCTTGAAAGTGCCGGGAGACGTGCCGCGCCGCCGGGAGCCGACGTCCTGCCACCGGCTGAGGTACAGGCTGTGGCGGTTCCCGGAGTCGAAGACCCGCACGTAGTGCGCGGCCAGTTCCCGCCGCGGCGTGAGGGCCGCGTGGTCGACGAACTCCCTCAGCTGCGGGGCGGCTTCCCGCAGCAGCGGCAGCCGGGCGACGAAGTCCTCGTCCGGGTAGGTGAGGCACAGCGCCGCCGCCTGGTAGAGCACTGCGTCCGAGGGCATCGGGCCTCCTTGGGCAGGTGCGTGGCTCCCTTGCTCGCCCTGTGCCTCGACGCTAGGGGCGGGCAGGGGAACGCACCTGTTCAGGACACCCGTACGGGTCAGTTCTTGCGGGCGACCCCCGCGTACACCGGTACGACACCCTCGGCCTGCGCCGCCACGTCCTCGGCCTCCGGGCGCCACCCCGTCACCGGGATGACACCGGGGCCCAGCAGCTCCAGGCCCTCGAAGAAGCGGTACACCTCGGTGATCGGGCGGGGGTGGAAGGGGGTGCCGCTGCCCTGGAAGGCGGCCGCCGCCTTCGCGATGGCCTCCGGGTTCAGGTCGGCGGTGACCTGCGACAGGATCAGATAGCTGCCGGGGGCGAGGGCCGCGACGTACTTGCCCACCAGGCCGTGGACGTCGTCGCCGTCGGGTTCGTCGCCCAGGTAGTGGGTCAGGGCCACCAGCGACAGCGCCACCGGACGGGTGAGGTCCAGGGTCTCGGCCGCCCGGGCCAGCAGGGTGTCGATGTCCCGCACGTCCGCGTGCACGTAGTCCGTGGAGCCCTCGGCGGAGCCGTGCAGCAGGGCCTGGGCGTGCCGCAGCACGATCGGGTCGTTGTCGGCGTACACCACCCGGGACTCCGCCGCCACGCCTTGCGCCACCTGGTGCAGGTTGGGCTCGGTGGGGATGCCCGTGCCGATGTCCAGGAACTGGCGTATCCCCGCCTCGGCGACCGTGCGGACGGCCCGGTGCATGAACCTTCTGTTGGCCCGGGCCCCCCGTACGGCCGTGCTGTCCAGGGCGAGGATCCTGCGGGCCAGCTCCTCGTCCACGGGGTAGTTGTCCTTGCCGCCCAGCCACCAGTCGTACACCCGCGCCGGGTGCGGGCGGCTGGTGTCTATCCGGGGCGCGGCGTCGGATCCGGTCATGCGGTGTCGTCTCCTCGTGTGCGGAAGGTGGTGTGCGGGACGCGGCGGGGGCTCAGAAGGTCTCGCGGTACTCCCGAAGGATCTTCTTCGTGCGCTGGGCCGACGCGGCTCGCGCCGCCATGTGGTCGAGGACCTCCAGATGTGCGGAGACCTCGGTGCGCGAGTCCAGGTACAGCGCGCCGGTCAGATACTCGGTGAAGACCATGTCGGGGAGTTCGGGCTCGTCGAAGCGGAACAGCGAGAAGGGCGCGTACGTCCCCGGGTGCGGGCCGTCCTTGAACTCCGCGACCTGCAGGGTGACCCGGTCGCGCTCGGCGAACTCCAGCAGCTTGTCCAGCTGTTCACGCATCACCTCGCCGCGGATGCTGACCGGGCGCTTCAGCACCGTCTCGTCCATGATCACCCAGAGGTGGGGCGGGTCCGGGCGTTCCAGGAGCGTCTGCCGGGTCATCCGCAGGGAAACGTGGCGTTCGATGTTCTCGGCGCCGGTCTGGCCGATCGTTCCTGCTTCCATCACGGCACGCGCGTAGTCCTCGGTCTGCAGCAGGCCGGGCACGAAGTGCGGCTCGTAGGAGCGGATGATCCCGGCGGCGCCCTCCAGGCTGACGTACAGGCTGAACCACTCCGGCAGCACGTCGTGGAACCGCTGCCACCAGCCCGGCTGGTTGGCCTCCTCGGCCAGCTCGACGAAGGCCGTCGCCTCCTCGTCCGGGACGCCGTAGGTCTCCAGCAGCACCTGCACGTACGGGATCTTCAGCGCGACCTCGGCCATCTCCATGCGCCGTACGGTCGCCGGGGCCACCCGCAGGACGCGGGCAGCCTCCTCACGCTTGAGCCCGGCGGCCTCCCGCAGCTCCTGCAGCCGCCTGCCGAGCACCACCTGCCCCACGGTAGGCGCAGGCCGCCGCTCACTCACGCCACGCCTCCCCTACGCGCCGAAGTCTGCCGCAGCAGTGTGCCATGTTCCGGTTCCGGTTCCACAGGTTCGGAATCAAGAAGGGATCAAGTCAACTGTGTCTGGAGGTACTTGACGGTCGCCGGGTCGGCCGGGAGGAGGGTCTCCACGGCCAGTTCGGCGACCGTGACGTCCATGGGGGTGTTGAAGGTGGAGATGGACGAGACGAAGGACAGGGTGCGGCCGTCGTGCTCGATCTGCAGGGGGAGGGCGAAGTAGGGGACCGCGTCTGTCGGTTCACGGCCTGGTTCCGGGTCAGGTACCGGTACCGGATACGCGGCCACCTCCTCGTACAGCTTGCGCAGGGGCTCGGAGCGGTGCAGGGCGATCTCCCGCTCCATCTGGGCGAGCAGATGCCCGCGCCACTCGGGGAGGTTGCGGATGCGGGGCGCGAGACCCTCGGGGTGCAGGGTCAACCGCATGGCGTTCAGCGGGGGCCGGAGCAGGAACTCCGGGATTGAGTCGAGGAACATCGTCATGCCGCGGTTCGCAGCGACGACGTCGTACACCGCGTCGACCACGAACGCCGGGTAGGGCTCGTAGCACCGGATCAGCCGTTCCAGGCCCTGCCGGAGGGCGTCCAGCGCGGGCGAGTCCAGCGGGGTCTCCGGATAGTGCGGGGCGTAACCCGCCGCCACCAGCAGGGCGTTGCGCTCACGCACCGGCACCTGAAGGTGCTCGGCCAGCCTCAGCACCATCTCCTCGCTCGGCCGGGAACGCCCCGTCTCGACGAAGCTGATGTGCCGGGCGGAGGAGTCGGCGCGCAGCGCCAGCTCCAGCTGACTCACCCGCCGCCGCTCCCGCCAGGCCCGCAGCAGCGGGCCCACACCCTTGTCGGACGGGGCGGCGGAGGAGGCGGCTTTGCCGGTCGCGACGATGGTCATGCATACGACCGTAGTCGAGAAGCGGAGGTATGTACGGGGGGCAGGTGACCGCGACGGGCCGTCGTGGTGCGGCTGTGGCACGCTGGGAGTCCGTGTCCCACCACCGGGAAGGAGCGAGGTCATGGCCGTCGAACCGCTGTCGCAGAAGGAGATCGAGGACCGGCTCGCCGAGCTGCCGGGCTGGTCGGTCGACGCGGACCGGCTCACCCGCTCCTACCGCCTCGGCACCCACTTCGCCGCGACCGCGATGGTGATCCACATCGCCCAGGTGCAGGACGAGCTCGACCACCACTCCGACCTCACCCTCGGCTACAACACCGTCGCCCTCTCGGTGAACACGCACAGCGTCGGCGGCAAGGTCACCGCACTCGACTTCGAGCTGGCCCGCAGGGTCCAGGAGCTCGCACAGGGACACGGGGCACACTGACCGCGTGCTGGACTACGACAAGGAAGCCGACGCCTACGACGCCAGCCGCGGCGGCGAACCGAGGGCCGGGGCCGCCGCCGACGCCGTCCTGGGGCTCGTCCCGCCCGGCACCCGCAGACTCCTCGACGTGGCCTGCGGCACCGGGATCGTCACCCGGCGCCTGGCCGCAGCCCGGCCCGCCACCCGGGTGACGGGCGTGGACCTGACGTACGGCATGGCCCGGATGGCGGCCGGCCGGCTGCCCGGCGCGATCGTCCTGGCCGACAGCCGCGCCCTGCCGTTCCCGGACGCCACCTTCGACGCGGTGACCAGCGTCTGGCTGCTGCACCTCCTCGACGAGCCCGAGGACGTGCGGGCCGTCGTCGCCGAGTGCGCCCGGGTCCTCGAACCGGGCGGCGTGTACGTCACCACCGTCGACAAGGCCGCCGCCCACGACGTGGGCAGCGACATCGACGCCGTCCTCGCCCCGCGCCCCCGCCGCCCGGCCCGGGACGCCGCGCCGCTCGTGGAGTCGTACGCCACCGCCCACGGACTGCGCCCCGCCGGACAGGCCCGTTTCCGGGGCCGGGGCCAGGGCCGCAGTCCCCGGCGCACCGCCGCCGACCTGCGGCGCGGCTGGTTCACCACGCTGCCGCCCGGCGACCCGCTCACCGAGCGGTTCGTCGCGGCCCTGAAGGCCCTGCCCGGGCAGGAACGCCCGCGCCCCGACCCCGAGTTCACCCTGCGTGCCTTCAGGAAGCCGACGGCCGGCTTCGGCTGAAGTCCATGGTCCAGTTGGTCACCCAGGTACGCCCGTCGTCGACGGAGAAGGCCTGCTCCCAGTGCGCGGAGACGGGGGACACGCCCGCCCAGACATAACGCACCCGCACGTCCTTGCCCTGGTAGGTGTCGTCGCCGTGGAACTCGCCGCGGTCGCCGTCGAAGCCTCCGACGACCGGCGGGAACAGGGTGCCGCTGCGGCTGGACGACCAGCTCAGCGACCACTCCCTCCGCTCCTGGTCGAACAGGCGCAGGGTCAGCCCCTTCGCCCCCAGGTGCGGCATGTCGATCTCGTCGATGTTCGCGGCGCCGTCGAACAGCGGCCGGCACCAGTGGGTGGCCGGGAACTCCTCCCAGCCGCTGTCCGGGTCGAGGAAGTCGGTGCGGCGGCGGTTGGCGACCTCCCACTCGCCGTGCAGGAAGTCGAAGTCGTGCGTGCTGCTCATGAGCGGTCTCCAGTGGTTCCTTCGGGCAGGGAGTCGGCCAGGTAGGCGGCCAGGTCCGGGACGTCGGGCACGAGCATGTGCCGCACCCAGGCGTCCCGTTCGTGCACGAGCGGCGGCAGCTCGAAGACGCAGCCGATCCAGGGGAGTTCGGGTCGGACGAAGTGCGTCGGGTCGTGGTCCGGGCAGCCGACGACCGGCTGGCCGGCCGCCGCGTTCGCGTAGTGCAGGACGTTGTCCCAGACCCAGCTGTAGGCGTTGACGTAGGCGCCGTCGTCGTTTCCCCGGTGAACGACGACGAACGCGGCCGCCGGCGTGCCGTCCGGCTCCGGCAGCAGCTCGGGCAGGATCGCGTACGCGGCCTTCTCCACGTCGGGCGCGATGCCGGACGGGTCGGCGGTGACGTGATAGCGCTTGATGTGCCGGCCGGCCACCTCGATGGGCGGCGGCACGGTCAGGAACTTCTCCTCGAAAGGCATGACAGGACGCTAGGCCCGCTTCACTGACATCCTGTGTCAGTGAAGGCCGGCCGACTCGTCTCGATCCTCCTGCTCCTCCAGACCCGGGGCCGGATGACCGCCGCCCAGCTCGCCGAGGAGCTGGAGGTCTCCGTCCGCACGGTCTACCGCGACGTGGAGGCGCTGAGCGCGGCGGGCGTACCGCTGTACGGGGACGCCGGCCACGCCGGTGGCTACCGTCTGCTCGAGGGTTACCGCACCCGGCTGACCGGCCTCACCACCGAGGAGGCCGAGGCCCTCTTCCTCGCCGGCGCCCCGGGCCCGGCCGCCGAGCTGGGCCTCGGCTCCGTCCTGGCCGCCGCCCAGCTCAAGGTCCGTGCCGCCCTGCCGCCGGAGCTGCGCGTCCACGCCGACCGGATCAGCGGGCGCTTCCACCTCGACGCCCCCGGCTGGTACGCGGACGCGGAGGAGACGCCGTACCTCCCGGCGGTCGCCGAGGCGGTGTGGAACGGCCGGGTGCTGCGCGTGCTGTACCGCCGCTGGGCCGAACCCACCGATGTGCGGCGCCGGTTGGAGCCGTACGGACTGGTCCTGAAGGCGGGCCGCTGGTACGTCGTGGCGGGACCGGGTCCGCGTACCTTCCGTGTCGACCAGATCCTCGAACTCTCCTCGTCCGACGAGGAGTTCACCCGCCCAGCCGACTTCGACCTGGCCGCGTACTGGTCGGCCTACCAGCGCGACTTCCACGACCGGCTGTACCGGGGTGAGGCGGTCGTCCGGCTGGCGCCGGGGGTGAGCCTGCCGAGGGCGGTCGTCCTCCGTACGGACGCGGACGGCCGTACGGTCGTCAGGGTGCCCATCGAGTCCGTCGGGCACGCGCACGGCGAGTTCCTGCGCCTGGGGGCGGACGTCGAGGTGCTGGAACCCGCCGACCTGCGGACACGCCTGGCCCGCACGATCGCCGAACTGGCAGGAATCTACGGCAACGTGACCTGACCGAGGGCCGGGCGACCCCCAGTGCAGGTGGGGGTCGCCCGGCCGGGGTCCCGTCGTCAGGTGACGGGACGACGCACACGGAGCCTTCGGGCGTACCGCGAGTTCGGAGCGCCCGGCGGGGACTATTCGAGGAGCTCCGCGTACGAACCCATGGCCAGGGCGATGTCCGCCTGGGCCCAGAACCGGTGGTACGTGAACACGGGGGCGGCGCCACCCGCGAGGTAACTCTGGATCTTCGACCACGCGGGGTCGTTCTTGTAGAAGGACCGCAGCGAGGCGAACGTCGACGACGAGTTGATCGCGTCTCCGTTCGGCATCGTGCCGCTGAAGCCGCTCGGCACGTACACGCTGTCGGCGAAGCGGTTGTAGTCCGCCCGCGTCTCCGGCACGGCGACCCCCAGACTGTCCTGGTAGTTGTTCCACATGCCGTCCAGCAGTGCCTTCGCCGTCGACTTGGCGTTCGCGTCACCGGACTTGGCGCCGTAGTACGTCAGGGTCTTGGCGTACGCGGCGGCCACCCCGACGTCGTCGGTGTAGTCGGCGACGGTGACGTGGAGCCCGCTGTTGGAGCCGGGGCTGGAGGCGTTCCAGGTGTCGGGTTGGCCCGACCACTGCAGGGTGGAGGGGATCCGATAGGTGCCGTCCGGGTTGATCGTGGTCTTGGACAGCGCCCACTTGACCCACTTGTCGAGGACCGCCTTGGCCTGCGCGTTCCCCGTCTGCTGGTAGTACTCGGCGACCCGCTCCATCGACCACGCCTGGAAGCCGAACCACTGGTTGGACGGCGGGTCGTGGTAGACGGGCTGCTGGTCGTAGTACATGCCGTAGAAGGTCGACGTGCCGGCCGGCGGCGTCGCGTACCGGCCGGCCCAGCTGTTCGTCGCGCCGCCCGCGATGGCGCCCTCGGACGACTGCAGCCACTGGTAGAACTCCAGCTGCCGCTGCAGCGACTTCGCCCAGTCCGACGTACCGGTCGCGGACTTGGGCTCCAGATCGGCGTAGGAGCTGAGCGCGTAGGCCGCCAGCGGGTTCTGGTAGCCGCCGTGCACATGGCTCGACCCGATCCGCCAGGCCCAGCCCGCGCCGGTGTCCGTCGCGCCGCCCCACGCGTAGTACCAGGACAGCAGGTAGTGCGAGGCGTCCTTGCCGGTGCCGGCCGCACATGTCGACGGGCCCACGCAGTTGCCGATCTTCTTGAAGTACTTGTCGTACATCGCGTAGCGCAGGTAGTCGCCCATCTTCGCGGCCTTGCCCACGGTCGCGGAGACGTCAGCGCCCTTGCCCTGCTGCTTGGCCCACACATCGGCCCAGTACGCGGCCTGCACGGCACGCGCGTCGGCGTCCGGGGCGTCCGTGTACTTCCACTGCTTGGCGTAGGACGAGTCACCGGTGAACAGGTCCAGGTAGCCGTTCTTCCCGCCGTACTTGAAGGCGTCACAGGTCGGCTGCGGAACCGTCTCCCACACCGACTCCTGCGCGCCGCGCTGGAAGGTGTTGATGTACGACGGCCCGCTCGCCGTCGGCCCGCCCTCGCAGGTGCCGCCGGGGGTGTCGCCGTAGCCGTAGACGTTGTCGACGTCCTGAAGCCAGTGCATGCCGTACACGTCGTCCGTGCCGTACGTGCTCTTCAGCTCGCCCGCGATCGGGTCCGAACCCACGGACACCGACGTGTCGAGCTTCGCCGGGTACTCGTTCGGGGTGTCCAGCTCGGGCGCGTAGGTGGCCGGTTTGGCGGCGTTGTAGAAGGAGTTGGTGGGCTGGTCCGCGTGGGTGGGGATCATGTACTTCTCCATGAGCGCCCACGCGCCGTTGAACTTGGACCAGTCACCGGTGACCTTGCCGTACATCGCCTGCAGCCACAGAAGGTAGCTGTAGGCCTCCGACGTGGTCTCGTGCCCCTGGTCGGGGGCCTCGACGATCAGTGTCTCGACCGAGTGGTAGGGGATGCCCTGCGGCGAGAAGTAGCCGTTCGCCGGGTTGGTGATCTTCCCGTAGAGGTCCAGGAAGCGGGCGTCGTACGCCTTGGAGGCCGCCAGCTCGGTCACGGTCACCGCCGCTTTGGCGAACCCCGTCGCCGTCGACTCGAAGGTCGCCGAGCCGATGCCGGAGGAGTCGGCGGTGACGGTCACGTTCTGCGCGGTGCTCCAGTTGGACGGCGTGAAGGTCAACGATGCGCCGCCGGTCACCGACAGACCGGAGTTGCCGCTCGCGCGGGCCGTCGTCACCGTCACGGTGGAGGAGGGCTGCGTCGACAGCTTCACCGCGTAGGTGCCCGACTTGCCCTGCTGGACGCCGAGTTGGGTGGGGGAGGCGACGATCGCGGGACCGGACGCCACCGTGATGCCGACGGGTGTCGACTCCGCGGACGCGCCCAGGCTGTCGTACGCCTTCGCCACCAGGGAGTGACTGCCCACGGACAATTCGGAGGCGGACAGGGTGAACGGCGCGCTGGTGTCGGTGCCCAGCAGGGTCGTGTCGTCGTAGAACTCGACCTTGCTGATCGTCGCGTTGTCGGCGGCAGCCGCCGTCGCCGCGAGCGGGACCGCGGTGCCCTGCGTGTAGACCGCGCCGGCCGAGGGGCTGGTCAGCACGGTGACCGGCGGCTGGTGGGCACCGGCACAGGTCGTGCCGTTGACCGCGAAGCTCGTGGGGGCGGTGTTGGTGCCGCTGTAGGTGAACTGTGCTCCGGTGGAGACTGCGGCGCCCGCGGCGATCTTCCCGTTGTGGCCGGCGTCCTTCACGCTGACCGACTGGCCGGACTGGGACCAGGTGCCGTTCCAGCCGTTGGCGAGCTTCTGGTTGCCGCTGTAGGCGTACGTCAGCGTCCAGCCGTCGATGGTGTCCGAACCGCGGTTGGTGATCGTCAGGTCCGCGGTGAAGCCGGAGCCCCAGTCGTTGGTCTTGTAGTCGACGCTGCACTGAAGTGCCGCCGCCTGTGCGGAGGTCGTGCCGGTGCTGAGCATGGCGACGGGAAGGGTCAGGGCCGCCACGACGGCGGTCCAGAGCCGGCGCACGGCTCTGCGTCTCCTGCTGGGGTGCATGTGCTGGTTCCTCCTTGCGGCTCGGAGAAAGTGGGGGAGGAGCAACAAGCCTTGAACCAGTGGGAGCGCTCCCATAGTGGGGACGGGGGTGGAGGCGGTCAAGGTGCTTGAAGAGTCGAAAAGATTCGACGGGCTTCAGCTGATGGAAAGTCAGGAAAGTCGGTGACTCCCCTGTCCTTTGCCGTCACTTGGCGCTAGCTTCATGGACACCAGTGGGAGCGATTCCATCAGTCGACGCGTCCGTAGCGATGCGCCTGAGCTGCAAGGAGTCGCTCATGCGACACCCCCCGCGTTCAGTACTTTTAGGTGCCGCCGGGGCGGTCGGAGTTGTTGGGTTCATGACCATTCCGCCCGTCACGGCGCAGGGAGCCGCGCCCGCCTGCTCGGTGGAGTACTCGGTCACCGGCCAGTGGGACACCGGCTTCCAGGCCGCCGTGACGATCACCAACAACTCGGCGGCCCTGAGCGGTTGGAGCCTGGGCTTCGACTTCGCCGACGGCGAGAAGGTCACCCAGGGCTGGAACGCCAAGTGGTCCCAGTCCGGCACGACGGTGACTGCGGGCAACGAGAGCTACAACGGCTCGCTGGCCACCGGCGCGAGCGTCAGCGCCGGGTTCCTCGCCTCCCGGCCGGCGTCGGGGAGCAACGCCGTACCCAGGTCGTTCAAGCTCAACGGGACGACGTGCGACGTCGACGCGGAGCCGTCACCCCCGCCGACCCAGCCGCCTGCGAGCGGTACCGCGCCCGCGCTGCACGTGTCCGGCAACAGGCTCGTGGACCCCTCGGGTGCCGCGCGCCGGCTGCTCGGCGTGAACCGGTCCGGCGGTGAGTTCATGTGCGTGCAGGGCCGGGGCATCTGGGACGGTCCGGTGGACGACACCGCGATCAAGGCGATCGCCGACTGGAAGGCGAACACGGTCCGCATCCCGCTCAACGAGGAGTGCTGGCTGGGGCTCTCCAACGTCCAGGCGCAGTACGGCGGCACGAACTACGTCAACGCCGTCGAGGACCTGGTGGCCCGCGTCGAGGCGCACGGCCTCACGCCGGTCCTGGACCTGCACTGGACCTACGGCCAGTACACCGGCAACTCGGCGGGCTGCTCCGACGTGCACGCCACCTGCCAGAAGCCGATGCCGGACATGCAGTACACGCCGTCCTTCTGGACCTCGGTGGCGAACACCTTCAAGAACGATCCCGCCGTCGTCTTCGACCTGTTCAACGAGCCCTACCCGGACCGCGCCACCTCCACGGCCACCCAGGCGTGGCAGTGCTGGCGGGACGGCGGCACCTGTCCCGGCATCGGCTACCAGGTCGCCGGCATGCAGGACCTCGTCGACGCCGTGCGCGCGACCGGTGCGAAGAACGTCGTCCTGGCCGGCGGGCTCGCGTACTCGAACGACCTGAGCCAGTGGCTGACGTACCGGCCCAGCGACCCGACGGGCGATCTCGTCGCCGCGTACCACGTGTACAACTTCAACTCCTGCGCGAGAGAGAGCTGCTGGAGCTCCACCCTCGCGCCCGTCGCGGCCCAAGTACCGCTCGTGGCCGGGGAGATCGGCGAGAACACCTGCTCGCACTCCTTCGTCGACCAGGTCATGAAGTGGTTCGACGACCGGGGGCTCTCCTACCTCGGCTGGACCTGGAACACCTGGGACTGCTCCTCCGGTCCCTCGCTCATCTCCACCTACGACGGCACACCCACGTCGTACGGCACCGGGCTGCGCGATCACCTGCGCGCCCTCACCCCCTAATTCCCGTCTCGGGAAGGAACCCGCACTCATGAGTCGTACCAGAACAGCGATACTCGCCGCCCTGGCGCTGGTCGCCGGTACCGCCCAGGCCGCGACGGCCGTCGTCCCCGGGGACGTCGGAGTCAAGGCCGTCCCCTGCACCGTCGACTACAAGGTGCAGAACCAGTGGGACTCCGGCTTCACCGCCGCCGTGACCGTCACCAACCACAGCGCCGCCAAGAGCAGTTGGTCGCTGAAGTGGTCGTACGCCGGCAACCAGAAGGTCACCAGCTACTGGAACGCCAAGGTCGGCCAGAGCGGTGCCGCCGTCACCGCCGCCAACGAGTCCTACAACGGCACGCTCGCCACCGGAGGTTCGGTCAGCTTCGGCTTCAACGGGTCCTACAGCGGCACCAACGCCGTCCCGACGACCTTCACCCTCGACGGCGTGACCTGCAACGTCGACGACGGCGGCAGCGGTGGCGGCAGCGGTGGCGGCGGCGGAGGCGGTGGCGGCACCGACCCGAGCGGGCGCGTCGACAACCCGTACACCGGCGCCAAGGTCTATGTGAACCCCGAGTGGTCGGCGAAGGCCGCCGCCGAACCGGGCGGCACCCGTGTCTCCGACCAGCCCACCGGCGTCTGGCTCGACCGCATCGCCGCGATCAACGGCGTGAACGGCGGCATGGGCCTGCGCGCCCACCTCGACGCGGCCCTGCAGCAGAAGGGCAGCGGCCAGGAGGTCGTCCAGCTGGTCGTCTACGACCTGCCGGGACGCGACTGCGCGGCCCTCGCCTCCAACGGCGAACTCGGCCCGACGGACATCGACAAGTACAAGACGCAGTTCATCGACCCGATCGCGGCGATCCTCGCCGACCCCAAGTACGCCTCACTGCGGATCGTCACCACCATCGAGATCGACTCGCTGCCCAACCTGGTCACCAACACCGGCAGCCGGGCCACCGCCACCCCGCAGTGCGACACCATGCTCGCCAACGGCAACTACGTGAAGGGCGTCGGCTACGCGCTCGCCAAGCTCGGCGCGATCCCGAACGTCTACAACTACATCGACGCCGGCCACCACGGCTGGCTCGGCTGGGACGACAACTTCGCCCCCTCGGCCGGCCTGTTCAAGCAGGCGGCCACCAGCGAGGGCGCGACCGTCGACGACGTACAGGGCTTCATCACCAACACTGCCAACTACAGCGCCCTGAAGGAGAACAACTTCACCATCGACGACTCGGTGAACGGCACGTCGGTGCGCCAGTCCAAGTGGGTCGACTGGAACCGGTACGTGGACGAGCTGTCGTACGCCCAGGCCATGCGCGACGAACTGGTCTCCGTGGGCTTCAACTCGAACATCGGCATGCTGATCGACACGTCCCGCAACGGGTGGGGCGGCAGCGCGCGGCCGGCCGGTCCGGGGCCGAAGACCAGCGTGGACACGTATGTCGACGGCGGACGCTACGACCGGCGGATCCATGTCGGCAACTGGTGCAACCAGTCCGGGGCCGGTCTGGGCGAGCGGCCGCAGGCCGGTCCCGCCGCCGGGATCGACGCGTATGTGTGGATGAAGCCGCCGGGGGAGTCCGACGGGTCCAGCACCGCCATCGCGAACGACGAGGGCAAGGGGTTCGACCGGATGTGCGACCCGACGTACACGGGCAACGCGCGTAACGGCAACAGCATGTCGGGCGCGCTGCCGAACGCTCCGCTGTCGGGGCACTGGTTCTCGGCGCAGTTCCAGCAGCTGATGCAGAACGCGTACCCGCCGCTGTAGGTCGTCGATCGATTCCGGCTGCGGGCCGTCTGTGGCTGGTCGCGCCCGCGCGGCGGCAGCCGCACATGAAACACGGCTGCCCGCCCCTGGAAGACAGGTCCGCCGGGGTCAGGCCTTCTTGGCCAGACCCCGGCGTATCGCGAATTCCACCGCCGAATAGTCACCGTCAGGGCGGTTCAGTTCGTACGGGACCGCCGGCATCAGGGGTGGCTGGGCCATGAAGCGGGGGCGGACGCCGTGGTGGGGCTGGGCCGCGTGGATCAGGAAGGGGTGGCAGAGGTAGACGTCGCCGGGGGAGCCGGTGGCGTGGGTGACGGGGCGGTGCGCCGAGGCCTCGACCAGCTTCGGCGCCATCTCGAGGCCCGAGACGCCCGTCTCCCCGTAGGGCTCCAGCAGGGGCGGGACGTCCAGATGGGAGCCGACCCGGATGCGGGTCGGGGCGTCCGCCTCGGTCACCTCGCTGAACAGGAACAGCATCAGCAGGGCGCGGTCCCGGGAGCGGAGGTTGGTGAAGTACCAGCTCTCCCCTTCCGGGAGGTAGCTTCCCTCGATGTGCCAGCCCGCGTCGTCCGGCTCCTCCTCGTGCGGGAACCGCAGCGGGAAGCTGCCCAGGGAGTAGCGCGGCAGCCAGCGGCCCTCACCCACCAGCAGGTCGAACGCCTCGTGCAGTACGGGGGAGTTGGCCGCCGCGGCGAACGGACCCTGGGCCATGTCGCCCACCCACACCACCGGGTCCTTCCAGGTGCCGGGGTCCTCGGGGTCGTACCCCGTCTCCCGCCACAGCAGCCGTGCGCAGTCCTCGGCGACCCGGGGCGGGAACGCGCCCTCGATCTTCACGAACCCGTCCGCGAGGAAGCGCTCCATCAGTACGTCGTCCATCGGGCCATCGTCGGTGCGCCGACCTGCCCGGCGCATCCCGATTTCCTGCCACAGGATGCCGCCGGATGCCGCCCGACTTTTGCCGTCACGGCAACTCCGCTTGCCGTCGCGCGGTGCGTCGGCGCACGCTGAGCCGCATCGGACGAGAGGCTGACTTCCATGGCGCACGGACACCACGGCAACCACGAGCACGGCATCCATCACGCCGGTCCTCACGACCACGGCGACATCGACTGGGCGGAGATGGCCCCGCTGCTGGAGGCCCAGGCGGAGCTGTTCACCTCGCTGTACGAGAGGGCCCTGGCCTGGTTGACCGACAAGCAGACGGAACCGGGGCTGATCGTCGACGCGGGCAGCGGTCCGGGTGTCGTCGCGTGTCTGCTCGCGGAGGCCTTCCCGGGGGCCCGGGTCGTCGCGGTGGACAGCTCCGAGCCGCTGCTGGAACGGGCCAGGGCGCGGGCGGAACGGCTCGGCGTGGGCGACCGCTTCAGTACGGTCGCCGGTGAACTGCCCGGCGTGCTGGAGGAGTTGGACTATCCGGCGGACCTGCTGTGGGCCAGCCGCAGTCTGCATCACCTCGGTGACCAGCGGGCCGCTCTCGCCGCGTTCGCCGAGCGGCTCGCGCCCGGGGGCACGCTGGCGATCATGGAGGGCGGGCTGCCGGCGCGCTTCCTGCCCCGGGACATCGGCATCGGGCGCCCCGGTCTGCAGGCGCGGCTCGACGCGCTGGAGGAGGAGTGGTTCGCCGGGATGCGGGCGAGTCTGCCCGGCACGGTGGCGGAGGCCGAGGACTGGCCGGGCCTGATGACGGCGGCGGGCCTGCGCCCCACCGGCAGCCGCACCTTCCTCCTCGACCTCCCGGCTCCCGCCAAGGACCGCGCCCGTGCCTACGTCGCCGCCACCCTCTCCCGCTTCCGCGAGGCCTTCGCCGACCGCCTCGACGCCGACGACCGCCACACCCTCGACCGCCTCCTCGACCCGGACGACAAGGCAAGCGTCCACCACCGTCCGGACGTCTTCGTCCTGACGGCCCACACGGTGCACACGGCGGCCCACGCGATGTGAGCCGACCGGTTCCGGGAGCCCCGCCCAGGGGCCGTCGCCCTTGACTTCGAGAGTGCTTCAACTGGTTCACTCCCTTCGTTCGCACGGAGCGTTCGCACTGGACGTCCGTACGGAACGTCCGTACGGAACGTCCGTCCGGAACACAGGGGGTAACCATGTCCACCAGTACCGCGTCCCGGGTCGCGCTGATCACCGGTGGCGGCAGCGGCATCGGTGCCGCTGTCGCGCGGCGGTTGCTCGACGCCGGGCACCGGGTCGCCGTCACCGGGCGCCGGGAGGAGCGGCTGCGCGCCTTCGCCGCCGAACTCGGTGAGCCGGAGGGCCTGTTGACGGTCGCCGGGAACGCCGCCGAATGGGACGACGTGCAGGCGGCCGTCGAGGCCACGTTGAAGGACTTCGGGCGGCTGGACACGGTCGTCGCCAATGCCGGGTACGCCACCCACGATTCGGTCGCGGAGGGCGACCCGGCCGGCTGGAGGGACATGGTGCTGACCAACGTGCTCGGCCCCGCGCTCCTCGTCAGGGCGTCCGTCGACGCGCTGAAGGAGACCGGGGGCCGGATCGTCCTGGTCGGCAGCGTGGCCGGTTTCGTGAACACGCCCGGCAACCTTTACGGGGCGACCAAGTGGGCGGTGACGGGTCTCGCCGAGAACACCCGGCGCCAGGTCACCGAGTGGGGCGTCGGGGTGACCCTGATCGCCCCGGGCCGGGTGGAGACGCCGTTCTGGGACGAGTACGGCAGTCTGCCTCCGGGCCGTCTGCTGACCGCCGAGCAGATCGCCGACTCGGTGGTCTGGGCGATCCGGCAGCCCGAGGGCGTCGACGTCAACACCGTCGTCGTACGGCCGATCGGGCAGCCCAACTGACCCTCCCGCAAGGGCCGTCGGGCTGCCCGGGCCGCCCCCTCAGTTGTTCGCGATGAACTGCTTGGCCAGCTGCTGCCCCAGCGAGACCGCAGCGCTGTGGCTCTCGATGGGGGATACCTGCGAGTTCTTGAACAGGATGTACGTCACGCCGGAGTCGGCCCCGCCGGTCGCCGGGTCGGGGTCGATGCCGAGCGCCTTCGCGGTGGCGTACGAGGCCTCACCGATGATCTTGGTGGGGCCGGTGTCGCCGACGACGGCGTACTCGACCTTGTTGTTGTAGATCACGGCGACGACACCGCCGCCCTTGATGCCGGAGCTGGAGTACTTCCAGATGCTGCTGGCGCTGGGCACCACGATGTACGGCAGTGACTCGGCCTTCAGCGGCTTGCCGTTCGACTGGTGGAAGGCCGTGTCGTCCTGGTACCAGGGGTCGCGGTCCTCGTTGCAGTTCGTGGTCCGCTGGCCGTCGCAGTCGATGTCCATGTCGGCCTTCCAGAACACGGCGCCGTTCTTGCCGCACACCGGGATGGTGGCCGAGGTCTCGTCGTCGGTCTTGTATTTGCCGTTGGAGATCTGGGAACAGGACGTCACCTTGGCGAGCAGGTCGGCCGCGCTGACCGAGCCCTCCTGGGCGGACGTCGGGTGGACGGCGCCGGAAGCGTTCGCGGGGAGCACTCCGGCGGCGAGCAGGGCGGCCCCGGAGGCCGCGGCGAGGGTCAGTGTTCGGATGCGCACTGTGGGGAGACCCTTCTGTTAGGAAACTTTCCTGACCGGGTTGGCGTACAAGGTGGACCCGCGAGCATGCCCGCGTCAACCCCGTGAACGGCCCTGTCCGGGTGTGCGGTTGGGGCAGGAGTGGAAAGCGCCAGCTCACCGCGGGGAAGCGGGTTCCGCGTAGATGGCCGGTACACGGGTACTCGGGGCGGCCACCCCGCCGCGTACCCGCCGTGAGGAGGCCGCCGGGTGGCCCGTACCGACCTCGCCCCGCAGCGCCGACGCCCCGCCCGGGCCGTCGGCGGCCCGGGGTGGGGCCAGGCGGCCGGCGCGCTGTCGCTGTCCCTGTCGCCGGTCTTCATCGAGCTGTCCGGCGCGGACGCGGGCACCGCCTCCGCGTACCGCTGTCTGCTCGCCCTGCCCGTCCTGGCGCTGCTGGCTCTGCCCGAGTTCCGCCGTGAGGGACTGCCGCCGCGCCGCCGGCTGCTCTACGGTCTCGCGGGCGGGGCGCTGTTCGCCGTGGACGCCCTGCTGTGGGCCAGGTCGATCACCGAGGTGGGCGCCGGGCTGTCCACCGTGCTGGTCAACGTGCAGGTCGTCCTGGTACCGCTGCTGGCCTGGGCGGTGGACCGGGAGCACATCCCCCGCCGCTTCCTGCTCTGGCTCCCGGTGATGATCGCCGGGGTCGTGCTGACCGGCGGGCTCCTCGAGCACGGCGCGAGCGGCAGCGCCCCTGTCGCGGGCACCGTCCACGCGGTCCTCGCCGCCCTGAGCTACTCCGGCTTCCTGTTCCTGCTGCGCCGCGGCGGCTTCCACGGACATGTCCGTACGACGTACACGGTGGTGATCCTGTCCGCGACCGTCGTCTCCGCGCTCGGCGGCGCCGCCTGGGGCGCTCTCGACCCCACCCCGCCCTGGCACACCCTGGGCTGGCTCGCCCTGGTCGCGCTGAGCAGTCAGATCGTCGGCTGGCTCCTGGTCGCGCTCAACTCGCCCCGCCTGCCCAGCCACACCGGCGCGGTCCTGCTGCTGCTCACCCCCGTCGGGGCGGTGCTGCTGGGCGCCTGGATCCTCGGCGAGCGACCGACGCTCGCGCAGTGGGCGGGGTGCGGGCTGATCCTGGTGAGCGCGTACGTCACCGTGGCAGGCCGCCGTACGCGCCCGCGTGACGACGGGTCCGCCGAGTCGCCCTGATTGCAGCGTTCCCCGCACAGGAGAAGACTGGCCATATCGAACATTCCGCACAGCGCTCGGCTTCGGGAGGCGAGGGGCATGTTCGTTCGCACGGTGTACGTGACCGGGGATCCCGCGCAGGTCGACACGGCCATCAGGGCGCTGAACTCACAGGGGCGGGACCTGCTGGAGGAGCGTCCCGGCTACCGCGGGTCGGGCGTCTTCGTGGACCGCGAACTCGGCAAACTGCTCGCGGTGAGCTGGTGGCAGACCGAGGAGGCCCGGCGCAACAGCGACGAGGTCATGCGGGAGCGGCGCGGATCGCTGCTGGAGCCGTTCGCGGCGACGACCGCGGTCGACAACTACGAGGCCCTGGTCTTCCACCAGGTCCGCCAGCCCGCGCAGGGCGGCGGACTGCGCCTCACCCGGCTGGAGTTGGACCCCATGGACGCCGATCTGCTCGCCGACACCTTCCGGACGTCGGTGGTGCCCCGGCTGGAGACGCTGCCCGGGCTGGCCAGGGCGTCCCTGCTCGTCGACCGGCAGCGTGGACGCGGCCTGGTCGGCGCCCTGTTCACCGACCGAGGCTCTCTCGTCGCCTCCCGCGCGGCCCAGGCGGCGGCCCGGCACGAGGGCGCGGCCAAGGCGCATGTGACGGTGACCGGACTGGAGGAGTTCGAGATCGTCTTCACCGACGTGCGGGGCACCTGAGACTCCGCCGTCCGAACTCGCGGCTGCCGCAAAGGGTTCGACCGGGCGCGAACCCGTCATCCTGGACATGTTCTGTCCGGGGGAACGGGGGCGGTCATGGACCGTTACGTCAACGAAGGCACCGACGGCTGGACCGAGTTGCGGGTCCACGGCGTGGGAGGAACCTCGCCGGAGTCGGAACTCGGGCATCCCGCGGTGCTGCGGGTGGCCGGGGACCGGCAGGCCGGCTTCTACCGGCGGGTCTGGGACAGCCGCCGGGGCACGGACGATCCGCCGGGGTTCCGGCGTGAGGGCTACTCGTGGGGCGGGCTGACCTCGGGCGACAACAAGCGGGCCCTGTGGCTGCTCCTGCTGCCGTTCATGCTGCTCAACATGGCCTTCTACATGGACCCGGGGCACTCCGCCGAGCGGCGACGGCGCTCGGTGGAGGCGCGGATCGTGGCCCAGCGGCTGCTCGCGCTGTCCCTCACCGGGACCGCCGTACTCGCCGCGACCTCGGTCTCGATGGACCTGGTCGGATGGCAGTGCGGGGCGGCGGGGACGGACGGTCCGCACTGCGCGAACGGCGGTGTGGTGTGGCTGAACTGGATGCGGTACGGATGGCTCGCCGGGACCGGACGCCATCTCGCCGTCGCCGCGGTGGTTCCGCTGGCTGTCATCGGGCTGCTGTGGTACCTGGCGCACACCACGTGGGCGCGGTTCGAGAAGCGGCCCGTGCCGCAGAGCGTGCAACACCCCGACAACCGGACGCTGCTGGAGAACCGGCAGCTGTGGAACGGGAACGCGGCCGTGCGCAGGCTGCGTCTGCTGCATGTCGCGGGAGCGACCGCGCTGGTGGGTGTGCTGCTGCTCGCGCCCCTGCCGCCCGGCCGCGACCTCACCCGCCTGTGGCACGGCTCCGGCTGGGGTACGACACCGCTGGGCGACGCGCGCAACGCCGTACTGCTGGCGCTGCTGGTGCTGCTGGCCTGGGTGGTGCTGAGGGTCGCGCTGCCGCGTACGGGGAAGCGCGAACAGCCCACGGTGGACGAGCCGTTGAGGCGCTACCGGGACGGGTACACGCTGCTGCCGCTCGCCGCGTCACTGCTGACGGCGGGTGCCGTGGTGGTGGCCGTGTGGCGCGAGGAGCCGCTCGGGCCGGCTCCCGCCGAACTGCCGTGGCAGGTGGGCGTGACCCAGTGGGTGCTGGGCGCGCAGGGAGCGCTGCTGGCGGTCCTGTTCGTCACCCATGTCCCGGGGATGATCGGGGCGTTGCGCGGACGGAGGGGCGAGGACCGCGAGGCCGGTTTCGGCAACCCGGACTTCCCGCGCCCGGCGTGGGGCGGGCTGACCATGAGCGGGGTCGCCCTGCTCGCCACCGCGCTGGCGACGGCTCTGTCGGCCGGTCTGACCCTGCGCGCGGCCGAGATCCTGGGCGCTCCGGGGGTGCCGGGACAGACCGAGCACCCCGGCGGGCAGCGGCTGTTGGTCGTACCGACCGCGTACTACTGGGCGGCCGCGGTCGGGCTCGCGAGCACCGCGGCCGCCGTGGCGCTGACGGGGATCGCGTGGGCGGGGATCCGGCGCGGCCGGGGAGCGTCCGCGCGGAGGGTCGCCGAGGCCTATCCCGAGGCGGAGGTGGACCAGGACGAGCAAGGGGTGCGGTGCACACGGATCGCCGCGAGCTGGGGCCTGGCCGGACGTCTCGACGGGGCCGCGCAGTCGGTCCTCGGTCGGCTGCTGGCGACGGTGGCCCTGATCACCGTGGCGGGCACCGTCCTCGGTCTGGTCCTGGGCGTGCGCCTGGTCACCGAGGGGCCGCGCTGGTTCCTGACCCTGGCGAACCTCGTGCTCACCGGCCTGGTCGCGGCCATCCTGTGGGCCGGGCGCCAGGCCTACCGCAGTGAGCGTTTCCGCCGCACGGTCGGTGTGCTGTGGGACATCGGCACCTTCTGGCCCCGGGCCACCCACCCCTTCGCCC
>NZ_WVUG01000081.1 GCF_017614965.1 Streptomyces griseorubiginosus | reverse complement strand
ATCCCGCCCCCACCACCGCATCCCCCGCACCACCGGTAGCGTCAGCGGGCCGACCCGTGGAGGACGAGCCAGGGCAGCAGGACGGCGGCAGCGTCAACAGCCATGCCTTGAGCGGGCGTCCACGTCTGAGCGGCACGATCACGGCGGCGGGCGCACCACACCACGACGGCGGTCGGGATCCCGGTGAGGAGATGGACCAGCAGCGGTCCGTCGTGGCGACGGATCACCGCAGCGCTCTCCGGGCGCGGAACTCGGTCACGTAACCAGCACCGGTCACGAGCAGGGCGGCGCAGACACCGAGGAGCAGGGTCGTCCAGTTCACCCAGGTGTAGTTCGGATCGCTGGTGTACGTGGTGCCGTCGTCGCGGACGCAGTCGAACCGCAGCGGCAGGTACGACGCCTCGTGCCGGACGAGATGCCGGACGGTGTCGGCGCTGAAGCCGTCCCGGCACGCCGGTGCGGGCACGGAGTCCGCACCGTCGTTGTAGGCGAGCTGGGAGGCCAGGACGCCGATGAGGCCCAGCGCGTAGACCGCCGCTGCCGAGGCCGCGGCCAGCCATGCGGCGCGGTGGAGCAGATGGACCAGCCAGGGCCGGGGGCGGCCCGGCAGTGCCATCGCGAGGAGTGAGACCGCTGCGATCAGCGCGCCCAGGGCGCAGATGGCGAAGACGCCGAGTCCGACGATCATGAGCCCCCCTGTCCGGCATGATCTTTGCCGGTTCGGGCAACTCCACCAGGCCGGAGGGCGTTGGACTGTGACGGAGGCCACTCCTCCGGTCACAGTGGTGTCACAAGAGCCCGCATGCGCCGGTCGTCCCGTTCACCGAGCCCCGACTCGCACGCCGAGGAGTTTCCATGAGTACAGCCGTCGTCGTGGGCAGTGGTCCCAACGGTCTCGCGGCGGCCGTCCGGCTTGCGCGCGAGGGGGTCGCCGTCACCGTGCTGGAGGCGGCGGACGTCATCGGCGGTGGTACCCGCACCAGCGAGCTCACGCCCGGCCTGCTGCACGACCACTGTTCGGCGATCCACTCGATGGCGGCCGGCTCGCCCTTCCTGCGCACCCTGGGTCTGGAGCGGTTCGGTCTGCGCTGGTGCGTGCCGGAGATCGACTGTGTGCATCCGCTGGACTCGGGAGCTGCGGGCGTGCTGCACCGGTCGGTGCGGCGGACCGCCGAGGGGCTCGGTCGTCCCGACGGTGACCGCTGGGAGCGGCTGTTCGGGCCCCTGGGTGAGCACTTCGACGCGCTGGCCGAGGACTTGCTGGGCCCCCTGACCCGCGTGCCCCGTCACCCGCTGCTGTTGGCCCGCTTCGGTGTCCCGTCGCTGTTGCCGGCCTCCGCGCTGGCGCGGGTGTGGCGTTCACAGGCGGCGCGGGCGCTGTACGGCGGCGTCGCCGCGCACGCCTTCCGGCCGCTGAACCGCCCGGCCACCGCTGCCATCGGGGTGTCGATCATCGCGTCCGGGCACCGGTACGGCTGGCCGGTGGCGGCGGGCGGCTCGCGCGCGATCAGCGATGCCCTGGCGGGTCTGCTGGGAGAGCTGGGCGGCCGGATCGAGACCGGTGTCCGGGTGCGGTCGGCGGCCCAACTCCCGCCCGCCGACGTGGTGTTGTTCGACCTGGCGCCGGTCGCGGTGGCCGACGTGCTCGGCGACCGGCTGCCGGCTCCGGTCGCCCGCGCCTATCGTCGCTTCCGGCACGGTCCGGGTGCGTTCAAGGTGGACTTCGCGGTCGAGGGTGGGGTGCCCTGGACCCATGAGGCCGCACGGCGGGCGGGAACCGTGCACCTCGGCGGGACCTTCGAGCAGGTCGCCGACGCCGAGCACGCAGTCCACCTCGGCCGGATGCCCGAGCGGCCGTTCGTGCTGGTCGGACAGCAGTACCTGGCCGACCCGGCGCGCTCCGCGGGAGACGTCCACCCGGTGTGGACGTACGCCCACGTGCCCCATGGCTACGACGGCGACGCGACCGAGGCGATCGTCCGGCAGATCGAACGGTTCGCCGCCGGCTTCCGCGACCGGATCGTCGGCAAGGCGGTGCGCACGCCCGCCGCCTTCGAGGAGTACAACCCGAACTTCGTCGGCGGGGACATCGTCACCGGCGCCAACACCGTCCGCCAACTCCTGGCCCGTCCCCGCCCCGCCCTCGACCCGTACGCCACGGGCGTGCCCGGCATGTTCATCTGCTCGGCCGCCACCCCGCCGGGAGCCGGGGCGCACGGCATGTGCGGAGCGCACGCGGCCGAGTCGGCGCTGCGGTATCTGCGGCGTACGGGGCGTCGATCGCGCCGGGCGAGGGCACAGGATAGTAGGACGTCCGAGTAACTGTGCTGCTCCTCACACGCCGCCCTCCGGCCGCCGATTACTAGGACGTCCTACTATTTCCTCGTCAGCGCCCGCGACCTGCCCTGGGAAGGCCCCCGCCATGAGCGATCTGCACCGGCCCGTGCACCCCGTCCGTCTGGTCACGGCCTCGGCCCTGTTCGACGGGCATGACGCCTCGATCAACATCATGCGGCGCATCTTCCAGTCCCAGGGCGCCGAGGTGATCCACCTCGGCCACAACCGCTCCGTACAGGAGGTCGTCGACGCGGCCCTCGAAGAGGACGCCCATGGCGTGGCGGTCTCCTCCTACCAGGGCGGCCATGTCGAGTACTTCGAGTACCTGGTCCAGTCGCTGCGCGAGCAGGGGGCGGAGCACGTGCGGGTGGTGGGCGGCGGTGGCGGGGTCATCGTTCCCGAGGAGATCGCCCGGCTGCGGGGGAGCGGGGTGACCATCTTCTCCCCGGAGGACGGGCAGCGGATGGGGTTGGCCGGGATGGTCAACACGGTCGTGCGGGACTGCGACTTCGACCTGTGGGACGCCAGGCCGGCCGATGCCGCCGCCGTGCTGGCCGGTGACCGTTTCGCCATTGCCCGTGCCGTCACCGGTGCCGAACTCGGCAAGCTGGACACGGAGTTCCTGGGCCAGCTGCGCGCCGCGGCCACGGCCCGGACCGTGCCGGTGCTGGGGATCACCGGCACCGGCGGCTCCGGAAAGTCCTCCCTCACCGACGAGTTGGTGCGCCGCTTCCGCGTCGACCAGCAGGACAAGCTGCGGATCGCCGTGATCGCCGTCGACCCGACCCGTCGCCGCGGCGGGGGCGCCCTGCTCGGTGACCGCATCCGGATGAACTCCCTTGACGGCAACCGGGTGTTCTTCCGCAGCCTGGCCACCCGCGGCAGCCGCGAGCTGCCCGAGCACCTCTCCGACGTGATCGACGTCGTGAAGGCCGCCGGGTTCGACCTGGTGATCGTGGAGACGCCCGGCATCGGCCAGGGCGACGCGGCGATCGTGCCGTTCGTCGACACCTCGCTGTATGTGATGACGCCGGAGTTCGGCGCCGCCTCCCAGCTGGAGAAGATCGACATGCTCGACTTCGCCGACGTGGTGGCGATCAACAAGTTCGAGCGGCGCGGCGCGAAGGACGCGATGCGGGACGTGGGCCGCCAACTGGTCCGCAACCGCGAGGCGTTCGGCAAGCGGCCGGAGGACATGCCGGTCTACGGCACATCCGCGGCGACCTTCAACGACGACGGCGTCACCGCACTGCACCAGCACCTGAAGACCGTCCTGGCCGAGAAGGGCCTGCCGCTCGTCGAGGGCACGCTGGCTACGGTCGACGTACGGCACTCCTCCGGCATCCGCCAGGTGGTCCCCGCGGACCGGGTCCGCTACCTCGCCGAGATCACCGCGTCCATCCGCGCCTACCACGCCACCACCGGTCAACTGGCCGACGCGGCACGGCGCGTGCAGCGCCTGGCGGCGGTCGAGGGGGAGCTGGTCGACGCCGGCCTGGACGCCGAGGACGTACGGTCACTGCTGGCCCAGGCGCGGCGCCGGCTGCCGTACGAGATCACCGAGCAGATCCAGAACTGGCCCGCGGTCGTGGCCGCCTACTCCGGCGACGAGCAGGTGGTGAAGGTGCGGGACAAGGAGATCCGCACCAAGCTCACCCGCGAGTCGCTGTCCGGCAACAAGATCCCCCGCGTCGCCCTGCCCCGCTTCACCGACCACGGCGAACTGGTGCGGTTCTGGCGAGCGGAGAACCTGCCCGGCCACTTCCCCTTCACCGCCGGGGTGTTCCCCTTCAAACGCGACGGCGAGGACCCGGCCCGTATGTTCGCCGGCGAGGGCGACCCCTTCCGCACCAACCGCCGCTTCAAGCTGCTCTCCGAAGGCCAGCCCGCCACCCGCCTGTCCACCGCCTTCGACTCCGTCACCCTCTACGGACGCGACCCCGACGAACGCCCCGACATCTACGGCAAGGTCGGCACCTCCGGCGTCTCGGTGGCCACCCTGGAGGACATGAAGGCCCTCTACGACGGTTTCGACCTCGTGGCACCCACCACCTCGGTCTCCATGACCATCAACGGGCCCGCGCCGACCATCCTGGCCTTCTTCCTCAACACCGCGATCGACCAGCAGACCGAGAAGTTCCGCGCCGCCGAGGGCCGCGACCCGTCCCCCGAGGAAGCGGCCGAACTGCGCGCGCACGCGCTGGCGACCGTGCGCGGCACCGTGCAGGCCGACATCCTCAAGGAGGACCAGGGCCAGAACACCTGCCTGTTCTCCACCGAGTTCTCGCTGCGGATGATGGCCGACATCCAGGAGTGGTTCATCCAGAACAAGGTCCGCAACTTCTACTCGGTGTCCATCTCCGGCTACCACATCGCCGAGGCCGGCGCGAACCCCATCAGCCAGCTCGCCTTCACCCTGGCCAACGGCTTCACCTACGTCGAGGCCTACCTCGCCCGGGGCATGCACATCGACGACTTCGCCCCCAACCTGTCCTTCTTCTTCTCCAACGGCATGGACCCCGAGTACTCCGTGCTGGGCCGGGTCGCCCGCCGCATCTGGGCGGTGGCGATGAAGGAGAAGTACGGCGCCAACGAGCGCTCGCAGAAGCTGAAGTACCACGTCCAGACCTCCGGACGCTCCCTGCACGCCCAGGAGATGGACTTCAACGACATCCGCACCACCCTGCAGGCGCTCATCGCCATCTACGACAACTGCAACAGCCTGCACACCAACGCCTACGACGAGGCCGTCACCACCCCCACCGAGGACTCCGTCCGCCGGGCCCTTGCCATCCAGCTGATCATCAACCGGGAATGGGGCCTGGCGATGAACGAGAACCCGCTCCAGGGCTCGTTCATCATCGACGAACTGACCGACCTGGTCGAGGAGGCCGTCCTGCAGGAGTTCGAGCGCATCAGCGAACGCGGCGGTGTGCTCGGCGCGATGGAGACCGGATACCAGCGCGGACGCATCCAGGACGAGTCGATGCTGTACGAGCAGCGCAAGCACGACGGATCGCTGCCCCTGATCGGCGTCAACACCTTCCGCAACCCGCACGCCGACACCGCCGAACCGGCCGTCGTCGAACTCGCCCGGGCCACCGAGGAGGAGAAGCACTCCCAACTGGGGCGCGTCCATGACTTCCAGGCCCGCCACCAGGAGCCGGCCCATGCCGCCCTGGCCGCCCTGAAGGACGCGGCGGTCAGCGGCGACAACGTCTTCGCCGTCCTGATGGACGCAGCCCGGGTCTGCTCCCTGCAGCAGATCACCGACGCTTTCTTCGAGGTGGGCGGACAGTACCGCCGTAACGTCTGACGGTCGCCCCCCTTGCCGCAGCAGCCGACCTCAGTGAGCCCGAGGTCGGCTGCCCTCAGTGCGACTCGCGGCTGACCTCCGAGCCGCTGGAGCCGACCAGGAAGTCCAGGTCGGCTCCGGTGTCGGCCTGCAGGACGTGGTCGACGTAGAGGCGTTCCCAGCCGCGCCCGGGATTGGCGAAGCCGGTGACGGTGGCCTTGCTCGGGGTGCGGCGGGCGAGTTCCTCGGCGGGTACGTCGACGTCGATGCGCCGGGCCGCGACGTCGAGGGTGATGACGTCCCCGGTGCGGACGAGGGCGAGGGGACCGCCCGCCGCGGCTTCCGGAGCCACGTGCAGGACGACCGTGCCGTACGCCGTACCGCTCATCCGGCCGTCGCAGACGCGGACCATGTCGCGGACGCCCTGGGCGAGAAGCTTCCTGGGCAGCGGCATGTTCGAGACCTCGGGCATGCCCGGGTAGCCCTTGGGGCCGCAGCCGCGCAGGACCAGGACGGAGTCGGCGTCCACGTCGAGGCCGGGGTCGTCGATACGGGCGTGGAAGTCCTCGATGGAGTCGAAGACGACCGCCCGGCCGCGGTGGCGCAGCAGGTGCGGTGAGGCGGCAGCCGGTTTGACGAGCGCCCCGTCGGGGGCGAGGTTGCCGCGCAGGACGGCGATACCCCCCTCGGCGACGAGCGGTTCGGCGCGGGTGCGGATGACCTCGCCGTCCCAGATCGGCGCCTCGTGGAGGTGGTGGACCAGCGGCTCGCCGGTGACGGTCAGCGCGTCGGGGTCGAGCAGGTCGCGGACCTCGCGCAGGACGGCGAGGAGGCCGCCGGCGCGGTGGAAGTCCTCCATCAGGAAGCGGCCGGCGGGCTGGAGGTCGACCAGGACGGGGACGCGCGAGCCGATGCGGTCGAAGTCGTCGAGGGTCAGCTCGACGCCCAACCGGCCCGCGATGGCCAGGAGATGGACGACGGCGTTCGTGGAGCCGCCGATCGCGGCCAGCGCCACGATCGCGTTGTGGAAGGAGGCCTTGGTCAGGAAGGTCGACGGCCTGCGGTCGGCGCCGACCAGCTCCACGGCCAGCCGGCCGGTGCGGTGCGCGGCCTGCAGCAGTCGGCTGTCGGGCGCGGGGGTTCCGGCGACTCCGGGCACGACGGTGCCCAGGGCCTCGGCCACCAGCGCCATCGTGGAAGCGGTGCCCATGGTGTTGCAGTGCCCGCGGCTGCGGATCATCGCGGACTCGGAGCGGGTGAACTGCTCCTGGGTGAGGGTCCCGGCGCGAACCTCCTCCGACAGCCGCCACACATCCGTACCGCAGCCCAGCGGACGCCCGCGGAAGGTCCCGGTCAGCATCGGGCCGCCCGGCACGACGACCGAGGGCAGGTCCACCGACCCGGCGGCCATCAGCAGGGACGGGATCGTCTTGTCGCAGCCGCCCAGCAGCACCACGCCGTCGATGGGGTTGGCCCGGAGCATCTCCTCCGTGGCCATCGCCGCCATGTTGCGCCAGAGCATCGCCGTCGGACGCACCTGGGTCTCGCCCAGCGACACCACCGGCAGATCCAGCGGGATGCCGCCCGCCTCGTGGACACCGTCGCGGACCGAGGCCGCGACCTCGTCGAGATGCGCGTTGCACGGGGTCAGATCCGAGGCGGTGTTGGCGATGGCGATCTGCGGCCGGCCGGAGAACGCGTCCTCGGGCCCCCCACGGCGCATCCACGCCCGGTGGATGTAGGCGTTGCGGTCCTGACCCTCGTACCACTGGGCGCTGCGGAGCGTCACCCTCGAGCCCCTTCCGGCAATCGACACACAGGTCTAATCTGTGGAACGCCATGGAGCATACGCAGACCGATGAGGGATCGACAGACCCCGACGAAGACGGCTCCGAGCGCGTCGGCGGAGCTCGGCTGGTGGGGGCGGACCGGGTGCTCGCGGTCCTCAAGCAGCTCGCCCGGCATCCCGAGGGCGTGCGCCTGGAGGAACTGACCCGGGCGATGGGCAGCCCGAAGCCCACCGTGCACCGGGCTCTGGCCGCCCTGCGCCGGGCCGGATTCGCCGGACAGGACGGGCGCGGCCACTATCTGCTCGGCGACGAGTTCCTGCGCATGGCCTTCGCCCACCACGAAGCGCGCCCGGAACACGTTCGCGTCCGGCCGGTGCTGGAGGCGCTGGCCGCCCGCTTCGGCGAGACCGCCCACTACGCCGTCCTCGACGGCCGCGAGGTCGTCTACCGCGCCAAGGTCGACCCGCCCACCGGCGCCGTCCGGCTGACCTCCACGGTCGGCGGCCGCAACCCCGCCCACGCCACCGCCGTCGGAAAGCTGCTGCTCGCCCACGAGTTGAGGACCCCGGAGGCTGTACGACGGTGGATCGGCAACGCCCCCCTGGAGCGCCGGACACCCCGAACAAGGTGTGAGGCCGAGGAGCTGCACCGCGAGCTGGAGGTGAGCCGCACACGCGGTTACGCCCTCGACGACCAGGAGAACGAGGCAGGCGTCACCTGCCTCGCCGTGCCCGTCTACGCCATCTCACTCACCGCTCCCTCAGGAGCGGTGAGTGTCAGCGCCCTCGCCTACCGAACTCCCTTGCGGACCTTGACCAAAGGGATCGACGACATCCGCAAGCTGCTCGGCCCGCTGAACGGGCCGCACCCGCGATGACCGTCCGCGCCATGCGCGCTTTCGTGCTGACTGCACCGGGGGAGTACGCCGTCCAGGAGGTCCCGGCACCCGTGGCGGCTCCCGGTGAAGTCGTCGTCGACGTCGAGCGGGCCGGTGTCTGCGGCACCGACGCCGAGTTCTTCAGCGGCGCGATGGCCTACCTCCACCAGGGACACGCCGCCTACCCCATGCGCCTGGGCCACGAATGGGCCGGACGCGTGGCCGCCGTCGGCGACGGGGTCGACCCCGCGTGGATCGGCCGACGCGTCATGGGGGACACCATGCTCGGGTGCGGCGACTGCCGACGCTGCCGGAGAGGCCACCAGCACGTGTGCGACAAACGGCAGGAGGTCGGCATACGCGGGAACCGGCCCGGGGCGCTGGCCGAACAACTGGTCGTCCCCGCCACGTCCTTGCACGCGCTGCCGGACTCCGTCGACGCCGAACTCGGGGCACTGGTGGAGCCGGGCGGCAACGCCCTGCGCGCCGCGCGGGCCACGGGCGCCGGACCCGGTGACCGGGTGCTGGTGCTCGGGCCGGGGACGATCGGGCTGCTCGTCGCGATGTTCGTCCGGGCCGCCGGGGCCGAGGTGCACCTGATGGGCCGTACCGCGCCGTCGCTCGCCTTCGCCCGCGCCCTGGGCTTCGAGCACGTGTGGTGGGAGGACGCCGTTCCCGAGCTGCCCTTCGACGCCGTCGTCGACGCCTCCAACGCCGCCCATCTGCCGGGCAGGGCAGTGGAGTTGGTCGAGCCGGCCGGACGGATCGTCTACATCGGACTGTCCGGCGAACCGAGCCGTGTCGACACCCGCACGCTCGCCCTGAAGGACGTGACCGCGGTGGGCGTGCTGTCCGCGTCCCCGGGACTCGCCGCGACGATCCGGGCCTACGCGGAGGGTCTGGTCGATCCGCGACCGCTCGTCGCGGCGACCGTGGGCCTGGAGTCGGTCGGCGCCGTGCTCGCCGGAGAACGGCCCGCGGAAGCGGGCCCCGGCCCGAAGGTCCTCGTTGATCCACGGCGGGAGGACCCTCGTCCGGCGCACGAGTGAGGGGCCCGCGGGAGTCGGTCTCACGTCTCGGCGGGACGCGCCGCCGCGGCCAGCAAGGACTGCAGACGGCGGGCCGCGTCGATGTGGTCGGCGGTCCAGATGATGCGGACCGCCGTGTCCGTGGCCTTGCCGTCCTCGTCGCTCAGATCGCGCCGCAGGGAGGTGACCAGGCGGGCCTCGGCGGCCGGGTCCGGGGGCATCGGGTCCGGCACCGCGGTGCCGCGCTCCAGGCCCGCCGCCAGATTGCGGTACCAGACGGAGACATGGTCCGCGGTGCCCATCAGCACCAGACGTGCGTCCACCCGGTCCGTTCCGTCGGGCTGCTCACCGGCGCGCTGCCACAGCCCCAGGACGGCGTCCGCGGCGAGCCGCAGTCCGACGACGCCGGTGACGAGGGTGGTCATGTCGGCCAGAGGCACCGGTTTGGCGCCGCGTTCCGCGAGATAGCTGCGGAAGGCGTCGTCCAGGCGCCGAGCCGCGGCCGCCGCCTGGCGGTTTTCCTGTTCCGGGGCCGCGACGGGCGGGGGACCGCCGGCGCAGCGGCCCACCGCGTACCGCACCGCACCGGCCAGATAGCGCGCGCTGTCGGTGTAGGCGGCGGCGAGGGCACGGTCGACGGCGGCCGTGGCGCCGCGCGGCCAGAAGAACAGGCCGACCAGCACGCTCACCCCGCAACCCAGCGCGATGTCCTCGATCCGCAGCAGCACGATGTGCCAGTCCGGGTGCCGGCCGATGTTGAACAGGATGACCAGCGTGACGGTGAAGGCCGCCTGACCTGCGGCGAAGGAGATGGCGGCGGGTGCGATGCCCGCGACCAGCACGGCGACGGGCAGCAGGAACCACAGCACCGTGCTGTGGTCACCGATCAGCTGGAGCAGCCCGGCGCCGAGGACCGAGCCGACGAGGGTGCCTCCCAGCGCGCGTACGGCGTTCTGGCCGGTGTTGAGCGCGTTGGAGCGCAGGACCGACAGCGTGCCCAGCAGCACCCAGAAGGAGTGCTCGACGCCGGTGACGTCGGCGAGGGCGACCGCGACGCCGAGGCCGAGCGCGCCGCGCAGGCTGTTGTGCAGCCAGACGGAGCCGCGCTGGAGGTGCGCGGCGGCCCGCTCGCGCGCCGAGGCCAGCGGCTGGACGACGGTACCGGGATCGAGGCCCAGCAGCCGCTCCGGCCAGCTGCGGCGCTCGGCGGCCGCGGCCAGGTCCACGTTGCCAGCGATCTGCAGGGTGGCGAACCCCAGTTCCTGCGCACGGAAGGACAGGTCCAGGGAGCCGAGGAAGTCCCGGATCTCCGCCTCCGTGCCCGGGCGGGGCCGGTGCACCGGCAGCCGGGTGACCGCCCCGTGCTCCATGCCGTCGATGACCTCGCGCAGCTCCGCCGAGGCGGCCCGCAGAGCCTTCGGGTCCGACCGCGGGGCGTCCAGGAGATCCGCGGCCCGCTCCAGGACCTCGGCGGCGGATCGCCGTACCCGATGCGCGTCCCGGTCGCAGCCGGCTCTCCCGTCGTCCGGAGGCGCGCTCTCGGCCACGATGGCACTGAGCCAGGTCAGTTCGTCGACCAGCCGGACGATGGCCCGCGACCCGGTCGACAGGCCGGTCGGCCGGTAGGGCGTGGCGTCGAAGGCGGCGCGCAGCTCGGCGGCCGCGGTGGCGGCGTCGGCGGCGGCCGCCCGGCAGCGGGCCGCGCTCGGCGCGTCCGGATCGGCGGCGAGCCGGGACGCGTCGGCGTGCAGCTGCGCGGCGGCCGCGCGGCAGACCCGGGCGGCGGGCGCGCTGAGCGGGTCCGCGGTGGGCCGGGGCCACAGCAGGGAGATCGTGGGCAGGGCGGCGGCCGCCGCGAGGCCCGCGCCGGCGAGCCGGTCGGGCAGCTGCGAGAGCGGGCCGGGTGAGGTCACCGGAAGGACGAAGCCCAGCAGCAGTGCCGTCGACGCGCCCGCGAGGACGGAGCTGACCACACCCGCGAACAGCACCAGGAAGCCGACCACCACGGTGACCGTGACCGCCAGCCAGGTCTGCCGGGCCACGAGCGTGCCCAGACAGATCAGCAGCGCCCAGGCCACCGCGAGCCCCACCTGGGCGCGCAGCCGCTGCACCATCGGACCGGTGAACTCCACGAGCAGCAGCATCGAGAACGAGCCGAACGCCGCGAACGTGGCGATCGTCGGCGCGTGCAGCACCTGGCTGCACAGCGCGAACAGGGCCGGCATGACCAGTGCGGTCCGACCCGCCCGGCGTGTCGCCGCCAGCCCCGGATCGTGGTCCCGCAGCCACGCCACGAGCCGCCCGGCGACCGGGAGACGACCAGGTATCCGCATACGCCCGCACACCTCCCGTCGGCACGACGCCCGCGCGCCCCACAGGTGTCGAGTATGTGCGCCCCGGGACCGCGCCGCCCGCCTTCCGGCCGAAAACGCCGGGTCGCCGGGGCCATGTTCGCGCCCGTGAGCCGGGGCGGAAGGCGGGCACTCGTACGCGGAGCGATCGGCGACGGATCCGGAGCGGGCAGCCATGACAGACATCGACACGTTCACCGACCGGCTGAACCCCGACATGTGCGTGGTCACGGCCTCGGCGGGTGGGCGGTGGGCCGGGTGTCTGGTGGGGTTCTTCTGCCAGTGCTCCATCCAGCCCGCGCGGTTCGCGGTGTGGATCTCCAAGGCCAACCACACCTACGACATCGCCCGCCGGGCCGACTGCCTCGCCGTCCATCTGCTGACCCGTGAGCAGCACGAGCTGGCGGAGCTGTTCGGCGGACGGACCGGCGACCGGACCGACAAGTTCGCCCGGACACCGTGGACACAGGGGTACGGCGGCTCGGTGATCCTGGACGAGGTCGCGGCGTGGTTCGTCGGCACCGTCGAGAGCCACATCGACGGAGGCGATCATGTCGGCTTCGTCCTGGCACCGGTGCAGTGGGGAGGCGGCACGGACGGTCCACTGCTGAGGCTCCGCGACGCGCTGGACATCGACCCGGGCCATCCGGCCTGAACGTCCCCGGGAGTGGCGGTGTCCTAGGACCCCGCCGTCGCGGAGTGGGGCCGAGCCGTCTGCGGTCCGCCTGGGCCCGTCTGGTGCGACTGGTGACCGCAGGCTGAGCTCCGGGCCGGTCGGCCGGCGATCTCACATGTGGGTGTCCGTCTCCTCGGCCAGTGTCCGCAACAGGCGGTCCTGGAAGGCCTGGTCGTGGACCGCGCCGTGCGGTTCGCGCCGTTGACGGTGATACCAGTACCCGCCTGTGGTCAGGGCCTGGGGGTCGTCGCTCGCCGCGAGCCACACCTGTGTCTCATGGCCGAGTTCCAGATCGTCGGGCGCGTTCGGCCCGCCCATCTTCGTCGGCACCCAGCCCGGGTCCACCGCGTTGCTCAGCACCCCGGGCCGCAGGCGAGCCACCGCTGCCGCGAGCGTCGTGACGAACAGCTTGCTGTCGGCGTACGAGCCCGCGCCCCGCCCCCGCCAGTCGACCCCGGCGAGCGAGGGGCGCCCGCCGTAGTGCGAGCCGCTGCTGAGGTACACCAGCCGCCGAGGCCCACGCAGCAGGGCCGTGAGCAGGTACGGCGCGACGATGTTGACCGGCATGACGGCCGGCCCGCTCCACACGCCGGCGTTGTGGACGACCGCGTCGAGCGGCTCCGCGTCGTTCAGCTCGGCGGCGATGTCCCGCACCGCCGCACGATCGGTGAAGTCGCCCACCACGAGCCGGGCCCCGCGCGCGACCAGGGTGTCGAGTGCCGGCGCGCGCTCGCGGCTCCGGGCGTGCACCACCACGTCGTGGCCCGCGGACAGCAGCGCCGCGGCCGCGGCACGCCCCAGACCGTCCGCGGATCCGGTCACCAGGATCCGACTCACGATGGCACCGCCTCTCTGGTGATCTCTAGTCCCCGTCCCCCTCATCATCGTCGATCAGGTCAGCGGGGTTCGCGAACCACCGCCAGTCGCGGGCTTGCCGGAGAGGAGTTCCGTCGCCTCCGGGGAGACGGGGATGTGCGCGTCGCGGTCGGTGTGGCCGATCAGGAGCAGGTGGTCGGCGTCCGGGGCGCGGCGCCGGGCCACCTCCACGCCCTCCGTGGCCTTGCGCACCGTCTGTACGTAAGCGCGTGCGAGTGGCGGGTGATGGCGGGGACGCCGGCCAGCAGGGGGAAGAGTTCGTCGGTGTGCATGCCCAGGGCCTCGCGGAAGGCGCCCGGGTAACCGCCCAGCCGGACACGGCAGTTGGCGTCGACCATGCCCCTGTGGATGCCGACCGCCAGGGTGAGGCTGGCCGCACCATCGTCGTCGATCAGGTAGAGGGAGGGGGCCCAGACCAACTGGCGCGACACAGTCAGCAGCTGACAGGACGGGCTCGCCCGGTGGTCCGGCGGGCCCGTCCTCATGCGGTGCCCGGTGGCTGACGCGCGGTCACTGCTTGTCGCGCGTGGCGAGCCGTTCGGCGATCTCGTTCCTGACCGTCTCGTTCAGCTCGTCCGAGGTGAAGCCGAGATCGCGCAGGATCTGCGCGGCGAGGCCTTCCTCCACCCGGATCAGGCCCAGCAGCGTGTGTTCGGTGCCGACCCAGTCGTGGCCGAGGGCGGCTGACGCGCGGTGGGCCTCCTCGATGGCCTTCTTGCTCTCCGGCCGGAACGCGATGTGACCCCGCGGCGCCTTCTTCCCGGCGGGAGGCAACGCTTCCCGGATCGCGTCGCGGACGCGCTGCTCCGACTCGGCCTTCGCCACCAGCACCTCGTATGCCAGGCCGCGCGGCTCGCCGAGCAGGCCGAGCAGCATGTGTTCGGTGCCGATGGAGTCGTGCTTGTGCGTTCGGGCGGCCTCCTGTGCCAGCACGATGCTGTGCCGGTTGAGGTTGGTGAACCGCTCGAAGGCGGCGGGTGTGTGCCGTTGCTGGGCGGCCTGCTTGGAGACTCCGATGGCGTCGCCGATCTCGGTC
The DNA here is from genome assembly GCF_017614965.1 of Streptomyces griseorubiginosus. GTDB lineage: Bacteria > Actinomycetota > Actinomycetes > Streptomycetales > Streptomycetaceae > Streptomyces > Streptomyces griseorubiginosus_B. The sequence goes on along the minus strand of NZ_WVUG01000081.1, from coordinate 16,415 downwards.
CAAGAGGCGCCGGTCTGCTTGGCCTTGCTGACGTAGTGGTCGATGAGCTGGTCACCGAGGTCGGACAGCGTCTGGGCACGAAGTCGTGCCTCGCTGATGCGTGCCAGTTCGCTGGCTTCGGGAAGTTCCTCGTCTAGCCGGGCGATCAGGTCGGCCAGGCTGATGTCGAGTGGGCTCATGCGTCAATCGTAAGTTGACGATGACCTGCCGTCAACTTGTAATTGACGCTCGCCTCCGGTGAATCTCGGATCGTCGGGCCCGCACCGGAGCCCGCTCGTCCAAGAGCCCTTCGTGGCGCAGGTCGTCCCAGACCTGCGCCGGGATCTCTACGGCGAACGCCGCGACGTTGCGGGATCACGGTGGGGTGGCGCGCCTCTTGTCTCCAAGGGGATCTACCGACCGCCCGGGCGAGGACAACGCACCGCCGCGGAGTCCGGCCGCCGAGCGGACCAGTGACGCGACCGCCAGCGAGCGGCTGCTCGACGGCCATGCGAGCAGCGTCGTGACGTCCGGCGCGTCGACGACGGGCACCGCGACGTGTTCGGGCCACTGCCAGGCACGGCTGGAGGCGGGAATCACCAGCAACGTCTTGCCCAGCGCCACGAGTTGAGCGAGCTTCGACTGGGTCCGTACCTCCGGCCCGGGCCCTTCCGGGTACGACCCGTCCAGCCGCGGCCATCGAGCGATCGGCAGGTCCGGCACATGGCTGACCTCCGCCAGTGTGAGCTTGTCCCGGGCGGCGAGCGGATGCCCCGCGGGCACGATCGCGACCTGCCCCTCGACGTACAGGTCCTCGGTGTCGAACCCGGCGAGGTCGTCGTACGGACGATGCATGAGCGCCACGTCCGCTTGTCCGTCGCGCAGCAGCCGCGCCTGCTCGCCCACCTCGCACAGCAGGATCTCGACCGGTGGCGCACCGGGTTCACGCTCCACCGTGTCGAGCAGCTGCCGCAGCAGCTCGTGGGAGGCCCCGGCCTTCGTCGCCAGCACCAGCGGGCGCTTCGGATCTCCGGCGCGGCGCGTCCGACGCGCGGCGGCCGCGACCGCGTCGAGAGCCGTACCGGCCTCCCGGAGCAGCACCCGGCCGGCATCGGTGAGGGTCACCCCACGGCGGTTCCGGTCGAGTAGCTGGACGCCGAGCCGCCGCTCCAGCTGGCGGATGGCGCGCGAGAGCGGCGGTTGTGCGATCCCGAGTCGATCGGCGGCACGGCCGAAGTGCAGTTCCTCGGCCACGGCGACGAAGTACCGCAGCTCACGGGTCTCGAGATCATCCACCCGAGCAGCCTACCGACTGATACCCGGCGAGTATCACAACGGACCACGGCGATATTGGACCGCCAACCCCCGCCCCGCCGAGCATGGTTGGCGTGAACGACACGAAGACCGCGCTGGTCACCGGCGCGAACAAGGGAATCGGTTTCGCCATCGCCCAAGGGCTCGGGGCGGTCGGCTTCAGAGTCGCGGTGGGGGCTCGCGACGAATCCAGGCGCGAGGACGCCGTCGAACGACTGCGTGCCGCGGGCGTCGACGCCTTCGGAGTCGCCCTCGACGTCACCTCGGACGACAGCGTCGCCGCCGCGGCCAAGACGATCGAGCAGACAGCGGGGAGGCTCGACGTACTCGTCAACAACGCCGGCATCTCCGGCCGGACCGACGGCGGCGCGCAGGATCCCACAACGCTCGACCTCGACGTCTTCCGCACGGTCCTCGACACCAACGTCTTCGGCGTGGTCCGGGTGACCAACGCGATGCTCCCGATGCTCAGCCGCGCGAGCGCGCCGCGCATCGTCAACGTGTCCAGCAACATGGGCTCGTTGACGCTGCGGACCGGTCCGGTCATGGCCGCGTACGCGCCGTCGAAGTCACTGCTCAACAGCCTCACGACACAGTACGCCCGCCGACTCGCGGATACGCCCGTCATCGTGAACGCCTGCTGCCCCGGCTACGTCGCCACTGACTTCACCGGCTTCAACGGACTCCGTACGCCCGAGCAGGGCGCCGCGATCGCCGTCCACCTCGCCACCCTGCCGGACGACGGGCCGCGCGGCGGCTTCTTCGACGACGGGGGAGTCGTCCCCTGGTGAATGAGAAGAGGTGAATCAGAAGCGGTGAATCAGAAGCGGTGTTCGTCCTCGTCCGTCTTGCGGTTGCGGTTGGCCATCTTCTCCCAGAAGGCGTGCAGTTCCCGGACGGGGATGCTCACCCACGGCGCGGTGTGCCGGCTGACGGCGGGCAGGTGCCAGCGATAGCGGCTGTGCAACAGCGTCTGTTGCTGGCGGCAGAACAGCTCCGCCAGCTCCGCCTGGGCGTTCCCCGTCTGAGGGGGATAGGGGCACAGACGGAACTCGCACGGGGACAGGCAGGTGGTGCCGCAGTCGTCCCTGTCGGCCCGGCCGACACCGTGTTCGGGATGCAGTCGAGTGCGGTCGTGGGTGAGGCAGTACGGCAGGGTGTCCTTGTCCGCGAGCTTCAGACGTTCCTCGATGTCGTCCGGCGTGCCGCTGCCCTCGGTGAGGTTGAGCATGACCAGCACGTCGGCGAGCAGGCGTTGCGCTCGAGGGTGCAGGATGCTCCAGCCGACGGAGGGAGCGATCCACAGGTTGTGCTTCCGGTAGTGCTCCGGATCGGCCGGAGTGGAACCGACGTTGTCGGTGGCTCCGTTCTCGTCGATCCAGATGAACCGCTCGGGGTGTCCCGTCTCCAACGCCAGGGTCACCAGATCCCCGGCCTCGGCGACGAACGGGTGGAGGACTCTTTCCGGCTGACGTTCGTCGGTGGTGTCGGCAGGCGCTGGGGCCTGGTGGGCGCTGCCCGCCAGGGCGAGCCACCGGCTGACCGACCGCACGGGTTCGACAGAATCGGTGGACGTCGACTCGTCGTCCGCCGAACTGTACGTGGTGGTGCGTCCGGCCGTGTCGGGGAGCTCCCAGAGACACAAGGCATGGAGCAGACTCAACTGCGCGTACCAGTACCGACTGCGGGTGAGCATCTTCTCCGCCTGCTTCACCAGGTAGCCCCGCGTCTCTTCGTAGGCGTCCGGGTGCCGCCTCCGGCGGTTCGCCGCGTTCTTGAAGCCCTGGGCCAGAGCGTTCTCCAAGGACAGCGGCATGGGCGGATTCTGCGCGCCGGCCGGGGTGGTGAGGTTGTGCAACCAGAGGTTCAGCCGTTCCTTGGCCTCGGCGCGGTACTTCTCGGACACCGACCCCACGACCATGGGAACGAGCCAGGCCCGGAGGGCGAAGTGGCGCCACAGGGCGATGCGGTTTCGCTCGTACTCCTTCATGATCCAGTCGAGTTTCCGCTGTCTCTTCTCCGCCGCCATCGAGTCCGAAGCGGGGTTCGCGGCTTCTTCATTGAGCCAGGCGGTGTAGTCGTGGTCGAGCTTCTCCTTGGCCTCAGTAATCCTGCCCAGGTACTGCGCTATGGGGTCGCTTCCCAGGGGGAACTCCGTGCGCAACTCCTTGAATGCCGCATCGCCACCGGCGGCTATCTGGTGGGCCACCGCGATGCGAACGGCATACGAGGGCTCATGTGTACCGATTTGGAAGAGGTGCCTGTAGGGAAGACACGGCTGCACGGGCTCCATTCCTGGGAGTGCATGACTTCCCTTGCTGCGCCGCTCCCGTTCGCGCAGAGCGGCTCCGAAGTGGCGAACGAGCCCCAACTTCGCTTCCTCGATGGTCCGTTGATCCCCTTTGATGGCGAGGTCCGCCCATCGCTCGTCGAGGTCCTGAGCCAGCTTGTCCTGCATGGGCACGGAATCGACACAGTCGATTTCGAGGGCTGCGGCATACAGGTCGTAGTACTTCGCGTCGTGCCGGTGCGCTGCGGCGCTGCTGAGCACCTCGGCCAGTTTCGGCGGCGTTCCACGCCTGTTGTGGGCAGGGGCACCTGCCTGCGACACACCGTCGGACCGGGCGAGGGCGTCAGCCCGGTCACGTGAGAGCAGCACGAGAGCGATGAGCAGCTCGCGGGACGGCCCGGGACTGTGCAGCGCCGGTTCGACGACCGCGTCGATCTCGTCGTCCTGCAGCTCTCTGAGCAGGCGATAGCCCAGATATGCCTGGAGGATGCTGTGCGGGAACCGAACCCGGTTGGGGCAGCCGTAGACCAGTCCGAGGAGTTGGCCGTTGGCGATGTACCGCCCCAGCTCGGTCCGACATTCGTGGGGGTACTCCAGGACGTTGAGCCAAGGCGCTGACCGTCCCACCTTCCGACTCAGCACACCCCATATCGCGTCGCGTTGCGGCGGGGAAACGGAAAGGCGGATCCCGTTCCGCTGGTGGGTGTCTGCCGTCCTGTGGTCGTCCTGGGACTTCATGCGCTCACAGAGGTCGTCCACGTGCGCACTGACGAAGTCCTCGAACGTCACCTCGAGGCTGTCCTGCAACAGTCCCAGGCAGGCCAGTGCCGACACGACCCACATGGTCTCCCGGCGCTCCCTGCGGTCCATCACCAGATTGTCGAAAATGCGGCCGTCTTCTATGGCCTGACGGTAAGTGTCAAGAAGCCCGAGTCTGAGCGTGGCGCGGTCATTGCTGCGTGTGTCCATCCGGTGGTGTCCGTCGCGGAGCGTCAGGTGTTCCAGCAGTCCGTGCTGCTGGAGCAGATGGGCGATCCGCAGATAGATCGGCGAGTCCACGACCTCGGCGGTCTCGACCACCCAGTCCAGGCGCCGTTCGTCCAGCTCACCGGAGTCTCGTATGAGGTATTCCAGGGCCGCTTCCTCGCTCAACGGCTCCATGTCGGCGATCGCGGCCCGGGTACCTTCGAGCGGCGCGTGCGGGCGCGAGGCGATGACCAGCGGCAGTTTCTGGCGATCGGCTCGGTCTATCGCCCGCCGGATGATGTTGTCGCGGTCTTCCTGGAACTTGTCGTCGAGGAGGGCCTCTTCCAGGCCGTCGGCGATGACGACGACTTTGTCGTCGACTCTCAGTTGCTGCCATGTCTTGTCGATGTTGCTGCCGGCGAGCACGCTTTGGTCCGTCTCTTCTTCGAAGCGGTGCCGTGCCATTTGCTCGAAGTCGAGCTCACCGTCCTCCTTCATGTCGCGCAGTCTTACGGGCACGGGAACAGCGGACTGCTCCGCGAGCATCCGGGTGAGTTCCACCAGAACGGCGGTCTTGCCGACGCCCACGCCGCCTACCAGGAGATAGGGCTTCCTGGTCTTGCGGTTACGCAGCGTCTGGGCGATGACCTGGGACAGTTCGCGACGCCCGACGATCCGGTTGACCAGCGTTCCGGCGGTGGGGACCAGCTCATGGGGATGGTTACGTGCCTTGTCGACGAGGGGCTTCTTGGTCCTGTGGTACCAGTACAGAAGGAAGAACGCCAGGAGCAGGGAGCCGGTGAGAACGGGGCCCACGATGTGGGAGACGGCGTCGAACCATGTGGACGTAAGCAGCTCGTGCAGGTCATGGTCTTTTGCGACGTACTCGTAAATGGCTACGCCCACCCAAACGACAACCACAGCTGTCCCGAGAAACGCGTATATCCGCAGCAATGGGCCGAGGGACACCACTCCGGGCCGCCAACTCCGGTTCGGGGCAATACTCCTGTGCGCTTCCCTCTCGGTCCTGACCGTGCGCCACTTCTTGCTCGTCGCCCTTGCGAGCCGGGACCACCACCGTCTCGGATACAGGGTGTACCAGGGGGCGCTGTGCGGCCGCTCCTTGCCTTCCGGATGGCGGATGACCTTCGTGGGCATGAGGTCCGCTCCCTCCGCGCAGCACGATGTGGGCAGGCGGATGCGTTCCTGGCTCCTCGCTGCCACAGCGCGATATCTGCTGGCAGGTATGCCTTCGTTTCCATGAAAGCACTGGTGGACAGGACCGCAACATGACCATCGCTCCAGCGGAGGCGGCCCTCGGTGGCTATGCGCAGCGGAGTCTGACGGGCACTCAGGTCATGGCGCACCCTCTGATCAAGGAGGGCCCTCCCGCCGGTCATCTCAGTCGGCGATCATGATGGATCGCGCGTATCGTTGGTGATGCGGCAGTGGTCTGCGCGTCAGGCGTTGCCGCCAGCGATACGAACTCGCAGCTTGATCATCGAAGTTCCCGCGAACGATCTGCGCCCTCTCGCGCCGTTCATCCGGCCTGATCATGCCGGAATCCCCACGCAGCCGTGGCGGCAGCCCCTGGGCGCACTCGGTTCCAGTCCTTCCGTCCGCGTGCCCGGGTGCCGACCGCCGCTCGGGTCCGACGGGTCCGCTCCATGGCCAACGGAGTTGCGTGACTAGGGAGTTCAGAAGTGTCTGAGCGCCGACTCGAGTCCCTGCCGCCGCGCCGGTCCCGGCCGAGCCCGGCAGAGGAGGAGTGACTGCCCCATGTACGCGAAGTTCCCCGAGGGCGCGGCCCAGCGCACCGATCCACAGGCGGCGGCCGAGGTCGTCTACGACGCTGTCGTCGTCGGCGGCGGGATCTCCGGCGCCCTGATCGCCCTGCGGCTGAGCAATGCCGGCAAGAGAGTGCTGATGCTCGAAGCGGGCCCGGCCGAGGACCTTACCCTCAGGGGGTATGAGGGCTATCTGAACCGGTTCTACTCCGCCATCGGCAAGGACAACCAGGCCCCCTATCCGGTCGTCCCGAACGCGCCGATGCCCCGCGGCTCCGATGCTCGGCGCATCACCCCGGGTGCGCCCGACGCCTCGGCCTACATCGTCCAGAACGGGCCCTTCGCCACCGACACGACCTACACGCGGGTTCTCGGCGGCACCACCATGCACTGGGAGGGCAAGACGCTGCGGATGCTGCCGGAGGACTTCCGCATGCGCACGCTCTACGGCGAGGGGGCGGACTGGCCGCTCACCTACGAGGACCTCGCCCCGTACTACAACGAGGCCGAACGCGAGATCGGTGTCTCCGCCGACGTGGAGGACCAGGCCTACCTCGGGATCACCTTCGACGAGGGCTACGTGTTCCCCATGAAGGGACTGCCCCTGTCCTACCTGGACCGGACGGTCGCCAAGGACCTCGACGGGATGCCGGTCGAACTCGACGGGGAGCGACGGGAGCTTCGGGTCCGGCCGTTCCCACAGGGCCGGAACGGCATACCGAACCCGGCCTACGACGGCGGGAAGGGATACGTGCCGCGCGGCGCGGTCAGCGCCTACCAGGTCGAGGTGGGCGAGCGGTGTCAGGGCAACGACAACTGCGTGCCCATCTGCCCGGTGCAGGCCAAGTACAACGCCGGCAAAACCCTCGCCCTGGCCCTTCAGAGCGGCCGCGTCGACCTGGTGGCGCAGGCGGTGGCTCACAAGGTGCACGTCGACGAGCGCACGCGCCGGGTGACCGAGATCGAGTACCGGCACTACGACCGGCCCGACAGTCCCGGCTTCAACACCGTGCGGGCCCGCGGCCGGCTGTTCGTCCTGGCCGCCAACGCCGTGGAGAACCCCCGGCTCATGCTGGCCTCCGGACTGCACGGATCGAGCGGTCTGATGGGGCGCAACTTCATGGACCACGCCTACCTGTTGGCGTGGGGCCTGCTGCCGGAGGTGGCCGGTACCTTCCGTGGCACGATCTGCACGGGCGGCATCGCCGACCTGCGCGGCGGCCGCTTCCGCAGCCGCCAGGCGGCCTTCACCATCGACATCCACAATGACGGCTGGGGATGGGCCCGGGGCGCGCCGATGACCGACCTGATCGGCCTGGTGGACTCCGGCGGACGCTACGGCGAGTCCCTCCGCCAGGCGCTGGTGGACAAGGTGTCCCGTCAGCTTCAGCTGGCCTTCATGGTCGAGGTCCCCGCCAACCCGAGCAACCGGATCACCGTGAGCCCGGACTACACCGACAAGCTCGGGAACATGCGGCCCGTCCTCACCTACGACATCCCCGAGTACACGATGCGGGGGGTGGCGTACGCCCGCCAGTTGTCGAAGCGGATCTTCGCGCGCCTGGGGGCCGAGGACCACACCGTCTACAACCCGAACTTCTGGGGCTACGCCGTCCACGACGGCGAGGGATACGAACTGCGCGGGGGCAACCACCTCGCCGGCACGCATGTGATGGGCCGCGACCCGTCGACCTCGGTGGTCGACCCGGATCAGCGGTGCTGGGACTACGAGAACCTCTACATGGTCGGCGGGGGCAGCATGCCCACGGTGGGTACGTCGAACGTGACGCTCACCGTCGCCGCCCTGTGCCTGCGCAGCGTCCGGGCCATGCTGGCCCAACTCGACTCCGAGACCGCACCGGTCGACATCTCTGCCGATCGGCACCACGCGGCGTCCCTCTCAGGGGAGGTGTCCAGGTGACCGCGTCGACCATCGACAACCGTGACGACCTGATCCGCTACCTGAACGCGGCGATGGCGCTGGAGCACGGGACCATCCCCACGTACCTGACCGCGTACTACTCCATACGCTCCACCACCAACTCGGATGCCGCCCACATCATCCGGGTCGCCGCGGTCGAGGAGATGCTGCACCTGACCCTCGTCGCCAACGTCCTGAACGCCGTCGGCGGGGAGCCCGACCTGACCCGACCCGGCTTCGTGCCGTCCTATCCGGCCTACCTGCCGGACGGGGAGAGCGACTTCACCGTCGACCTACGGCACTTCTCCCCCGAAGCGGTGGAAACGTTCTGCAAGATCGAGCGACCGGGCAGGGCTCCCAGCGCCGACGAGCGGCTGCTGAAGGTACCCGACGACAGGACTCCGCTCATGGTCTCCAGCCCCACCACCGAGGGCATGCGCTTCTACAGCATCGGCGAGTTCTACGAGGAGATCATCGAAGGGCTCGAAAAGGTGGCGGCCCACGACCCCACGCTCTTCCGCGGGGATCCGGCGCGGCAGATGGGGCCCGAGTACTTCTACTCCGGCGGCGGAGACGTGATCGTCGTCTCCGACCTCGAGTCGGCCCAGCGGGCACTGCACTTCATCGCCGCACAGGGCGAGGGCCTGGACTCGGGTATCTACGACGCGGACGGGGAGCTGGCCCACTACTACCGGTTCCGGCAGCTCCAGCTCGGGCGCTACTACCAGGCGGGCGATTCCCCTGACGCGCCTTCGGGGCCCGCGCTGCGCATCGACTGGGACGACGTGTACAAGGTGAAGACGAGCGCCCGGCTGGCCGACTACCCGGCGGGATCGGAACTCGCCCGTGTCGCCCGTGACTTCAACGCCGACTACGCGGCCTTCCTCGCCCTGCTCACCAAGGCGTTCAACGGACAGCCGGACCTGTTGCAGGATGCCGTCTGCGAGATGTTCCGCCTGCGCGACGGGTTCAACCGGCTGATCTGCAACCCCCTGCCGGGCAGCGGCGGCCTGCACGCCGCTCCCACCTTCGAGATGCCGGCCGAGGTCGGACCTGATCCGCTGGCCTCAGCGGGTGCCGGCGAGACACCCCGGGTGGTGACGTGATGAGCTCCCCGCCCTTCGAGGACTTTCTCTCCCTCTCGGTCGACCTCACCGCCTTCGAGGCCACCGATCTGCTCGGCACCGGCATGGCCCACAAGTACCTGGCGAAGGTGCGGGCCGCCTGCGGTGACGAGGCGCTCATCGCTCTCCTGGCGGCCCATCGGGCGGCCCGGACGGATGCGGCCGGTGACGCCGGAAGTCTCACCCGATCCCCACTCGACCGCGATCTGCTGGACCGGGCTCTGCGCCACCGCATCTTCAGCGACGACCGCCTCGGGCCGGTGGCGCGCAACATCATCAAGCTCTGGTACGCCGGGATGTGGTACGCGCTGCCGCCCGAGTGGACCGACCGCTACGGAGCCGGAACAGCGGTGGGGACGTCCACGGTCACCGCCGCCTCCTACCAGGAGGGGCTGCTGTGGCGGGCCATCGGAGCCAATCCTCCGGGGGCCAAGGCACCCGGATACGGGTCCTGGGCCAAACCGCCCCGTATCGCGGACCGTTACCTGAAAGGGGCGAGGAGATGACGCATGTGGCTGACCGCCTCAGCCCGGACAAGGTGAAGCTCGGTGTCTGCTGCACCCTGTGGTGGAACGACGATTTCCCCACCATCGACGTCGGTATCTCCTTCGGCCAGGCAGTGAGCGAGATGGCCCTCGCCGGCTTCCAGGGCTGCAGCATCGGACACAAGTACCCGTCGGACGCCGACGAGCTCAAGGCAGCCCTCGATCTGCGCGGCCTGAGCGTGTCCGAGCCCTGGACGAGCACCTACTTCACGATCGGCAACATGCGGCAGAAGACGATCTCCGCCTTCGAGGAAACCCTGGCCCGCATCAGGGCGCTGGGCGGGACCGAGCTGGTCGTGGCCGAGTTCGGCGCCTCCTCGCACCTGCTGCCGGTGGATGTGTTCGCCAACCGGCCGGTCTTCACCGACGCCCAGTGGGACGCCTTGACCTCGGGCCTGAACGAGCTGGGCAGGATCGCCGGCTCGGCCGGCATGAAGCTCAGTTATCACCACCACATGGGCACGGGAGTCATGAACCGGGCCGACATCGACCGGCTGATGGCCTCGACCGATCCGGACCTGGTCCATCTGCTGCTCGACACGGGACACATCGCCTTCGCCGGCGACGATCCGCTGGAGTTGGCCCGGGCGTACGCCGACCGCATCGGACACGTGCACCTGAAGAGCGTGCGGCCCGAGGTGGTCAGCCGGGTCCGTGAGGAAGGCCTGTCGTTCCAGGAAGCCATCCAGCTCGGCGTGTTCACCGTGCCCGGAGACGGTGCGATCGACTTCCGGCCCATCCTCGAAGTCCTGGCCGACGCGCACTACCAGGGGTGGCTGGTCGTGGAGGCGGAGCAGGATCCGAACAGGGCCGTCCCGCTCGAGTACGCCAAGAAGGCCCGCGCCTACCTCGCCGATGTCCTGGGGTGGTGACGATGAACGCGACACTCGGACGGGACGTGTTCTTCAGCTTCTTCATGTTCACGGCCGACCTGCGGCCGCAGGACACGCGGTACACCCGCACACTGGTCAACCACCTCAAGGCCCTGACCGACATGGGCTATGACGGCTTCGACGTGCATATCGCGGCCCGGCCCACAACCGTCGATCACAAGCTCGAGGTCGACAGCTACCTGGGCCTCAGGAAGGCATTCGAGCGGGCAGGACTGGGGGAGGCGAAGTTCACCACCAACGTCGGGACCACGCGCACCTTCGACCCGACGTCGCCGTACGAGGAGCAGCGTCGGCAGGCGCTGTCGTACCTCAAGTCACGCGTCGAGATCACCCGGGTCCTGGGTGGCGACTCGATCATGTCCGGTCCTTTCATCTACCCCTACGGGGTCTTTCCGGTCACGGACTCCGACGAGCCGATCTGGAGCGACGCCCTGCAGGACTGGATGAAACCGCGGTACGACGCGGCCCGCTCCGTCTTCGAGGAACTGTTGGAGTACGCCGCGGCGCGAGAGGTGAAGCTGGCCGTCGAGCCCGTCAAGAGCTGGGAGACGCCGCCGCCCAACATGGTCTCCGAGGTGCTGGACTTCCTCGAAGGCCTCGAACACCCGCAGGGTGGCGTGACGATCGACACCGCGCAGGTCGTGATGGAAAGCCAGGGCCCGTCGGTGCTGAAGGAGAACGTCGCGCGGGCGGTACGGCAGGACCGGCTCTACTACGTCCACATATCCGCACCCGACCGGGGCGCGGTGAAGGACAGCTGGATCCCGTGGAACATCGTCTCGGACGAGATCCAACCGGTCTATCGCGGGCCGTACCTGATCGAAGTGTTCAACGCCATCCCGCCGTTCGACAGCTCCATGCGCATGGCGCGCCGGCGTTTTTGGCGACCCGGCGAGGACGAGGCGGTGCCCGGCAGGGACAGTGCTTACGACGTCGCCAGGGCCGCGCTGGACGAACTGCGGACGCAGACCGCATAACCCGGAGGCCTCGCATGCCGGCTCAGATGTCAGATCCCCTCATCATGGTCGTGAAGCAGACAGGCGATGTCCGCATTCACACCTTCGTCGCGTCCTTCGAAGACAGCAACATCGCGAACGCCACGCACATCATCGAGACCCCGAACCAGCTGGTTCTCGTCGACGCGCAGTTCCTCGTCCCGTACGCCAGGGCGTTCAGGGACTACGCGGACAGCCTGGGAAAACCGATCGAGCGGCTGTACGTCTCCCACCGGCACCCCGACCACTGGTTCGGTCTGGGAACCGCGTTCGCCGACGTCACCGTCCACGCCCTGTCCGAAACCATGACCTTCATCCAGGATCACGGGGAGGACTCGAGAAGCGACCACTGGAAACTCGGCGATCTCGCCCCGGAGCGCGTGGTCGTTCCCAAGCAGGTCGCCACTCCCGGCGAAGAGACGATCGACGGGGTCAGGTATGTCTTCGACCGGGTGACGGACACCGAGATCGACTACCACCTCACCATCCGGCTCCCTGACGTGGGCGCGTACTTCACTCAGGACCTGATCTACAGCGGCACCCATCTGTACCTGACGAAACACATGGGTCACTGGATCCGGGTCCTGCAAGAAATGCTGCTGTCGGAGTACGAGTTGTTCATGCCGGGCCACGGCCTGCCGGCCGACAAGAACGAAGTCGCCCGCAATGTCGAGTACCTTTCCGCCGCTCGGCAGGCGGTCGGTGACGGGCTGACGGGCGACGCCTTCAAGAGCTTCCTGCTGCAGCGGTATCCCGAACGCAGGTGCCCGGGGATCTTCGACATCTACATGCCCCGCTTGTTCGGCGGCGCGAGCGACTACTGATCACGGGAGGTGCTTCCACCATGACCGAGGGATGCACGGTAGGGCAGTACCTGGTGGACCGGCTCCGCCAACTCGGGCTGGACCACCTGTTCGCCATCGCGGGCGACTATTCGATCGAATGGCTGAACCGGTACGTCGCGCCGAGCGGCATGGAGATCGTCGAGGAAGTCAACGAGGTGAACGCCGGTTACGCGGCGGACGGTTACGCGAGGCTGAAGGGGATCGGCGCCCTGTGCGTCACCTACTCCGCAGGCGCGTTGTGCGCCGTGAACGCCGTCGCCGGCGCCTATGTCGAGAAGGTGCCGCTCGTACTGATCAACGGCACGCCGAGCGTGAAGAAGACCATCGTCTTCGAACAGACCGGCTTCAGCGCCCATCACTTCATCAGCGGACGCGAGACGGATCTTCAGTCCTTCGAGCACCTGACCGTCGCGGCCATACGGATCGACAACCCCGATCTCGCCCCCACGCTGATCGACTACGCACTCACCCGGTGCATCAGCGAACGGCGCCCGATCTACATCGAGTTGCTCCAGGACATGGTCGACCTGGAGTGCGAGGCGCCGAGAGGCGTGCTGAAGCCCGCCAGGATCCTGTCGGACGAGACCAGCCTGGAGCAGTCGGTCGCACAGATCTGCGCACAGCTCGAAAACGCCGAGAACCCGCTCATCTGGCTGGGTGTGGAGATCGACCGGCTCGGTCTCCAGGACAAGGCCATGAGTCTCATCCAGCAACTCAACATCCCGTTCGTCACGGAACTCCTGAGCAAATCCGTCCTTTCCGAAGACGACGAGCTGTTCGTCGGCGTCCTCGACGGCCAGGCGTCGGCGACGGCCGTGACGGACCTCGCCGGCACGGCGGACTTCATCCTGGCCCTCGGGGTGTGGCTGACGGACATCAACTCGTTGGGCTGGGCGCCGGACTACGACAAGACCGCGTTCGCGTCGTTCGACGCCGTCAAGTTCGGAACCTTCTTCGGCGGACAGGTCGCCCTGGAGCACCTCGTCGACGGCATCCTGGCCGAGAAGATCACGCCCAAGGTGCGCAAGGCCCCGGACATGCCGGCCCGCGGCGCACCGGTCGTGGGGGACACGGATGTCATCACGTACCAGGGCTTCTACGACTACATCCAGCAGTACATCGACAGGAACACCATCGTCGGTGCCGACGCCAGCATGAACTACTTCGGAAGCCTGCTGCTCGATGTGCCGAACCCAGGAGGGTTCATCGTCCAGTCGTCCTACTCGGCGATCGGCTACAGCGGGGCCGCCGCGACGGGTATCTGCCTGGCCAAGCGTCCCGACCAGAAGGTGATCGTCTTCTCGGGTGACGGCGGCTTCCAGATGACCGTCCAATGCCTTTCGACGCAGGCCCGGTTCGGCCTCGATCCGGTCATCTTCGTCATCGACAACGGCGTCTACGCCGTCGAGCAGTGGCTCGCCGACGCAGGGGTCTACCACTCCGACAGACCGTTCTACAAGCCGTGCGAGCTGCACCGCTGGAATTACAGCAAGCTGGCGGAGGTCTTCGGATGCCGGGGATGGGAAGTCGGCACATACGGAGAGCTGAGGGACGCCGTGCGAGGCGCGCAGGAGTACACGAGCGGCCCGTCCGTCATCCAGGTGCGCGTGCCCGAGAAGACGATCCCCGACAACGCGAAGTGGAAGAACCCGTAGCAGGGCGAAAGGGAGCGGGAGGAAACCTGCTCGAAAGGGGCGTCCCCATGGACAGCTACCCACTGATCGAGAACCACGGTCTCGTCGGCGATCTGCAGACAGCCGCGCTGGTGTCCACCGAGGGCGTGGTCGACTGGTTCTGCACCCCGCGGTTCGACTCGCCGAGCGTCTTCGGGGCGCTGCTGGACAGCGAGGAGGGCGGCCACTGCACGGTCCGGCCGGCGCACCCGACGCACACGGTCAAGCAGCTGTACCTGCCCGCCACGGCTGTCCTGGTGACCCGGTTCATCACCGAGGCGGGCGCCGGTGAGGTGGTCGACTTCATGCCCGTGACCGGTACGACGGTCACCTCCCGCCACCGACTGGTGCGTCTGGTCCGCTGTGTGCGCGGCAGCATGACGTTCCAGGTCGAGATCGCCCCACGGTTCGACTACGGACGCAGCAAGCACGATGTGCACATCTCCCAGCACGGAGCGGTCTTCGCCGCGGAGGACGGCACGTCGCTCACCGTGCACCCCATCCGCGAACCGGAGGACGACCGGCTGATCGACGTTCTCACGGCCCAGGGCGGCGATCTGCACCTCTCACTCACGCTGAGGGCAGGTCAGCAGCGCGGACTGGTGCTGGAGATGGGCGCCGAGGGGCCCCCTGCCGAGGTCCGCCTGGACGCGTACGAACGGCTCTTCGACGAGACCGTGGCGTTCTGGCGCTCCTGGATGGCACAGTCGCGCTACACCGGGCGCTGGCGCGAGATGGTGGAGCGATCCGCGATCACGCTGAAGCTCATGACCTTCGCTCCCAGCGGCGCGGTGGTGGCCGCTCCGACGGCGGCTCTTCCCGAGCAACTGGGCGGCGAACGCAACTGGGACTACCGCTTCACCTGGATCCGGGACGCCTCCTTCTCCGTGTACGCCCTGCTGGGGCTGGGCTTCACGGAGGAGGCACAGGCGTTCATCGGCTGGCTGAGCGACCGGGTCAAGGAGCAGGCCGGCAGCGGCGGGAGCACGGGCCCGCTCAACGTCATGTACAAGGTCGACGGCTCCAGCGACCTCGACGAGCAGATCCTCGACCACTGGGAGGGCTACGCGGGCTCCCGGCCGGTACGCATCGGCAACGGCGCCGCGACACAGCTTCAACTGGACATCTACGGCGAGGCGCTGGACAGCATCTACTTCGCGCACCAGCGCGGATTCCAGATCGGCCACGCCGGATGGACCGCGATGCGCGCGAACCTGGACTGGCTGGCCAACCACTGGGACCAGGCGGAGGAGGGCATCTGGGAGACCCGCGGCGGGCGCCAGGACTTCACCTACGGCCGGGTCATGTCATGGGTGGCCTTCGACCGCGCCCTGCGCCTCGCCGAGTCGAAGGGCTGGCCGTCGGCGGCCGGGCGGTGGCAGACGGAGCGCGACGCCGTCTACGAACAGGTCATGGCCCATGGGTGGAACGAGGAGCGGCAGGCCTTCGTCCAGCACTACGACAGTGACGTACTGGACTCCTCGCTGCTGCGCATGGCGACCGTCGGGTTCCTCAGCCCCGAGGATCCGATCTGGGCATCGACGCTGGACGCCTTCGAGCGCGAACTGGTCAGCGACAGCCTCGTCTACCGCTACAACCCGGAAGCCTCCCCCGACGGTCTGCGCGGTTCCGAGGGCACCTTCTCACTGTGCACGTTCATGTACGTCGACGCCCTGGCCCGTGCGGGGCGGGCGGACAAGGCGCGGCTGGTCTTCGAAAAGATGATGGGATACGCCAACCATCTGGGCCTGTACTCGGAGGAGATCGACCCGACGGGCCGTCAACTGGGCAACTTCCCCCAGGCGTTCACGCACCTCGCACTCATCGACGCGGCGCTCACCCTGGACAGGGTGCTCGACGGGCAATAGGCGGCTCCGGCACGGCTGTCAGTGCCGTGGCCTAGGTCGCTTCTGATGGCTCTTGGACGGTGTCTCGGAGCCAGATGACGATCGCCGTCACGGTCAGGGTGCCGTTGAAGATGTAGTCGCGTTTGTCGTAGCGCGTGGCGACAGCGCGGAACTGCTTCCACTTGCTCACGCACCGCTCGACGGCACTGCGGCGGCGGTACTGCGCCTTGTCGAAG
>NZ_WVUG01000080.1 GCF_017614965.1 Streptomyces griseorubiginosus | reverse complement strand
CCGCGAACGCGTCGCCCACCCCGAGGACGAAGGAGGCCGCGGACTGCAGCTGGTGGCCCACTCCTCCCGCCGCTGGGGTACCCGGCCCGGCGCGGCGGGAAAGACGGTGTGGTTCGAGCTCGCCGTGCCGAACTGAGACGGCGGAGGCTGTACGGCGGCCCCCGCTCTGTAGAACTCCGGCGCGCGTCGGCACAAGCCACGGACGGGTGTGATTCGACGGCGTGTCCGCTGGTTAGAAGACTGGAAGTGTTCTCACAGCCGGGACCGAAAACCGCCGGGACCGTGCTGTGATCGTGAACACCGTGTTGTGCGGCGCCGTAGTGCTGGATACTGTGGGCAGCCGCCCCCGGTGACCGGTACCGGACGCGGTGAGCTGGAGGGGACGGTTCGCGTGAGCGAGATACCAGCGAAGGCCACGGAGTCCGAGGACCCGTCGGACGGCGCGAGGGCGGAGGCCGCGGCAGCAGCCGCGTCGCACGGCCCGGGCCGGGCGACGGGTGGCACGGGGCTGTCCTCCTTCGACGGGACACCGCCCGGTGACGCGATGTGGCAGAGCAGCCCGCCCGGCTCGATCTATGACTACATCAAGGTCGCGTCCTTCTCGATCGGCCCCGACGGCCTGGTGGACCAGTGGAGCCTGCGGGCCGAGCAGCTCTTCGGCATCGCCGCCGAGCGTGCCGTCGGCATGGACCCCATCGAGGCCTTCATCGACCCCGACCTGCGCGAGCAGGGGCAGCGGAAGATGGCCGAGATCCTCGACGGGCGGGAGTGGACCGGTGTGGTGCCCTTCCGGGTCCCCGCGACCGCCGCGGACGACGCGGGCGGGCACGGCCTCGCCGAGGTGTACGTCATGCCGACGCAGACCGAGGACGCCCGCCGGGGTGCCGTCTGCATCGTCGTCGACGTGCGCACTCTGCGCAGCATCGAGACCGACCTTGCCGCGTCGCAGTCGATTTTCGGTCAATCTCCGTTCGGGTTCCTGCTGATCGACACCGATCTGCGGGTGCGGCGCGCCAACCAGCGGTTCGCCTCGCTGTTCGGCGGCACCCCCGACGACCACCGCGGCAAGGGCGTCCACGACTATCTGCCCCGGCCCGAGGCCGAGCGGGTCTCGGCGACCCTGCGCCGGGTCCTCGAAACCGGTGACTCCATCACGGACATGCACGTCACCGGCTTCCTGCCGGGCTCCGACGAGCGCCGCCACTGGTCCATCAACCTCTACCGCGTGCACAGCGGATCGGGCCGCCCCATCGGCATCGCCTGGCTCGGAACCGACATCACCGCCCGCCGCGCCGCCGCCCGGGAAGCGGCCGCCGCACGGCGCAATCTCGCCCTGCTGAACGAGGCGGGCGCCCGCATCGGCAACTCCCTCGACCTGGAGACCACGGCCCGCGAACTCCTCGACGTGGTCGTCCCCGGCTTCTGCGACCTCGCGACCGTCGACCTCTACCAGGGCCTGCTGGCCGGTGACGAGACCCCGCCCGGGCTCGCCGACGGCAGCGCGCAGCTGCGCCGGGTCGCCTTCGCCAGCGCGGTGTCCGACGCCCCGTTCGTCGGCGGCGGCGCGCCGGTCGCCGTGGGCGCCGTCCACCACTACCCGTTCAACTCGCCCTGCGCGGACGCCCTGCGCACCGCCCGCACCCAGCTCGTGCCCGCGGAGGACGGCGGGGTCGTCCAGTCCACGCTGGCCGTGCCGATGGTCGCGCACGACACCGTGGTGGGGCTCGCGCAGTTCGCCCGCACGAAGGGCAGCGAGCCGTTCGGGGACCGGGACCGCGACCTCGCGGTGGAGCTCGCGGCCCGGGCCGCCGTCTGCATCGACAACGCCCGTCTCTACCGGCGCGAGCACGAACGGGCGTTGATACTGCAACGCTCGCTGCTCCCGCCCGGCGACCCGGTCGCCTCCGGACTGGACATCGCCTGCCGCTACCTGCCCGGCAACTCCTCCTCCGACCGGCCCAGCGAGGTCGGCGGCGACTGGTTCGACGTGATCGAACTGCCCGGGCACCGCACCGCGTTGGTGGTGGGCGACGTCATGGGCCGCGGTCTGCGGGCGGCCGTCGCGATGGGCGAACTGCGCTCCGCCGTGCGGACGCTGGCCCTGCTGGACCTCGAACCGGCCGAGGTGCTCTCGGCGTTGGACGAGATCGCCCGCGGGCTCGGCGCCCCCGGCGGTGTCCAGCAGGCCACCCGCGCCGCGCGCCGGCCCCGTGAGGCCGACCTGTCCGAGGTGTACCTGGCGACCTGCGTGTACGCCGTCTACGACTCCGTCACCCGCCGCTGCACCTTCGCCAACGCCGGCCATCTGCCGCCGGTCCTGGTCGAACCGGGCGAGGACGCGCTGATGCTGGACGTGCCGCCGGGCATGCCGCTGGGCGTCGGCGGGGAGCCCTTCGAGGAGGTGGAGGTCGAACTGCCCGAAGGCGCCCTGTTGGCGCTCTACACGGATGGACTGGTCGAAAGCCGCGATCACCCCCTGGACGAGGGCCTGCAGGCCTTCGTGGGCGCGCTGACAGACCCCAGCAGGCCCCTGGAGGACGTCTGCGACCACGTCCTGAACACCCTCGACACCCACCACGGCGAGGACGACATCGCGCTGCTCATGGCCCGGGTGCAGGGGCTGCCCGCCGACTCGGTCGGCGACTGGACGCTGCCGCGGGAGCCGCGGAGCGTGGGCCGGGCCCGGGAGTACGCCCGCGGACAGCTGCTGTCCTGGGACCTGGAGCCACTGGTCGACACCACCGAACTGCTGGTCAGCGAGCTGGTGACGAACGCCCTGCGCTACGGCGAGGGCGAGATCAGACTCCGTCTGCTGCTGGACCGCACGCTGGTGTGCGAGGTCTGGGACTCCGGCCTGGTCCAGCCACGCCGCAGGCGCGCCCGGGACACGGACGAGGGCGGCCGCGGACTGCAACTCGTCGGCCTGCTCAGCGCCGCGTGGGGCTCCCGCCGGACACCGCGCGGCAAGACGGTGTGGTTCGAACTCCCCCTCCCGGACGGCGAGACGGGCCTGACGGACCCCGCGGAGGCGTTGCTGAGCCTGTTCTAGGGCCTGTTGCGGCGCGGGGCAGGCGGGACTTCCGCAACAGGCCCTAGGGGCTCTGCATCGACTGGTCGGCCCGGACGGTGGCCGACCAGGGATCGGTGAGCAGCAGCCGGCGTGCCTCCGCGAGACGGGTGCGCGCTGTGGCGCCCACGGACTCCCGGCGCACCGTGATGTGGGTGTCGGCGGTGGCGACGGCGTTCCGGGCGACCAGGAGGGCCGCTGCCGACAGCACACCGTCCCGGCCCACCCCGAGCGGCGCGGTCGCCCCCACCACGCGACGAAGGGCGTCCAGGGGGTCGTACGGCCGTGCCGTCACCTCTTCCCGCACGGCGGCCAGCACGCGGTCGGCGTCGGCGCGCTCGCTCACGCCCGTGAGCGCCGCCTCCGCGCCGGTCAGGGCGGCCGGCAGGAGGCTCTCGGCCGACGGCAGGTCGGAGGCGAGCCGGTCGACGGCGGTGAGCAGGGCGTCGGCCCGGGCCGTGGAGGTCTCGGCGGCCCGCAGATGCCGTAGCGCGCTCTCCTCGTCGTCCAGTTCGGTCGACTGGCGGACCTGGTTGAGGTGGGTGGTGGCGATCACCAGGCGGTCCTTGGCCTGCTCGACGTACCCGGTGACAGAGCCGGTCGCCGTGGGTCCGTAGCGCTCGGCGAGGCGGGTCAGGGTCGTCTCGGTGGCTCCGGTGCGGGCGGTCAGGTCACGGAAGCGGGTCTCGGCGAACTCCAGCGCCTCTCCCAGGTCCCCGCGGTCGAACCCCTCCAGCCGCCGTCGCGCCTCCAGACACCGGCCGACGATCCCGGTGAGCGTGTGCCGACGGGAGGTCTCGTCCTCGGGTACGCCGTCCTCGTACTGCTGCCGTATCCGGAAGGCTGCCGCCAGCTCGGCCTCGGCGTCCCGCAGGGCCTGCGCCCGGGGTTCCGCGGCCTCCGGACCGATCCGGGCCCGGAGGAAGTCGAGTTCCTCGCGGCGGGTGCGTACGGCGTCGTCGGCCTCGACCAGCAACTGCCGTGCCTGTGCGTCGAGTTCGTCGAGTTCGGCGGGGGGTGAGGTGCCTGGCGCCATGGCGGCGGCAGCCGCCGGTGTCGTCCGGGTCCGCGCCCGCCGGGTCCGCCGTACGTAGCCGTACACGCCCAGCACGAGGGCCGCGGCCGCCGCGACCAGCGGCAGCACCAGGTCGGCGGTCGACGTCTCGTCCGTGCTCGCCGACGCGCCCACGGCGGCCGCGTGCGTCTCGGGCACCGTCGCCCCCGGCAGCACCAGCCACACCACCCCGACCAGCGCGCCGACCAGGGTGTACGTCACCCGCGCGCCTATGTGGGAGGTGGCCCGCCGCGGCCGGCCCCGGATCAAGGATGGCGTCACATTTCGGAGCGTATGGGCGGTAATGCGGGGGCGCGAGCGGGGTGCGGCCAGGGGGCGGAAGGAACAGCGGCAGGAGCAGCGGCGGGAAAAGAGGAGGCCGGGGCCGGGGCGTACGGGGGAGACTCGGCCGGTGAGCACCACACGCCGGCACGCCACCCCTGCCGACCTCGCCCCGCTCGCCCGCGCCGCCCTCGGCCCGGGCCGCACCCTCACCGCCGTGCGCAGGCTGCGCGGCGGCAGCAAGAAGGGCGTCTATCGTCTCGCCCTCGACGACGGCACGACGGCCGTCGCCTACCTCTGGTCGGCCGACGAGGACTACTGGGACGCGGGCCCCTCCGACCTCCGCGACCCCTTCTCCCACGGCACCGGCCTCGGCCTGTTCACCGCGGCCCACGACCGGCTCACCGCCGCCGGCGTCCGCACGCCCCGCCTGCTGCACGCCGACGCCACGCACACCCACCTCCCGGCCGACGCGGCGATCGTCGAGGACGTCACCGGCGGCAGCCTGGAGGAGGCGCTGGAACGGGATCCGCAGGCGGCGCCCGCCCTCATGGAACGCCTCGCCGAGATGCTCACCACGCTGCACGCCCAGGACGCCCCGGCCTTCGGCAAGGTGGCCCTGATCGACGACGGCGGCTTCTCGTACGGGGATTCGTGCGAGCAGCGGGTCACCGAGGGCGCTCTCCGCTCCATCGAGCAGGCCGCCGCGCTCGAACCCCGCGTGGCGGCCGCCCGAGACCAACTCGCTGACGCGGTACGGACGTTGGCCGCGGCGGTCCGGCCCAGAACCAACCCCCACACCCTCATCCACGGCGAACTCGGCCCGGACCACGTGCTGCTGACCGCCGACGGTCACCCGGCGCTCATCGACATCGAAGGCCTGCTCTACTTCGACGTGGAGCACGAACACGTGTTCCTGGAGATCCGCTTCGGCCCGCACTACGACGCCCTGCGCGTCCCGGGCCTGGACCCCGACCGGATGCGTCTGTACCGCCTGGCCATGTACCTGAGCCTGGTCGCGGGCCCGTTGACCCTCCTGAAGGGCGACTTCCCGGAACCGGAGCCGATGCGGGCGATCGCGGAGGGCAACCTCGTGCGGGCGCTCAGCCTGCTGAGGAGCGCCTCCTGATCTTCGAACCGAGCCACACCAGTGGGTCGTACTTGCGGTCGACGGCGCGTTCCTTCAGGGGGATCAGGGCGTTGTCGGTGATCTTGATGCCCTCGGGGCAGACCTCCGTGCAGCACTTGGTGATGTTGCAGTAGCCGAGGCCGTGTTCGTCCTGGGCGGTCTTCTTGCGGTCCAGGCCGGTGTCGGCGGCCGCGTCCAGCGGATGCATGTCCAGTTCGGCGACCCGCATCAGGAAGCGCGGGCCGGCGAACGCCGGCTTGTTCTCCTCGTGGTCGCGCACGACATGGCAGGTGTCCTGGCACAGGAAGCACTCGATGCACTTGCGGAACTCCTGCGAGCGGTCCACGTCCTCCTGCATCATGCGGTACTCGCCGGGACCGAGGTCCGCGGGCGGCACGAAGGCCGGGACCTCGCGTGCCTTCTGGTAGTTGAAGCCGACGTTGGTGACGAGATCGCGGACGACCGGGAAGGCACGCAGCGGCGTGACCGTGATCGTCTCCTCCCGCGTGAACACCGACATGCGGGTCATGCACATCAGACGCGGGCGGCCGTTGATCTCCGCGGAGCACGAACCGCACTTGCCCGCCTTGCAGTTCCAGCGGACCGCGAGGTCGGGGGCCTGGGTGGCCTGGAGGCGGTGGATGATGTCGAGCACCACCTCGCCGTCGTTGACCTCGACGGCGAAGTCCTCCAGGCCGCCGCCCGTGACGTCGCCCCGCCACACCTTGAAGCGGGCCTCGTAGCTGCTCACTCGTACAGCTCCTCTTCGGCGAGGTACTTGACCAGCTCTTCCTTGTCGAAGAGGGCGAGCAGGTCGGAGCGGATGGGTTCGGTGCTCTCGCGGGTGAGGTCGATCTGACCGCGGACGGGGTCCGTGGCCGCGAGCCCGCCCGTGGGGTCGGTCAGCCGGCACAGCAGGTTCACGTTGCGCCACTTGCGGTCCATCGCCGGGAAGTCCTCCCGGGTGTGGCCGCCGCGCGACTCGGTGCGCTCCAGCGCGGCCCGGGCCACGCACTCGCTGACCAGCAGCATGTTCCTGAGGTCCAGCGCGAGGTGCCAGCCCGGGTTGAACTGACGGTGGCCCTCGACGCCGGCCCGGCGGGCCCGTACGCGCAGATCCGCCAGCTTCTCCAGGGCCTGCTCCATCTCGCCCTCGCGGCGGATGATGCCCACCAGGTCGTTCATGGTCTGCTGGAGTTCCTGGTGGAGGGTGTAGGGGTTCTCCGGCGGCCGTCCGTCGTCCTCGCCGGGGGCCGGGCCCTCGGCGGAGAAGGGGCGCAGCGCCTCCGCCGCGGCGGTGTCCACCTGGCCGTCGTCCACCGGCGGGCGGTTCCCCGTGAGACCGGTCGCGTACTCGGCCGCGTGCCAGCCGGCCCGGCGCCCGAAGACCAGCAGGTCGGAGAGGGAGTTGCCGCCGAGACGGTTGGAGCCGTGCATACCGCCGGCGACCTCGCCGGCCGCGAACAGTCCGGGCACCCCGCGGGCCGCCGCCGAGTCCGAGTCGACCGCGATGCCGCCCATCACGTAGTGGCAGGTCGGCCCGACCTCCATCGCCTCCGCCGTGATGTCGACGTCCGCCAGCTCCTTGAACTGGTGGTACATGGAGGGCAGCCGGCGCCGGATGACCTCGGCGGGCATCCGGGTCGACACGTCAAGGAAGACACCGCCGTGCGGGGAGCCCCGGCCCGCCTTCACCTCGGAGTTGATCGCGCGGGCGACCTCGTCACGCGGCAGCAGCTCGGGCGGACGCCGGTTGTTGTCCGGGTCCTCGTACCAGCGGTCGCCCTCCTCCTCCGACTCGGCGTACTTCTCCTTGAAGACGTCGGGGACGTAGTCGAACATGAACCGCTTGCCCTCGGAGTTCCTCAGCACCCCGCCGTCGCCGCGGACCGACTCGGTGACGAGGATGCCCTTCACCGACGGCGGCCAGACCATGCCCGTCGGGTGGAACTGCACGAACTCCATGTTCAGCAGGGGCGCTCCGGCGAGCAGGGCCAGCGCGTGGCCGTCGCCCGTGTACTCCCACGAGTTCGACGTCACCTTGAAGGACTTGCCGATGCCACCGGTCGCGATCACGACGGCGGGCGCCTCCAGGACGAAGAAACGGCCGGTCTCACGCTCGTAGGCGAAGACACCGCTCACCCTCGAGCCGTCCTTGAGGACCCGGGTGACCGTGCACTCCTGGAAGACCTTCAGCCGGGACTCGTAGTCCCCGGTCTCCCGATGGTCCTCCTGCTGGAGGGAGACGATCTTCTGCTGGAGGGTGCGGATCAGCTCCAGGCCCGTACGGTCGCCGACGTGCGCCAGGCGCGGGTACTCGTGGCCGCCGAAGTTGCGCTGGGAGATCTTCCCTTCCTTCGTGCGGTCGAAGAGGGCACCCCAGGTCTCCAGCTCCCACACCCGGTCCGGCGCCTCCTGGGCGTGCAGCTCCGCCATCCGCCACTGGTTGAGGAACTTGCCGCCGCGCATGGTGTCGCGGAAGTGGACCTGCCAGTTGTCGTGCGCGTTGACGTTGGCCATGGCCGCCGCGATGCCGCCCTCGGCCATCACGGTGTGCGCCTTGCCGAACAGCGACTTGCAGATGACTGCCGTACGGGCGCCTCGCTCGCGCGCCTCGATGGCGGCCCGGAGGCCCGCGCCCCCGGCGCCGACCACGACGACGTCCCACTCCTGGCGGTCGACCACGGACATCAGTTAGGCCCCACTCATCTCAGTCAGAAGAAGCGCGGATCGTCGAAGGCACCGGATGCGAGCAGATAGACGTAGAAGTCGGCGAGCGCCACGCTCACCAACGACGCCCAGGCCAGGAGCATGTGCCGGGCGTTGAGCCGCCCGACGAACTGCCATGCCTTGTAGCGCACGGGGTGTTTGGAGAAGTGCTTGAGCTTCCCGCCGACGATGTGCCGGCAGGAGTGGCAGGAGATCGTGTACGCCCAGATCAGCGTGATGTTGACCAGGAAGACGACGGTGCCGAGGCCCATGTGGCCCCAGTTCTCCTCTGTGTCGCGGAAGGACAGCACGGTGTCGTAGGTCAGCACGCCCGCGACCAGGATCGCCGCGTAGAAGAAGTACCGGTGGATGTTCTGCAGGATCAGCGGGAAGCGGGTCTCACCGGTGTACTTCTTGTGCGGCTCGGCCACCGCGCAGGCCGGGGGAGAGGCCCAGAAGCCCCGGTAGTAGGCCTTGCGGTAGTAGTAGCAGGTCAGGCGGAAGCCCAGCGGGAAGATCAGGATGATGATCGCCGGGGAGATCGCCCACCAGCTGCCGAAGAGATCGGCGTTCGGGCCCGAGGGCATGTTCTTGCAGTTCTCCGCCAGACACGGCGAGTAGAACGGCGAGACGTACGGCGCCGAGTAGTAGTCCGCGTTCGCGAAGGCCCGCCACGTCGAGTACACGATGAAGGCCAGCAGGCCGGCCGCGGTGGCGGCCGGGGCCAGCCACCAGCGGTCGGTCCGCAGATGCGGGGCGTCGATCGCGGCGCGCGTACCCGTTCTCACGCCGCCGCTGTTCAGATGGGGTTCCGTACCAGTGGCCAACTCATGACTCCGGTCGGTGTGGGAAGGCGCTCAGTGGTGTTTGCGGTGGTGCGCGCCGAGACCCTCGTCGTCGGAGTCCGTCCACAGAGAGTCGTCGTACGGCTGGTCGGGGATGGTGACGAGTTCCGGTTTGCCGGGCGCGGCCTTCACCGCCGCCGCGGCGCGCAGGAGCTGCACGCTCTCCCGCAGGTGCTCGGCGTCGGCGCGGACTCGGCGCATGTCCAGGGTGTTGCCGCCCAGCTCCTGCTCCAGGCGGTTCACCGACCGGGACAGGTCGTCGAGGCAGCGCTGGACCGACGTCAGGTCGTCTTGCACGGACATGACGTGACCTCACTTCCATGAGCCGTCGGGCCTCAGGTGGCAACGTTCATGCGCCTGCGAGTGTTGCGCGTCACACCTGCCGCTGGGAAGGGATGTGCAGCGATTGGCGG
The DNA here is from genome assembly GCF_017614965.1 of Streptomyces griseorubiginosus. Lineage (GTDB taxonomy): Bacteria > Actinomycetota > Actinomycetes > Streptomycetales > Streptomycetaceae > Streptomyces > Streptomyces griseorubiginosus_B. The sequence goes on along the minus strand of NZ_WVUG01000080.1, from coordinate 21,498 downwards.
ATTGCAGGCCTCCAGTGCACGCCTGTATGCGCTCTTTGAGCGCCGGAGCGCACGCGGCGCCCGGCCCGCTTCTCAGTCTGGCTCCGGGCGGATCCCCCGGCAACCGAGGCCGAAGGACGGCGTGAGGTAGGCCGCACGGGTGGGCTTCGGCGCCCTCGTCGCCGTGTCGTCCCGGCCTGGCGAACCGTTTCCCTTTCAGTGGGGCCGTACATCTGATCAACTCCAAATACCGCCAAACGTGATCAGACCCGCCCGCACCGGCGGCGAGAGCGGCTTCCCCCGGAGGTAGCAGAGATGTCCTACGACGGCGCCGGACTGCAGCGCCCTGAAGGGGCGCGGGAGAGCATCGACCAGCGGCCGCGCCGCGGGGCGCGACCGGCCACGACGGCGTCGCAGACGAACGACGGCCCATCGCGCCGCTCCCGTCGGCGGAGCGTCACGCGTTCGGTCGCCTTCCTGACCGCGGGCGTGCTCACGGTGCCCGTGCTCGCGGGGTGCGGTTCGGACGACCCCGCCGGCAAGCCGCTCGCCGGGCAGGACATCGCCTCGTCCGGCCGGCAGCTGATCGCCGACGGCGGCACGCTGCGCTGGGCCGTGGACGACGTGCCGGACACCTTGAACACCTTCCAGTCGGACGCCGACGCGACCACCACCCGCATCGCCCAGGCCGTGCTGCCCGCCATGTTCCGGCTGGACGCCCAGGGCCGGCCGGTGCGCGACGCCGACTACCTGGAGTCCGCGCGGGTCGTCAAGACCGAGCCCAAGCAGGTCGTGGTCTACCGGCTCAACCAGCAGGCCGTCTGGAGCGACGGCCGGGAGATCGGCGCCGCCGACTTCGCCGCCCAGTGGCGCGCCTTGTCCGGCAAGGACAGCGCCTACTGGACCGCTCGCAACGCCGGCTACGACCGCATCGAGAAGGTCGAGCGCGGCGCCAACGACCTCGAGGTCAAGGTCACCTTCGCCCGGCCCTACGCCGACTGGCGCTCCCTGTTCTCCCCGCTGTACCCCAAGGAGGTCATGGGCACCCCGGACGCCTTCAACGACGGCGCCCGCCGCAAGCTCAAGGTCACCGCCGGGCCCTTCACGCCGCGCCAGGTCGACCCGAAGGACGACAAGGTCACCCTGGTCCGCAACGCCCGCTGGTGGGGCCGGCCCGCCAAGCTGTCCGAGATCGACCTCACCGTCGTACCGCGCGACAAGCGCGCCGCCGCGCTGGCCGACGGGAAGATCGACCTGGCCGAGATCGACCCCGCCGACGCCCAGCGCATCGACCTGGCCGCCCGCTCCAAGGGCACCGGCACCCCGCTGATGGGCCCCGGCGGCGGACGTCTGGCCGCGAAGTCCCTGCGCTCCTGGGCCCTGAAGCACGACACCGACGACGAGTCGGCCGGCAAAGAGCTGCGCACCCTGAAGAAGCAGGTCAGGAAGATCATCGGGTACGAGTTGCAGCAGCAGGCCCTGCGCGGCTTCGAGGTCCGCAAGTCCCTGGAACCGGCCTACACCCAGCTCGCCCTCAACGGCTCCGCCGGCCCCCTCACCGACGAGCGGGTACGCCGTGCCGTGGCCCGCGCCATCGACCGCGCCGCCCTCGCCAAGGCGGTACTCGGACCGCTCGGGCTGCCCGCCGTGCCGGTCGGCAGCCATCTCGCCCTCGCCGGGCAGGCCGCCTACGCCGACAACAGCGGCGCGCTGGGTGGCCAGGACACCGCCGAGGCCCAGGCGCTGCTCGCCGACGCCGGGTGGGTCCGGGGCGGACCGGTCAAGGAGCAGAAGGAAGAGAAGGGAGAGAAGGGAGACGCGGAGAAGAAGAGCTCCGAGGCGGCCGGCTCCGAGAGCAAGAAGTCACGGGACGAGTCCGACGGCGACGACGGGACGTACATCGTCGGCGAGGACGACAAGGCCCACGCCAGGGACGACCGCAGGAACCAGGGCGAGGACGGCGCGAAGCACCTCGCCGACGGCAAGCAGTACGGCGACGCCCAGCTCAGGCAGGGCGGCGCGCCGGGGGCGTACGCACCGAAGGGCACGGCGGCCCCGGCCGGGGCCTCGGCCGGGGTGCTGGCCAAGGACGGCAAGGCGCTGGACCTGCGCCTGGTGATCCCCTCGGGCGCCGGGTCGGAGAGCCTGCGCACGGTGGCGGACCGGATCGGCGGGATGCTGGCCCGGGTCGGGATCCGTACGCGCATCGTGAAGGTGCCCGACGACAGCTACTTCAAGGACCACATCGCGTCCGGGGACTACGACCTCGCGCTCTACTCGTGGCCCGCCTCCGCCTTCCCGGCGACCGACGCACGGCCGATCTACGCCAAGCCGGTGCCCGCCGCCGACGGATCGCTGAACGTGGAGCAGAACTACACCCGCGTCGGCACCGACCAGGTCGATCAGCTGTTCGACCAGGCGGCCTCGACCCTGGACGAAGGCGAGAACCACGCGCTGATCCGCAAGGCCGACTCACGGATCTGGGCGGCCGCCGGATCGATTCCGCTGTACCAGCGGCCGCAGCTGGTCGCCGCACGGAAGGACCTGGTCAACGCGGGCGCGTTCGGCTTCCGGGCGCCGGTCTACGAGGACATGGGATTCCTGCGGAAGGGCGCGAAGGCCTCGCCGAGTCCGAGCGGGAACTGAGGCCGGCGAGCCCCTGCCCGGGACGGCACGTACCATGGGGTGAGGCCGTGGCATGTTGCGCCCGGCAGGGGCCGCGTCACACAGACGTACGCGACGGCCCGTTCCTCACACTCCGGGAGTACGCCTCACTATGGCCACGCGCCACGACATCCGCAACGTCGCCATCGTCGCCCACGTCGACCACGGCAAGACGACCATCGTCGACGGCATGCTGAAGCAGGCCGGCGCCTTCGCCGCGCACCAGCTCGAGGGCGTCGACGACCGCATGATGGACTCGAACGACCTGGAGCGTGAGAAGGGCATCACGATCCTCGCCAAGAACACGGCGGTGAAGTACCACCCCAAGGACGGCGGGGAGCCCATCACCATCAACATCATCGACACCCCCGGCCACGCCGACTTCGGCGGCGAGGTCGAGCGCGGTCTGTCCATGGTTGATGGTGTCGTGCTGCTGGTCGACGCCTCCGAGGGTCCGCTGCCGCAGACCCGGTTCGTGCTGCGCAAGGCCCTCCAGCAGCGCCTGCCGGTCATCCTGTGCATCAACAAGACGGACCGCCCGGACTCCCGCATCGACGAGGTCGTCAACGAGACCTACGACCTCTTCCTCGACCTGGACGCGGACGAGGAGCAGATCGAGTTCCCGATCGTCTACGCCTGCGGCCGCGACGGCATCGCCTCGCTGACCAAGCCGGAGAACGGCACCGTGCCGGCCGACTCCACCAGCCTGGAGCCGTTCTTCTCCACGATCCTGGACCACATCCCGGCCCCCACCTACGACGAGGACGCGCCGCTCCAGGCCCACGTCACCAACCTGGACGCGGACAACTTCCTCGGCCGTATCGCGCTGCTCCGCGTCGAGCAGGGCGAGCTCAGGAAGGGCCAGACCGTCGCCTGGATCAAGCGGGACGGCTCGGTCGCCAACGTCCGCATCTCCGAGCTGATGATGACCGAGGCGCTCACTCGCAAGCCCGCCGAGAAGGCGGGTCCGGGTGACATCTGTGCCGTCGCCGGCATCCCGGACATCATGATCGGCGAGACGCTGGCCGATCCGGAGAACCCGGTTCCGCTGCCGCTGATCACGGTCGACGAACCCGCGATCTCCATGGTCATCGGCACCAACACCTCCCCGATGGTCGGCCGGGGCGGCTCCGGCAAGGGCGCGGACGCGAAGGCGGCCGTCAAGGACCGCAAGGTGACCGCCCGTCAGGTCAAGGACCGTCTCGACCGCGAGCTCATCGGCAACGTCTCGCTGCGGGTGCTCGACACCGACCGTCCCGACGCCTGGGAGGTCCAGGGCCGTGGCGAGCTCGCGCTCGCCATCCTGGTCGAGACCATGCGCCGGGAGGGCTACGAGCTCACCGTCGGCAAGCCCCAGGTCGTCACCAAGGACGTCGACGGCAAGGTCTACGAGCCGGTCGAGCGCATGACGATCGACGTGCCCGAGGAGCACATGGGCGCGGTCACCCAGCTCATGGGCGTCCGCAAGGGCCGGATGGACAACATGTCCAACCACGGCTCCGGCTGGGTCCGCATGGAGTTCGTGGTGCCCTCCCGCGGTCTCATCGGCTTCCGTACGGAGTTCCTGACCCAGACCCGCGGCACCGGCATCGGCCACTCCATCCACGAGGGCCACGAGCCCTGGTTCGGCACCCTGCAGACCCGCAACAACGGCTCCCTGGTCGCCGACCGCGCCGGCGTGGTCACCGCGTTCGCGATGACGAACCTCCAGGAGCGCGGCGTACTGTTCGTCGAGCCCGGCACCGAGGTGTACGAGGGCATGATCGTCGGCGAGAACTCGCGCTCCGACGACATGGACGTCAACATCACCAAGGAGAAGAAGCTCACCAACATGCGCTCGTCCACGGCCGACGTGGCCGAGTCGATCGTCCCGCCGCGCAAGCTCTCCCTGGAGCAGTCCCTGGAGTTCTGCCGGGACGACGAGTGCGTGGAGGTCACCCCGGAGGCGGTCCGCATCCGCAAGGTGAACCTGGACGCCCGTGAGCGCGCCCGCGCCGCGAGCCGCGCCAAGCACGGCTGACACCGCGTCAGTACGAACATCCCGGGCACCGCGTCTGACGCGGTGCCCGGTCCCGGTTCCGGGGAAGGTAGGGAAAACCCTTCATCTTGGTTCGAGGGCCCCACATGCCGGGTCATTGGCACTACCCTGCGCTGATGTCGGTCCTGCCTGTACTCCGGCTGTGCGACGAACGGCCGTGGTCTGACGACCCGTTGGAGTCCTGTTGGCGCAGGCACGCAAACCGACTCTTCCGCAACTGATTTATTACAGCCATGTGTCCGGAATGCGGACGGCCGTGACCGGTAGATGTGTAACAAGTCCGTTTCGCAGGGATCTTTCAGCAAACCCTTTGTCCGGATTTTGGAAGATGTTCGTGCAAGGTGTGATCGAACCGAGACCTTGGGGGAGTGGTTCGGCCCCGGTGCATGGCAGATAGTTAGGCGCGTAGAGCTCGGATCAACGGGTCACGCGCTGCAGCGGCGCCGACTCATCGAGCGCGGGGGCACCTGACCATTTCAGGCACCGGTAACGGTGATGTGTCATGTGCTCCCCCATGCGGTGAACCAATGGACTCATGAGGAGGAGCCCCATGCGTGGTGCCAAGAGCGCCAAGTGGGTTGCGATAGCCGCCGTAGTGGCGCTGGGTGCGACGGCCTGTGGCGGCGGCGGGGACAACGGCAGCTCGGGCAGTGGCAAGGGCAACGGCGTGGTCTCGGTGGAGATCGGTGAGCCGCAGAACAGCCTGGTCCCGACCAACACGTACGAGACCGAGGGCGGCCAGGTCATCAACGCCCTCTTCACGGGTCTGACCAAGCTTGACGCCGACAACAAGGTCGTCAACGCCATGGCTCAGTCGATCGAGTCCAAGGACAACAAGGTCTGGACGATCAAGCTGAAGCCGGGCTACACCTTCCACAACGGTGAGAAGGTCACCGCCCAGTCCTTCATCGACGCCTGGAACTACGGCGCGAACCAGACCAACGCCCAGCAGACCAACCCGCTGTTCAGCCACATCCAGGGCTACGCGGACCTGAACCCGGGCGAGGGCAAGAAGCCGAAGACCGACAAGCTCTCCGGTCTGAAGGCCATCGACGACAACACCCTCCAGGTCACCCTCGACGGCGCGTTCTCCGCGTTCCCGTCGCAGCTGTCCTTCACGGCGTTCGTCCCGCTGCCCAAGGCGTTCTTCAAGGACCCGAAGGGCTTCGGCGAGGCCCCGATCGGCAACGGTCCCTTCAAGATGAAGGGCACGTTCAAGCACAACCAAGAGATCGACACCACGAAGTACGACAAGTACCCGGACGCCTCGAAGATCGAGGTCAAGGGCGTCAACTTCAAGATCTACTCGAACCTGGACACGGCCTACAAGGACCTCGTCGCCGGCAACCTCGACACGCTGCTGACGATCCCCAACTCGGGCCTGCCGACGTACCACAAGGACCTGCCGGGCCGTTACATCGACGAGGCCGACTCGGCCGTCGGCTACATCGGCTTCCCGATCAAGTACAACAAGGCCTTCCAGAACGCCGACCTGCGCAAGTCGATCTCCATGGCGATCGACCGCAAGACGATCACGTCGAAGATCTTCCTGGGCGCCCGTACGCCCGCGGACGACTACATCAGCCCGATCATCGACGGCTACCGCAAGGGCGCCTGCGGCGACGCCTGCGTCTACAACCCGACCAAGGCCAAGGAGCTCTACAAGCAGAGCGGCGGTCTGCCGGGCAACAAGCTGGAGATCGGCTACAACGCGGACGGCGGCCACAAGGAGTGGGTCGAGGCCGTGGCCAACCAGATCCAGCAGGCCCTCGGCATCAAGGTGACGGCCAAGCCGTTCGAGCAGTTCCAGACCATCCTGAACGACCTGGACGCCAAGAAGTACCAGGGCGCGTTCCGTATGGGCTGGAGCATGGACTACCCGGACATGGAGGACTACCTCCGTCCGATCTTCTCCAAGGACGCCATCACCAACGGCTCGAACTACTCGGGTTACGTCAACGAGCAGTTCGAGAAGCTCCTCGTCCAGGGCGACCAGGCCCCGACCCACGAGGAAGCGATCAAGATCTACCAGCAGGCCGACGACGTGCTGCTGAAGGACCTGCCGTACATCCCGGTGTACTTCTACACGATGAACGCCGGCTTCAGCGACAAGATCAAGTCGATGAAGGTCGCCGGTCACCAGATCCTGTGGGACCAGGTCAAGCTCAGCTGACCAGGTTCTGAGCAGTCCTGAACGGTACGGGGTGAGCAGGGGGAGGAATACCCTTCCCCTGCTCACCTCTGCGCCGTCTCCCGTCCGACCGTGCTCTCCCCTCGGCCACGGTCGGGTCGAGCACCCCCTCTGGAGTACCCATGGGCCGATACGTCGTGCGCCGCCTGCTGCAGGTGATCCCTGTGGTCATAGGCGTCACGTTCATCATCTTCTGCCTGGTCTTCGCTCTGCCCGGCGACCCGATCCAGGCACTGGCCGGCGACAAGCGCGCCGACCCCAACGTCGCGGCGATCCTCCGCGCGCACTACCACCTCAACGAGCCGCTCTATCAGCAGTACTGGCACTACATCAGCGGCGTCTTCACCGGTGACCTCGGCGAGACGTACAACGGTCGTGCCATCTCCGACATCGTTTCGGAGCGGTTCCCGGTCACCCTCAAGCTGGGTCTGACCGCGTTCGCGATCGAGGCCGTGATCGGCATCGTCGCGGGTGTCTTCTCCGCCCTGAAGAAGGGCAAGTTCCTCGACAACGTCGTGCTGATCTCGACGCTGGTGCTGATCTCGATCCCGGTGTTCGTGCTCGGCAGCGTGCTCCAGCTGGAGGCCGGCGTGAACCTCAAGATCACGCCGGTGGCCGGTATCGAGAAGGGCTGGCCGCAGAGTTACATCCTGCCCGCCATCGTCCTCGCCTCGACCTCCATGGCGTACATCTCCCGGCTCACCCGGGCGAGCATGAGCGAGTCGATCCGCGCCGACTACGTCCGTACGGCGATCGCCAAGGGCCTGCCCATGCGGCGGGTCATCGGTCTGCACGCGCTGCGCAACTCGCTGATCCCGGTCGTCACGTTCCTGGGCTTCGACCTCGGCGCCCTGATGGGCGGCGCGATCATCACCGAGCGCGTGTTCAACATGCCCGGTATCGGTGGCCAGTTGGCGCAGTCGGTCTATCTGCGCGAACGGCCCGTCGTGGTCGGTCTGGTGACCCTGCTGGTGCTGATCTACCTGGTCGCCAACCTCCTCGTAGACCTGATGTACGCCGTGCTCGACCCGAGGATTCGCTATGAGTGAGAAGACGATAGAGAGGCCCACCACCGACGAGGCCGCCATCGCCAAGGAGATCGAGGCCGAGGAGAAGGCGGCGGCCCGGCAGGCCAGCCTGCTCAAGGACGGCTGGACGGACCTGCGCAAGCGGCCCATGTTCCTGGTGACGGCGTTCATCATCGTGTGCCTGCTCGCCCTGGCGATCGCGCCGAGTCTGTTCACGGCCCGCTCCCCGTACTCCGACGGGTTCTGCCAGCTGCAGAACTCCATGAACCCGCCCACGTCCGGGCACCTGTTCGGCTTCGACGTGCAGGGCTGCGACATCTACACCCGCACCGTGTACGGCACCCGCAACTCGATCGTCGTCGGTGTGGTGACGACCGTGGTCACCACCCTGATCGGCGGTCTGCTGGGCATGCTCGCCGGTCTGGTCGGCGGCTGGATCGACGCGGTCCTGTCCCGGATCACCGAGGTGTTCTCCGCGCTGCCGCTGATCGTCGGCGGTCTGCTGATCATGTCGATCTGGGGCGGCGGCGACGTCTGGTCGGTCTCGTTCATCATGGCGATCCTCGGCTGGCCGCAGGTCTACCGGATCATGCGCGGCGAGGTCATCTCCAACAAGTACAACGACTACGTGACGGCCGCCCGGGCGCTGGGCGCGGACTCGTGGCGGATCGCCTTCCGGCACATCCTGCCCAACACCCTCGCGCCCGTCATCGTCATCACGACGATGAACCTCGGCGTCTACATCTCCGCCGAGGCCGCCCTGTCCTACCTGGGCATCGGCATCCAGTCCCCGAACATCTCCTGGGGTCTGATGATCAGTGACGCCCAGGACCGGTTCCTGACCTCGCCGCACGCGCTGCTGTTCCCGGCCGGCGCGCTGAGCCTCACCGTGCTGGCGTTCATCGTGCTCGGCGACGTGGTCCGCGACGCCTTCGACCCCAAGATGCGCTGAGGGAGGCGTACGTGACCATCATCGACCCGACCGACGCCGCTCCGGCGTCCCTGTCCGGCGACGGCAAGGGCAAGGGCCCGCTGCTCGACGTGCGCGATCTGCACGTCGAGTTCCAGACCCGCGACGGCGTGGTCAAGGCCGTCAACGGTGTCAACTACTCGGTGAACTCCGGGGAGACGCTGGCCGTGCTCGGCGAGTCCGGCTCCGGCAAGTCCGTGACCGCGCAGGCGATCATGGGCATCCTCGACATGCCGCCGGCCCGCATCCCCCAGGGGGAGATCCGGTTCTACGGCGAGGACATGCTCACCATGTCCGCCGAGGAACGGCGCAAGCTGCGCGGTGCCCGCATCGCGATGATCTTCCAGGACGCGCTCTCCGCGCTCAACCCCGTGCTCAGCGTGGGGTTCCAGCTCGGCGAGATGTTCCGCGTCCACCAGGGGATGTCCCGCAAGGAGGCCAAGGCCAAGGCCATCGAGCTGATGGACCGGGTGAAGATCCCGGCCGCCGCGGCCCGGGTGAACGACTACCCGCACCAGTTCTCCGGCGGTATGCGCCAGCGCATCATGATCGCGATGGCGCTCGCCCTGGAGCCGGACCTGATCATCGCCGACGAGCCCACCACGGCCCTCGACGTGACCGTGCAGGCCCAGGTGATGGACCTGCTCGCGGAGCTCCAGCGCGAGTACCAGATGGGCCTGATCCTCATCACCCACGACCTCGGTGTCGTCGCGGACGTCGCCGACAAGATCGCGGTGATGTACGCGGGCCGGATCGTGGAGACGGCGCCGGTGCACGAGCTGTACAAGCGGCCCGCGCACCCCTACACCCGCGGTCTGCTCGACTCGATCCCGCGCCTGGACCAGAAGGGCCAGGAGCTGTACGCGATCAAGGGTCTGCCGCCCAACCTGCTGAAGGTGCCCAGCGGCTGCGCCTTCAACCCGCGCTGTGAGAAGGCGCAGGACATCTGCCGCACCGACCGTCCGCCGCTGGTCCCGGTGACCGAGGCGGACGGCAGCGAACTGCCCGGCCGCGCCAGCGCGTGCCACTTCTGGAAGGAGACGATCCATGGCTGAGACGACCCCGGCCGCCGAGCCGCAGGACGCCACGCCGAACGTCTCCGACGTGGAGGTCGCCGACGTCAACTCCGAGACGGAGGCGGTGGCCGCGCTCGACGCGCCGGTGGAGCGGGGCGAACCGATCCTTCAGGTGCGTAACCTGGTCAAGCACTTCCCGCTGACCCAGGGCATCGTCATCAAGCGTCAGATCGGCGCGGTGAAGGCCGTCGACGGCATCTCCTTCGACCTGTACCAGGGCGAGACCCTGGGCATCGTGGGCGAGTCGGGCTGCGGCAAGTCGACGGTCGCCAAGCTGCTGATGAACCTGGAGCGGGCGACCTCCGGCGAGGTCTTCTACAAGGGCCAGGACATCACCAGGCTGTCCGGGCGGGCGCTGAAGGCGGTTCGCCGGAACATCCAGATGATCTTCCAGGACCCGTACACCTCGCTCAACCCGCGGATGACCGTGGGTGACATCATCGGGGAGCCGTACGACATCCACCCCGAGGTGGCACCGAAGGGTGACCGGCGGCGCCGGGTGCAGGAGCTGCTGGACGTCGTCGGGCTCAACCCGGAGTACATCAACCGCTATCCGCACCAGTTCTCGGGCGGTCAGCGCCAGCGCATCGGCATCGCGCGCGGTCTGGCACTGAACCCCGAGGTGATCATCTGCGACGAGCCGGTGTCGGCGCTGGACGTCTCCGTCCAGGCGCAGGTCATCAACCTGATGGAGCGGCTGCAGGACGAGTTCAACCTGTCGTACATCTTCATCGCGCACGACCTGTCCATCGTCCGGCACATCTCCGACCGGGTGGGCGTGATGTACCTGGGCAAGATGGCCGAGATCGGCTCCGACGAGCAGATCTACGAGCACCCGACGCACCCCTACACCCAGGCGTTGCTGTCGGCTGTTCCGGTGCCGGACCCGGAGGCGCGGGAGCAGCGCGAGCGGATCATCCTCACCGGTGACGTGCCGTCTCCGGCCAACCCGCCCTCGGGCTGCCGCTTCCGCACCCGCTGCTGGAAGGCCCAGGACAAGTGCGCGGAGGAGGTGCCCCTGCTGGCGATCCCGGAACGCTTCAAGGGCGCCGACACCCCGGCCGCCCACGAGTCGGCGTGCCACTTCGCGGAGGAGAAGGACGTCGTCCACGCGTAAGCCGGCGGCGGCTGAGCCCTTGTTCCCGGTACCCCGAGTTCGACTGGTGCCGGGAACTGGCGTTCAGGGTGGGGGTCGTCCGTCGACCCCGGCGCCGGCGTGGCTGGTCGCGCAGTTCCCCTCGCCCCTTGGGGTGTTCGTGACGCCGCCCATGACGGGGTGCGGGGCTATGTAGTCACCTGTGCCCGCGCCCAGTGGCAGGCGACCTGCGGGGCGGGGGACGCGGTCAGGATCTCCGGGTCCTCCGTGCGGCAGCGGCTTGCGACGCCCGTGGTGTCCGCCTCGCCCGAGGACAGGATCTGGCAGCGGGTGTGGAAGCGGCAGCCCGTGGGGATGCGGGACGGGTCCGGGGGTTCGCCGGTCAGGACCAGCGGGGCGCCCGGCGCCTCCGGGAGGACCGACAACAGGGCCTGGGTGTAGGGGTGTCGGGGGGAGGTGAGGACCTGTTCCACGTCGCCCGTCTCCACGATCCGGCCCAGGTACATCACCGCCACGCGGTCCGCGATGTTCCAGGCCAGGCCCAGGTCGTGGGTGACCACCAGGGCGGACAGGCCCAGGTCCGTGCGCAGCCGCAGCAGCAGCGCCAGGATCTCGCCGCGCACGGACGCGTCCAGTGACGCCACGGGCTCGTCGGCGACGATGAGTTCCGGTTCCAGGACCAACGCGCTCGCGATGACCACCCGTTGGCGCTGACCCCCGGACAGCTCGTGCGGGTAGCGCAGGAAGAAGCGCTCCGCGGGACGCAGCCCAGCCAGGGACAACGCGGAGGCCACGGCGGTGCGTTCGTCGCCGCCGTACCCGTGGATCCGCAGCCCCTCGGCCACCGCGTCGTACACGGTGTGCCGCGGGTTCAGCGATCCGCTCGGGTCCTGCAGCACGAGCTGGACGCGTCGGCGGTACGCCTTCAGGGCCCGGGAGGTGTACTCCAACGGGCGCCCCGAGAACCGGACTTGCCCCTCGGTCGGTCTCACCAGCCCCAGCAGGGTGCGCGCCAGCGTCGTCTTGCCGCAGCCCGACTCGCCGACCAGCGCCACGATCTCCCCGGCCCGGATGTCCAGCTCCACGCCGTCCACGGCCCGCACGGCGGCCTCCCCGCGCCGCCCCGGGAACGTCACCCGCAGGCCCTGGGCACCGAGCAGAGGCGCCGTCGGTTCGTGGTGCTCAGGACTCTCCGTCGTCATGTCGTACTCCTCGCGTCCTCGTCCTCGGTCGCCGCCGTCCGTCCCGGTCCGGGCGCGCCCATGTGCACGCAGGCCGCCTGGCGGCCGGGTCCCGCGTCGCGGAGCGGCTGGTCCTCCGTGGCGCAGCGGTCCAGTGCCTCCGGGCACCGTGGGTGGAAGGTGCAGCCCGAGGGCAGCTCGGACGGGTCGGGCGGGTCGCCCGCCAGGCCGCGGGGGGCGAACCGGGAGGCCGGGTCGCCGATGCGCGGGAAGGCGGCCGACAGGGCCTTGGCGTAGGGGTGCCGGGCGTCCTCGTGGACCTGCCGGGCGGGGCCCTCCTCGACGATCCGGCCCGCGTACATCACCGCCAGCCGGTCGCAGGTGTCGGCGAGGACGGCCAGGTCGTGGCTGATCATGACGAGACCCACGTCCTGTTCCGCCACGAGCTGTTCGATCAGCCGGAGGATCTGCGCCTGGATCATCACGTCCAGTGCGGTGGTGGGCTCGTCGGCGATGATGAGGCGGGGGTCGCAGGCGAGCGCCATGGCGATCATCACGCGTTGGCGCTGACCACCGGAGAGTTCGTGCGGGTAGGCGGAGGCGCGGGAGGCCGGCAGGCCCACGTGCTCCAGCAGTTCGCCGGTCTTATCGCGCGCCTCGGCCGCCGTCGCCCTGCGGTGCAGCAGGATCGGCTCGGCGATCTGGTCGCCAACGCGGTGCACGGGGTTGAGGGAGTGCATCGCGCCCTGGAAGACGATCGAGGCACCCGCCCAGCGCACCGCCCGCACCTGACCCCATTTCATGGTCATGACGTCCTCGCCGTCCAGCAGGACCTCCCCGGACACCCGCGCACCGGCGGGCAGCAGCCGCAGCAGCGCGAGCGCCAGCGTCGACTTGCCGCACCCCGACTCGCCCGCGATGCCCAGCTTGCGGCCCGCCGCGAGGGACAGGTCCACGCCCCGTACGGCGGCCGCCCCGCCGGGATAGGTCACCTCCAGGTTCCGGACCTCCAGCAGCGTCAACGGGCCACCCCCAGCCTGGGGTTGAGAACCGACTCGACCGCGCGCCCGCACAGGGTGAACGCCAGCGCGACCACCGCGATGGCGATGCCCGGCGGCACCAGGTACCACCAGTCGCCGGAGCTGACCGCGCCCGCCTCCCGCGCGTCCTGCAGCAGCCCGCCCCAGGAGATCACCGTCGGGTCGTCGAGGCCGAGGAAGGCCAGGGTCGCCTCGGTGAGGACGGAGGAGGAGATCATCAGGGTCGTCTGGGCGAGCACCAGCGGCATCACGTTGGGCAGCACGTGCCGGCTCATGATGTGCCAGTGGCCGCCGCCGAGCGCCTTCGCGCGTTCGATGTACGGCCGTGACTCGACCGCCAGTGTCTGCGCGCGCACCAGCCGGGCCGTCGTCGGCCAGGAGGTGACGCCGATCGCGAGGATCACCGTGCCGAGGGAGTGGGGCATCACCGTGGCCAGTGCGATGGCCAGCACCAGCGCCGGCATCACCAGGAACCAGTCGGTGATCCGCATCAGCACGGTCGCGTACGCTCCCCGGAAGTGCCCGGCGGTGATCCCGACGACCGTGCCGATCACCACCGACAGCACGGCCGCGAGCAGCCCCACCAGCAGCGAGACCCGCGAGCCCCACACCACCAGTCCGAGCAGGTTCCGCCCGAACCGGTCGGTGCCCAGCGGGAACTCACCGCTCGGCGCCTGCAGGGGACTGCCCGGCGCGTCGGTCACCCCGGTCACCCCGGAACCGACGGTCAGCGGGGCCGTCAGCGCGACCAGCGCGAACAGGGCGAGCGCGGCCAGTCCGACGAGGCCCGCGCGATGGGTGCGGTACTGCCGCCAGAACCGCGCCATGGAACGGCGTCGGCGCTGCCAGGCCAGCGTGCGGGGCCCGGTCGCCGTCTCGGCCGTCATCGGCCCACCCGGGGGTCGAGCAGCGGGTAGACCAGGTCGGCCAGAGTGTTCATGACGATCACCGCCGAGGCGAAGAAGAGGAACAGCCCCTGCACCAGGGGCAGATCGGGCACGCTCAGGGCCTGGTAGAACAGCCCGCCGAGGCCCGGCCAGGAGAAGACGGTCTCGACCAGGATGACGCCGGCGACGGTCCGGCCGAGGTTGACGAAGACCAGGGTGACCGTGGGCAGCAGCGCGTTCGGCACCGCGTGCCGGCGCCGCACCAGATCGTCCCTGAGTCCCTTGGCGCGGGCGGTCGTCAGATAGTCGCTGCCCATCTCGTCGAGCAGCGCCGAGCGGGTGACCAGCAGCGTCTGGCCGTACTCGACCGCGACCAGCGTGACCACCGGCAGGACGAGATGGTGGGCGACGTCGAGGACGTAGGCGAAGCCCTCCTTGCCGCCCGACTCCATGCCGCCGGTCGGGAACAGGCCCGGGATCGGGCCGAGGCCGACCGCGAACACGATGATGATCAGCAGGCCCAGCCAGAAGGACGGGACCGAGTAGAGGGTCAGCGCCAGGCCGGTGTTGAGCTTGTCGCCGAGTCCGCCGTGCCGCCAGGCCGAGCGGGTGCCGAGGAACATGCCGAGCGCGGTGTAGAGCACGAAGGCCGTGCCGGTCAGCAGCAGGGTGTTCGGCAGCGCCTCGGTGATCTTGTCGATGACCGGGGTGCGGAACTGGTACGAGGTGCCCAGGTCGCCGGTGAGCGCCTTGCGGCAGTAGTCGGTGAACTGCTCCCACAGCGGCAGGTCCAGGCCGAACTCCTTGCGGTACGCGGCCAGTTGTCCGGCCGACACCGGGCGGCCGCCGGTCATCGTCTTGACCGGGTCACCCGGGATCAGCCGGAACAGGAAGAAGCCGGTGACCAGCACGGCGAGCAGCGACACGGCGGCGCCGCCCGCCTTGGCCGCACCGTAGCGCAGATACGCGGTCGCGGTGCGCGCCCGTGGGCCGCGGGCCGCCGTACCGGCGGGGACCGGTACGGCCGCCTTGTCGACCGCTGCCGACGCCGAGTCGGGCGCCGTCGGTTGGATGGACATGGCCTACTCGCGGTCGTCGGCGGTGGCGCGCCGGCGCCGCGCGAGGAAGGCCCCGGCCCCGGCGAGGACCACGACACCCGCGACGACCCCGATGATCACGCCGGTCGAGCCGCCGCCGGAGGAGTCGCCGGAGTCGGCCGGGACCGCCGACCACCAGCTCCAGTAGCCGTCCTGGCCGTAGATGTTGCCCGCGGCCCTGGGCATCGTCTCGATCGACTTGATCTGGTCGGTGCGGTAGGCCTCGACGGCGTTCGGGTACGCCATGACGTTCATGTAGCCGAGGTCGTACAGCCGCGACTCCATCTGCTTGACGATGCCGGCCCGTTTGCCGGGGTCGTACTCGGCGAGCTGCCGGGCGTACAGCTCGTCGTAGGTCTTGTCGCAGACGAAGTTGTCGGTGGCGCCGGTGTCCTTCGGGGTGGCGGGCAGGGCGGCGCAGGTGTGGATGGACAGCACGTAGTCCGGGTCGGGGTTGACGGACCAGCCGTCGAAGGCGAGGTCGTACTTGCCGGCGAGCCAGGGGTCGGTGACGTTGTCCAGGCAGTCCAGGCTCATGCCGATGCCGAGCTTCGCCCACCACTCCTTGAGGTACTGTCCGACCGCCTTGTCGTTGGGGTCGGTGGCGTGGCACAGGACGCGGTAGTTCAGCGGCTTGCCGTCCTTGCCGACCCGCTTGCCGTCGGCGTTCTTCCTGTACCCGGCCTGGTCGAGGAGCTGGGCGGCCTTGGCGGGGTCGTAGGCGAGCTCCTGGCCCGGGTCCGGTTTCCAGAAGTACGTCGAGAAGCGGGGCGGGATGTAGCCCTGGCCCTCGACCGCGTGGCCCTGGAACACCTTGTCGATGATCGTCTTGCGGTCGACCGCCATGAACAGGGCGTGCCGCACCCGCTGGTCCAGCAGGGACGGGTCGCCGTCGCCGAACTTCTGGCCGTTCTTGGCCTTCGCGCCGGGGTTGGTCGCCAGGGCGTAGAAGCGGCGGCCGGGGGCGTCGTTGACCCTGATGTCCGACTGGCCCTTGAGGGAGGCCGCCTGAGCCGGCGTCAGGGCGGGCTGGCCGGCGACGAAGGAGACCTCGCCCTTGCGCAGGGCGGCCACGGCGGCGTCCTGGTCCTTGTAGTACTTGAAGACCAGCTCGTCGAACTTCGGCGCCCCGCGCCAGAAGCTCTTGTTGGCCTTCAGCCGGACATAGCTGTCCGCCTTGTAATCGGTGAGGACGAAGGGCCCGTCCCCGACGACGGGGAAGGACTTGTCGTTGTTGAACTTCGAGAAGTCCGTGACCTTCTTCCAGACGTGCTCCGGCACGATCGGCACGTCGAGCGCGGTCATGGTGGCCTGCGGCTTCTTCAGCCGGACGACCAGCTGGGTGGGGCTCGGGGCCGTCACCTCGCGGAAGTTGCCGACGAAGCTGCCGTTCGCGGTGGCGGCCGCCTGGTCGGTCATCATCTTGTTGAACGTCCAGGCCGCGTCCTGGGCCGTCACCTTCTGCCCGTCCGACCACTTCGCGTCCGAGCGGATGGTGTAGGTCCAGGTCAGCTTGTCGGCGGACGGCTTCCAGCTGGTGGCGAGGCCGGGCACCGGGTGCGCGTCACCGGGGTCGTAGTCGGTGAGGTACTCGTACGTCAGCCGCAGGATGCTGGTGCTGAGCAGCCGTACCGCCAGGAAGGGGCTGAGCGAGTCCACGCTCTGGGCGACCGCGACGGTGAGGACCCTGTCCCCGGCCGCCTGCGCCTGCTGGGGAGCCGGGTTGAGCGGGGTCGCGAGGGCCGCCGAGGAGGTCAGAGCGAGGGCGCCGGCGAGGGCGACGAGCCGGGGCGTGCGGGATCGATGGCTTCTCGGATGTGAACGCCTTGCGCCGTGCTGCTCTTGTGGGCTCATGAATCGTGACCTCGCGTCATCGCTCGCACAGGGACGGCTTGTTCGGACTGCAGGACCGGGTTCTGCCTGGTGACGCCAGCTGGGTGATGAGTGTGTCTATCAGCGGGTGTCTGCGCGCGTCAACGGCCCGCGAAACCTCATGTGGCCTGCGAAAACGGGTGAGTTGATGTTCGGGATCGCAAATATTGGTCCAGACCGGTGAAGGTGCCCTGGTGGAGCGCTGACGCCTGTCGGTGACCGTGCCTTCACCCCGCGCCTCACCCGTACGGCGGCACCGTCCTCCGGACGGCCGTCCCGCGAACGGGCGCGCCGAATGTGCGGACCGCGCTGAGTGCCCGGATATTCGCCGGTAACGGACCGGCATTCTGAGGAGGCACTCCATGCGTGGAGCCACGCACGCCCCATGGGCCGCATGCGCGGTGGCGGTCGCCCTCGCGGCGACCGCCTGCGGCAGCGGCAGCAGCGGTGGCGGCGGCAGCGGTGGTGGCGGTGACGGTGGCGGGGTGCTCAGCTCGTCCTGGGGCGACCCGCAGAACCCGCTGGAGCCGGCCAACACCAACGAGGTGCAGGGCGGCAAGGTCCTCGACATGATCTTCCGCGGGCTGAAGCGGTACAACCCGAAGACCGGCGCCGCCGAGGACATGCTCGCTGAGAAGATCGACACCACCGACTCGCAGAACTTCACCATTACCGTCAAGAGCGGCTGGAAGTTCAGCAACGGCGAGGCGGTCACCGCGAAGTCCTTCGTGGACGCCTGGAACTACGGGGCGAGCCTGAAGAACAACCAGAAGAACGCGTACTTCTTCGGGTACATCGACGGCTACGACAAGGTGCACCCGGACACCGGCACCCAGACCGCCACCACACTCTCCGGCCTCAAGGTCACCGGCCCGCAGACCTTCACCGTCAAGCTCAGCCAGAAGTTCTCGACCTTCCCCGACACCCTCGGCTACGCGGCCTACGACCCGCTGCCCCAGGCGTTCTTCACCGACCACGCCGGCTGGATCGCGAAGCCCGTCGGCAACGGCCCGTACACCATCCAGTCGTACGCCAAGGGCTCCAAGATGTCCCTCAGGAAGTGGGACGCCTACCCCGGCACCGACAAGGCGCAGAACGGCGGTGTCGACCTCAAGGTCTACACCGACAACAACACCGCCTACACCGACCTCATGGCCGGCAACCTCGACCTGGTCGACGACGTCCCGGCCGCCCAGCTCAAGAACGTCAAGAGCGACCTCCAGGGCCGGTATCTGAACACCCCCGCCGGCATCATCCAGACCCTCGCCTTCCCCTTCTACGACCCGGCCTGGAACAAGAGCGGCTCGGAGAAGGTCCGCAAGGGCCTGTCCATGGCGATCAACCGCCAGCAGATCACCGACACCATCTTCCAGAAGACCCGCACCCCGGCCACCGACTGGACCTCACCGGTGCTCGGCACGGCGGGCGGCTTCCAGGACGGGCTGTGCGGGGACGGCTGCCAGTACAACCCCAGCCAGGCCAAGAAGCTGATCCAGGAGGGCGGCGGACTGCCCGGCGGCCAGGTCAAGATCACGTACAACGCGGACACGGGCTCGCACAAGGAGTGGGTGGACGCCGTGTGCAACTCCATCAACAACGCGCTCGGCAACGACAAGGCCTGCGTCGGCAACCCGGTCGGCACCTTCGCCGACTTCCGCAACCAGATCGGGCAACACAAGATGACCGGGCCGTTCCGGGCCGGCTGGCAGATGGACTACCCGCTCATCCAGAACTTCCTGCAGCCCCTCTACTACACCAACGCCTCCTCCAACGACGGCAAGTGGTCCAACAAGGACTTCGACAAGTTCGTCAACCAGGCCAACGCCGAGAGCGACACCGGCAAGGCGATCGGTCTGTTCCAGAGCGCCGAGAAGGTCGTACGGGACAACATGGCCGCCATTCCGCTCTGGTACCAGAACGGCAGCGCCGGCTGGTCCGACCGGCTCTCCAACGTCGCCCTCAACCCGTTCAGCGTCCCGGTCTACAACGAGATCAAGGTCGGCTGAGCCGCCGTGGGACGGTACGTGGTCCGGCGTCTGCTCCAGATGATCCCGGTGTTCATCGGGGCCACGCTGCTGATCTTCCTGATGGTGAACGTGATGGGCGACCCCATCGCGGGCCTGTGCGGTGAGCGGCAGTGCGACCCGGCCACGGCCGCCCAGCTGAAGAAGGAGTTCGGGCTCGACAAGCCCGTGTGGCAGCAATACCTGACCTACATGGGGAACGTCTTCACCGGCGACTTCGGTACGGCGTTCAACGGGCAGAAGGTCACCGAGCTGATGGCGACGGCGTTCCCCGTCACCATCCGGCTGACGATCGTCGCGATCCTCTTCGAGATCGTCATCGGCATCACACTGGGCGTCATCACGGGGCTGAAGCGCGGACGCCCTGTCGACACATCGGTCCTCCTCCTGACCCTCGTGGTCATCTCCGTCCCCACCTTCGTCACCGGCCTGCTGCTGCAACTGCTGCTCGGCGTCGAGTGGGGCTGGATCAAACCGTCGGTCTCCACGGACGCCACGTTCGGCGAGCTGATCGTGCCGGGGCTGGTCCTCGCGTCCGTCTCCCTCGCCTACGTCACCCGGCTGACCCGTACCTCCATCGCGGAGAACCGGCGCTCCGACTACGTCCGCACGGCCGTCGCCAAGGGCCTGCCCCGGCAGCGGGTGATCATCCGCCACCTGCTGCGCAACTCCCTGATCCCGGTGGTCACCTTCATCGGCACCGACATCGGCGCGCTGATGGGCGGCGCGATCGTCACCGAGCGGATCTTCAACATCCACGGCGTCGGCTACCAGCTCTACCAGGGCATCCTCCGCCAGAACACCCAGACGGTGGTCGGCTTCGTGACCGTCCTGGTCCTGGTCTTCCTCGTCGCCAACCTGCTGGTCGACCTGCTGTACGCCGTACTCGACCCGAGGATCCGCTATGCCTGAGCAGCCGTACGAACAGGAGGGCGCCATCGCCGGCACCGGAATGGGCGGTGCCATGGACCTGGCCACGGCGGAGGGCGAGACCCTGGAGCGGACGCCGGGCGGCCCCGAGGGCACGGGCCCGCAGCAGAAGCCGCGTTCCCTCTGGTCCGACGCCTGGCGCGACCTGCGCCGCAACCCGGTCTTCATCATCTCGGCCGTCGTGATCCTCTTCCTGGTCTTCATCTCCCTGTGGCCATCGGCGATCACCTGGATGAGCCCCCTCAAGTGCGACCTCGCCAAGGCACAGGAGGGCTCCCAGCCCGGCCATCCCTTCGGCTTCGACGGCCAGGGCTGCGACGTCTACACGCGCACGGTCTACGGCACCCGTACGTCCGTCACGGTCGGCGTCTGCGCCACGCTCGGGGTCGCGCTCCTCGGCTCGGTGCTCGGCGGGCTCGCGGGGTTCTTCGGCGGGGTCTCGGACTCGTTCCTCTCCCGCATCACCGACATCTTCTTCGCGATCCCGGTCGTCCTCGGCGGTCTCGTCCTGCTCTCGGTGGTCACCAGCAACACCGTCTGGCCGGTCGTCGGCTTCATCGTGCTGCTCGGCTGGCCGCAGATCGCGCGCATCGCCCGCGGGTCCGTCATCACCGCCAAGCAGAACGACTACGTCCAGGCCGCCCGCTCCCTGGGCGCCTCCAACTCCCGCATCCTGCTGCGGCACATCGCGCCCAACGCGGTCGCCCCGGTGATCGTCGTGGCGACCATCGCGCTCGGCACGTACATCGCCCTGGAGGCGACCCTGTCCTTCCTCGGGGTCGGCCTCAAACCCCCGAACGTCAGCTGGGGCATCGACATCTCCGCCGCGTCCCCCTACATCCGCAACGCCCCGCACATGCTCCTCTGGCCGGCCGGCGCCCTGGCCGTCACCGTCCTGGCCTTCATCATGCTGGGCGACGCGGTCCGTGACGCCCTCGACCCGAAGCTGAGGTGAGCGCGAATGCCACGGAGGGTACGGCTTGCGGGCGGGCCAGACCGCGGAGTTCCCGGTGCCACGGCTGCCCAGCCTCGAGCGGGCGCGCGTCCGACGCCGAGGGCGGTCCGGGGAAGGCAACCGGATCACGGCGGATCGGGGGCGGTCGCACCGGCGTCCGCCGCGGCCGTCGACACGGGCTGCCGTGCACCTGACGGTTGTCGCGCCTCGGGCCGCGGTGGCGTGGTGCCGTCGTGTCGGCGTTCGCCGTGGCCGGTGACGCGGGTTGCCGTGGACCGGGCGGTTGTCGCGCCCCGGGGCACGGTGGCGTGGGCGCAGTTGCGTCGGCGTTCGCCGTGGCCGACGCCATGGGCTGCCGTGCACCGGGCGGTTGTCGCGCGCTGCCGGCCGGTCCGTTCGTCTGGCTCGGCGACGCGGGCTGCCGCCTCGCATCCGGAGCCGAGCCGATGCGTTGCGGTGCGGGGGGCGGG
>NZ_WVUG01000007.1 GCF_017614965.1 Streptomyces griseorubiginosus | reverse complement strand
GGTGGAGGGTGGGCGCGGGGAGCCGGCCCAGGGGAGTGCCGGGGTCGGCCGGGCTGACCACCACCGTGACGCGGGTGGCCCCGGCGCGCAGCCTCGCCGGGTCGACGGTGAGCGTGTCGCCGTCGAGGCGGGCGCCGGGAGCGGAGGGCTGGTTGTAGAACACGAAGTCGGCGTCGCCGAGGACCCGGCCGCCGTCGTCCGTGATGAGCGCGGAGACGTCGAAGGGGCCGGGCACCCGGACGGTCACGGCGCCGCCCGGGAGGGGCATGTTGCCCCCGGGGACCAACTCGCTCATGTCACCGCCCCGGCGCCGTCGTCCTCGGCCCCTAAGGAGGGGCTCATGGGGGCAACGCCCACCGGGACGGGAGGGTTCCCCGCCGGGCGGTCACTGCCGGGCGAGCCCAGGAATGGCGTCCTCCTGGCGGTCGAGGACCGTCGCACCCCGCCGCACCTTCGCCGGCTTGCCGCAGAACGCCGACTCCAGGGTGCCCAGCATCGTGGTGTGCACGGCGCCGTTGTTGGAGGTGTTGACCAGGGCCGTGAGAGTGCGCCGTCCGTCCTTGGTGGCGAAGGCGTACGTGTAGTAGCCCTGGACGGCACCCGTGTGGCCGTACACCGAGACGCCGCAGGACAGGTCGCGACGGCGCAGGCCGAGGCCGTACGCCTGGGTGCTGTTGACCGGGAGCATGTGCTCCATCTGACGCAGCTGCGCGGCCGAGGTGAGACGGCCGCGGAGCAGGGCCGACAGGAAGGTGTCGAGGTCGCGGGTGCTGGAGATGAGCGCGCCCGCGCTCTGCGCCCAGGAGACGGTCTGCTCGGTCGCGTCCACCAGGGGCGCGCCCGCCGTGTCCGGGGTGAGATAGCCGTTCGTGTGCCGGCCGGGGATGGCCGTGCCGGGATGCACGTAGAACGTGTCGCGCAGCTTCAGGGGCTTGATGATCCGGTTCTCGTACTCGGTGCGCACGGAGTGACCGGTCAGCTTCTCGATGAGCATCCCGGCGACGACGAAGTTGGTGTTGGAGTACGCGTACGCGGCCCCCGGCGCGTTGGTGCGGGCGTGCCGCAGTGAGCGGTCGACGAGCTGGCGGTAGGTGAAGACCTTGGTGCGCACGGCCTCGAAGCCGGAGACCGACTTCGCGAACATGTCGTTGGTGTAGTCGTACAGGCCGCTGCGGTGGCCCAGCACCTGCCGCACCGTGATGCGGCGGTCGGGCAGCAGGCCCGGCAGATAGCGGTCGACCGGGGCGTCCAGCTCCAGCTTCTTCTCGTCGGCCAGTTGGAGCAGCACGACCGCCGAGAAGACCTTGGTGACGCTGCCGATACGGAACCGGTCGGCGTTGCTGATGGCCCGTCCGCTGTGCCGGTCGGCGACGCCGACGGCGAGTTGCCGGACCGTGCCGTCGTCGTCGATCCGCGCGATCGCGCCGGGCGCGCCCTGTCTCAGCGCGGTGCGCAGGGCGGTGTCGACACCCGTGACGTCGGGGCGAGCGGCCGTGGCGGCGTGCGCGGGCGCCGTGAGCAGGCAGAGCGCGACCGCGCCCAGGGCCGTGGCCCTGGATGCGAGATGAGTCACATTCACGTGGGGCAACCTTCTTCCGTCCCGTCACATCTCCACTACTGGCACACAGTTGGTGACTCCTCGATCACCGAGTGGTGGGGATTGGCAAAGTATTGCCCTGCTTTGGGCGGAATCCCATGATTTGGGCTTTACATGGACATGACTCGTCCATAAGGGTTTCGAACTGGGGCCCGACCAGCCCCCATGGCGGACAACCAGGCCATGCGTCAGGGCGGTTGGCGAAAGCGGCCGTCCTGGAAGGAAGGAACCCTTATCAGTGCGTAGACCGCACATACGCAGCGTGGCCGTCGCCGTCGCCGTGACGACGGCCGCCACGGGCCTTGCGGGCACCGCCTTCGCGGGCCCGGACACGGGGACAGCCCATGCTGCAGCCGCCACGACCTCGGCCGCGTCCGTGGTGTCGGCGGCCCGCGCCGCCGCCTTCGCCCACGCCGCCGCGACCGGCGTCTCCCAGGGCGACGAACTGCACGCCCAGGACGTCATGATCGACCCCGAGGGCGCGCGGCACGTCCGGTTCACCCGGACCCACCAGGGCATGACGGTCCTCGGCGGCGACCTCGTCGTCCATCTGAACCGGCAGCTGTCGTACACCGGGGTCACCCGGGCCGCCGACCACACCGTCAGGCCCGCCGCGGCCAGTGCCGCCAGGCTCTCGGCCGACGAGGCCGAGCGGAAGGCCGCGTCGGTGGCCAAGGGCGACGCCGGCACTGCCCGCCTCGTCGTGGACGCCCGCGACGGCGCGTCCGCCCTCGCCTACCAGGTCACGGTCACCGACAGCGGCACCACCGAGGGTGCCGGGGCCCGGACCGTCGTCATCGACGCCGTCACCGGCAAGGTGCGCAGCAACACGCCGAACAACGACGAGTTCCTCTCGCCCGAGCTGCTCGACACCCTGCGCGAGCGCGGGGAGATCGCCGACCCCGCCACCGGCATCGGCGCGCGGAGCGCCTCACTAGCCTCCGTGGCGGCCTCGTCGTCCGCCTCGGCCGCCGTGCACTACCCGCGCACGGCCAAGGGCACCGGCAAGTCGCTCTTCGTCGGCCCGGTCCCGCTGACCACCACGCAGACGGCCCTGAGGACCTTCGTGCTGAAGGACCCGACGCGGTACGGAACCGAGACCCGGGACGCCAAGGGCAGCTACACGGAGAGCTTCGCCCGCGGCAAGCAGATCACCACCAGCAACGACGTCTTCGGCAACGGCGCCACGTCCAGCCGCAACAGCGCCGCCGCGGACGCCCAGTACGGCATCACCAAGACGCTGGACTTCTACAAGAAGACCTTCGGCCGCAACGGCATCGCGAACAACAGCAAGCCCGCCAAGGGCATGGTCCACTGGGGCAGCAAGGTGGCCAACGCCTTCTGGGACTCCGACTGCGGCTGCATGCTGTACGGCGACGGTGACGGCGACATGTTCAAGAAGCCGCTCGTCGTGCTGGACGTCACGGGGCACGAGCTGACCCACGGCGTGGTGGACGCCACCGCCAAGCTGGAGCCCACCCGGGTCGACGCGCAGGGCAACCAGTACGGCGAGGCCGGCTCGCTGAACGAGTCCCTGGCGGACATCTTCGGCTCGAACGTCGAGTTCTTCACCAACAACCCGAAGGACGCGCCGGACTACCTCATCGGCGAGAAGCTGGGCCTCGCGCAGAAGTTCCTGCGCCGCCTCGACCACCCCTCCCTCGACCGGCTCGAGGGCACGGTGGACTACTGGCAGCCCGAGGTGTACGACGCGGAGGTGCACGCCGGCTCCGGCGTCTCCTCGCACGCGTACTACCTGCTCGCCGAGGGCAGTGGCCAGAAGACGATCGGCGGCGTCAGGTACGACTCGCCGACCTACGACGGCTCGACCGTCAAGGGCATCGGCCGCGCGAAGGCCACGGCGATCTTCTACCGTGCGCTGACCCGCTACATGGTCTCCACCACCGACTTCCACGACGCGCGGGTCGCGACGCTGAAGGCGGCCAAGGACCTCTACGGCGCGACCGGCGTCGAGTACCGGACGGTGGACCAGGCCTGGGCCGCCGTCAACGTCAGTGAGGCCAACACGCCGGCCGACCGGCACTGACGCCGACGCCCGAGGCGCTCAGACCCACTGCCTCTCCACTTCCTCCGACACCGTGAACCCGGCGTCGCAGGAGGGGCAGTGGGCTGTGCCGAAGACGTACGTCAGCGCGTGCGCGACCTCGTGCTGCCCGGCCGCCACGGCCTCGCGGTGCAGGCGCGCGCCGATGCCGTCGAGGCGGTCCGGGGCGATGGGGGCCAGCTCCGCCCGCCCTTCCGTGTCCTGCGCGCCCGGCCCCGTCACGTAGTCGCCGGCCACGCAGAAGTAGCCGTAGGAACCGAAGGCGACGAACAGACCGTCCTCGCACTCCGGGCACTCGAGCTCGTACTCCTCGTTGACCACGCCCTCCAGTGCCTCCGCCCACACCCCGGCGTCCTCGAAGGCCAGGACGGCCATCTGCAGGTACACGAAGTCACCGGTTCCCGGGGTGGCGAGCAACGCCCGTGCCACCCCCAGCAGTTCGGCGATCTCCGGGGCGTACCGCTCCCGGCGCCCGGGGTCCGGGTCCGTCGTGATCAGGCCGGCCATGAGCACCGCCTGTATCGGCTCGCCCGGGGCCCGCCCGAGAGCGATGTCCGCCAGGACCGGCATGGCCGCCCAACTCGCCTCGTACACCGACCCCTGATGGCACAGGGCGGACCACAGATCCGTCCACACTCTGTCGTCCTCCGGGCCGCCGAGCTGCGCGAACAGTCCGGGGATGTCCTCGGCGCTGCCGTAGGCGTGGGTCAGCTCGCCCCAATTGATCGTCGTCATGCGGCGATTGTGCCCGTCGGATCTGACAGTGGGGTCACAGACGAATCCTGCTTCTTTTATTGACGACGGAAAAGAAGCCCTCTAGGTTCCCGGTCATGCGCCAGCCCCCTCCTGTCGAGACGTTCCCGGCGAACACGCCGGCCGCCTCGCAGATCTTCACCACGGTCCTGTCCCACGGACCGCTCACCCGGCTGGAGGCGGCCCGGCGGGCGGGGCTGTCGCCGGCCGCCGTCACCAAGGCGGTCAAGCCCCTGATCGAGGCCGGGTACCTGGTGGAGGACACGGCGGACGAGGGCCGGCCGACGCTCGGGCGGCCCGCCAACCCGGTGCGGGTCGACGGCGGACGGGCGTTGTTCCTCGGGGTCAAGGTGACCGGCGACGAGATCATCGCCGTGCTCACCGACCTGTGCTGCCGAATCCGCGCCGACCGCCGCCTGCCGCTGGCCGGCCGCGACACCAGGTCCGTACTCGCCGACATCGCACGCCTCGTCGACGAACTGCTGCTGTCCGCCGATGAGTTGGGCTCAACCGTGCAGGGCCTCGGGATCGCCGTCTCCGGCGACGTGGACCGCGCCGAGGGCGTCGTCCGCTACTCGCCGTTCCTGGAGTGGCGGGACGTCCCGCTTGCTGAACTCGCCGCCATGACCTGCGGGTTGCCGGTCACCGTCGACAACGACGTGCGGGCTCTGACCGTGGCCGAGCAGTGGTTCGGCGAGGGCGTGGGCCTGTCCGACTTCGCCGTGGTGACCGTCGGCGCCGGAATCGGCTGCGGCCTGGTGGTGCACGGACGGGTCGTCTCCGGCGCGCACGGCGTGGCCGGCGAGATCGGTCATGTCACTGTCGACCCAGCCGGACCGGCCTGCCACTGCGGCAACCGCGGCTGCGTGGAGGCGATCGCGGGGGAGGCCGCGATCGTCCGCCAGGTCCGCGCCGCCACCGGCCGTCAGGTCGCCGACGCCACCGAGGCCGTCGCCCTGGCCCACCGCGCTGTGCCGGGCGTGCGGGAGGTGTACGCGCGGGCCGGTGAGGCCATCGGCCGGGGCATCGCCACCGTCGCCAACCTCCTCGGCCCGGAACGCGTGATCATCTCCGGCGAGGGTCTCGCCGCCCACGACCTCTTCGCCGGGCAGATCCGCGACGCCTTCACCGCCGCCGCCTTCGGCTCCGCCGCCCGGTGCGACGTACTCACCCGTCCGCTGCCCTTCGAGGAATGGGCCCGCGGAGCCGCCGCCACCGCCATCCAGTCCTTCATCTCCTCAGATCACCCGCAGCCGAGCCGCTGATCCGACTCCCCCTGGAGGCACGACCCATGAGGTCTTCCTCGTACTCCGCCCTGCCCGCACGCACCCTCAGAGCCGCGGTGGTCCTGGCCCTCGCCGCGGGCGCCGTCACCGTCGCCCCGGCGGCCCACGCCGGATCCACCGCGCCCACCCTCGCAGCCAAGCCCTACATGGGCTGGTCGAGTTGGAGCATGCAGTCCTCCAAGTACCCCGGCCTCAACCCCGACGGCGACTACAGCTACCTCACCGAGGCCAACGTCACCAAGCAGACCGACGCCCTGGCCGCCAAGCTGAAGAAGTACGGCTACGACTACGTCAACATCGACGCCGGCTGGTGGCGCGACACCACCTGGAAGCCGGAGTACGACCAGTACGGACGCCAGAAGGCCGACCCCGGGCGCTTCCCGAGCGGCATGAAGGCCGTCGCCGACCGCATCCACGCCAAGGGCCTCAAGGCGGGCATCTATCTGCCCGCCGGCCTGGAGAAGGAGGCGTACGGCGACGGGAAGACGCCGATCTGGAACGCCGACGGCTGCACCACCGCCGACATCGTCTACGGCGACCTGCGCACCACCAACGGCTGGGACAGCTCCTACAAGCTCGACTTCTCCCGCCCCTGCACCCAGAAGTACATCGACTCCCAGGCCCAGTTGATCGCCGGCTGGGGCTACGACTTCCTCAAGCTCGACGGTGTCGGCCCCGGCTCCGGCAAGAGCGGTGACCAGTACGACAACGTTGCCGACGTGACCGCGTGGAACAAGGCCATCGCCGCCACCGGCCGCCCGATCCACCTGGAACTCTCCTGGTCCCTCGACATCGGACACGCCGCCGACTGGAAGAAGTACTCCAACGGCTGGCGCATCGACACCGACGTCGAGTGCTACTGCAACACCCTCGTCAGCTGGGAGAACTCCGTCGACGACCGCTGGGACGACACCCCCGGCTGGACCAGGTACGCAGGCCCCGGCGGCTGGAACGACCTGGACTCCCTCGACGTCGGCAACGGCGAGATGGACGGCCTGACCAAGGCCGAACGGCAGAGCTACGCCACTTTGTGGGCCATTGCCAAGTCGCCGCTCTTCACCGGCGACGACCTCACCCGCCTCGACTCCTACGGTCTGTCCCTGCTGACCAACAAGGAAGTCATCGCCCTCAACCAGGGCGCCACCCCGCCCGCCCGGCCGATCACCCCGTCCGACCCGCAGCAGGTGTGGGCCGCGAAGAACCCCGACGGCAGCTACACCGTCGCCCTGTTCAACCTCGCCGACAGCCCCGCCGCCGTCTCCGCATCCTGGGCCTCCCTCGGCTTCACCGGCACGGGGTCCGTCCGTGACCTGTGGAACCACGAGAACCTCGGCAGCCTCAAGGACAAGGTGACCGAGGCCCTGCCCGCCCACGGCTCCCGCCTGTTCACCGTCACCCCGCACGGCAGCGCGCTCGCCTTCACCGGCTACGAGGCCGAATCCCCCGCCAACACCCTCGCCGGCAACGCCTCCGTCGCCGACTGCTCCGCCTGCTCCGGCGGCAAGAAGGTCGGCAACCTCTACCTCGGCGGCAAGCTGACCGTCAACGACGTCGTCGTCCCCAAGTCCGGCACCTACCAGGTGAAGATCGCCTACGTCAGCGGCGACGCCCGCTCCGCCGCCGTCTCCGTCAACGGCGGCGGCGCGACGAACCACAAGTTCCCCTCCACCGGCGACTGGGGAACCGTCGAGACGGTCAGCGTGCCGTTGACCCTCAAGGCCGGCTCCAACACGATCACCTTCGACAGCGGCACCAGCTACGCACCGGACATCGACCGGATCGACGTCCCGAAGTCTTCCTGACCGAGCCTGAAGGAGCCGCAGTGAACACCGATCCCGCACGCCTGCTTCCCAGACGCGACCTGCTCGCCGCCACCGCCGCCACCGCCACCGGAGCCGCCCTGGCGGCACTGCCCGCCTTCACCGCCTCGGCCGCACCCGAACGGCCCGCCAACGCACCCCGGATCACGTCGAGTTCGCACGACGAGCTGTGGTGGCAGGCCCCCGCCGACGACAACTCCATGATCGAACAGGGGCTCCCGGTCGGAAACGGCCGCCTCGGCGCCCTCGCGAGCAACGACCCCGGCCACGAGGTCCTGCTCGTCACCGACGCCACGATGTGGACCGGCGGCCTCAACGACACCCTCGACGCCGACGGCCAGTTCCCCTACGACCGCGACCACTTCGGCTCCCTCACCCTGCTCGCCCGGCTCACCGTCGACATCCCCGACCACGACCTCGGTGCCGTCTCCCGCTACCGCCGCACCCTCGACCTCGCCCGGGGCGTGGTGACGACGTCGTACGTCCGCTCGGGAGTCACGTATCAGCGGCAGCTCTTCGCCAGCCGACCCGACGACGTGATCGTGCTGCACCTCACCCAGAGCGGGACAGGCCGCTACACCGGCACCGTCACGCTGGAGGGCACGCACGGCGAGGGCGCCGGAGTCTCCTTCGGTGCCGCGTTCGCGAACGGCCTCGAGTACGGGGCCGCCGTGACCGCGCACGGCACCGGCGGCCGCGTCACCGTCAGCGGCTCGCACATCTCCTTCGCCGGCTGCAAGGACCTCACCGTGGTGGTGAGCGGCGGCACCAACTACGCGCCGGACGCGGCCCAGGGCTACCGCGACCCGTCCCTCGACCCCCGGCGCCTCGCCCGCAGCAAGGTCACCGACGCCGCCGCGCACTCCGCGGACACCCTGCTGCGCACCCATGTCACCGACCACCACGCGCTGTTCGGACAGTTCGGTCTCTCGCTGGGGACCTCAACCGCCCAGCAGCGTTCCCTCGACACCTGGGAGCGGCTGCGGGCCCGGGCGCGCGACGGCGCACCCGACCCCGAACTCGAGGCAGCCTACGTCCAGTTCGGCCGCTATCTGATGATCTCCGGATCGCGCGGCAGCCTGCCCCTGGGGCTCCAGGGGCTGTGGCTCGACGGCAACGACCCGGACTGGATGGGTGACTACCACACCGACATCAACATCCAGATGAACTACTGGATGGCCGACCGGGCGGCCCTGTCCGCCTGCTTCGACGCCCTCACCGACTACTGCGTCGCCCAGGTGCCGTCCTGGACCGACCTGACCCGCCGGCTGTTCAACGACCCCCGCAACCGCTACCGCAACTCCAGGGGCAAGAACGCCGGGTGGACCCTCGCCATCTCCACCAACCCCTACGGCGGAGGCGGCTGGTGGTGGCATCCGGCGGGCAACGCCTGGCTGTGCAACTCCCTGTGGGAGCACTACGAGTTCACCCGCTCGCGCGCCCATCTGGAGAAGATCTACCCGCTGCTCAAGGGCGCCTGCGAGTTCTGGGAGGCCCGGCTGCTCACCACGACCCTGCCGGGCGGCTCCAAGGAGGTGCTGATCGCCGACAGCGACTGGTCGCCGGAACAGGGACCCCGCGACGCGAAGGGCATCACCTACGCACAGGAGCTGGTGTGGGCGCTGTTCGGCAACTACTGCGTGGCCTCGGCCGAGCTGAAGCGGGACGGCGGCTACGCGGAAACCATCTCCGGCCTCCGTAAAAAGCTGTACCTTCCCCAGGTGAGCCCGAAGACCGGCTGGCTCGAGGAATGGATGTCCCCCGACAACCTCGGCGAGACCACTCACCGTCATCTCTCGCCGCTGGTCGGCCTGTTCCCCGGCGACCGCATCCGTCCCGACGGCTCCACCCCGTCCGAGGTCGTGGACGGCGCCACCACCCTGCTGACCGCGCGCGGCATGAACAGCTTCGGCTGGGCCAACGCCTGGCGGAGCCTGTGCTGGGCGCGCCTGAAGAACGCCGACAACGCCTACCAGCTGATCGTCACCAACCTGCGCCCGTCGGTGAACGGCGGCAACGGCACCGCGCCCAACCTCTTCGACATCTACGAGACCAGGCCGGGCCGGGGCATCTTCCAGATCGACGCCAACTTCGGTACCCCGGCGGCCGTGACCGAGATGCTGCTGTACTCCCGGCCGGGCCATCTGGAACTGCTCCCGGCCCTCCCGGACGCCTGGGCCGCCTCCGGATCGCTCACCGGAGCCCCGGCGCGCGGCGGCTTCGTCGTCGACCTACGCTGGCAGAACGGGAGGCCGACCGAGGCACGCATCCGAAGTGTGGGCGGCCGTACGACGACGGTCGCGTTCGGCGGCTCGTCGCGGACCGTGACCGTAGCGCCCGGAGGGTCCGTGACGATCAAGGACTTCGCGCGGTGAGGGCCCGGCACAGACGGGCCGTCCGGCTCGCCGCCCTCCTGCTGCTGGCCGGCGCCTTCCAGGCGTCACCGGTCGAGGCGACCGGCCGACAGCCCGAGTTCGCGGTGGTGGGGGCGCCCGCCGACGGGCGGGACGTCGTCACCTGGGGCGCGAGCGCCGACCGGATCGGCGACGCCGTGCCCGACCGCGGCTACCGGCTGATCGTGCACACCGGCGTCGGCGGCACCGACCTGCGCGTCCGGCTCTCCAACGCCTTCGGAGACCGCCCCGTCACCTTCGACAGCGTCTACGCGGGCATCCAGCAGACCGGCGCCGCACTGGTCCACGGCAGCAACCGGCGCCTGACCTTCGACGGCGCCCGCTCGATCACCATCCCGGCCGGCGCCGTCGCCCTCAGCGACGCGCTGCCCGGACGGCTGCCCGCCGCCACCAACCTGGTCGTCAGCATCCACTCGCCGTCCGCGGCGGGCCCGGCGACCGGCCACGGAATGGCCATGCAGACCTCGTACGTCACCCAGGGCGACCACACCGCCGAGGAGGGGGCGGCCGACTGGACGCGGACGACCGGCTCCTGGGCCTATCTGGACTCCGTGTCCGTACGACCGCACGCGGGCACCGCGGCCGTCGTGGCGCTCGGCGACTCCATCACCGACGGCTGGCAGTCCACCAGCGACCTCAACCGCCGCTGGCCCGACTACCTCGCCCGCCGGCTGGAGAGGACGCACAGCGCGATCCGGGGTGTCGCCAACGAGGGGATCTCCGGCAACCAGGTCCTCGCCGACGGCGCCGGCCAGAGCGCCCTGAACCGTCTGCAGCGCGACGTCCTCTCCCAGCCGGGCGTGCGCACGGTCTTCCTCTTCGAGGGCGTCAACGACATCAAGAGCCACAACGGTGTCACCGCCCAGAACCTCGTCGCCGGCTACCGCGAGATCGCCCGCCGTGTCCACGCGGCCGGCAAGTGCGTGGTCGGCGCCACCGTCGCCCCCTTCAAGGGCTGGTCGGAGTGGGATCCGGCGGCCGAGGCCGTACGCCAGGAGGTCAACGCCTACATCCGCACCAGCGGCGACTTCGACGCGTACACCGACTTCGACCACATCCTGCGCAGCCCCTACGACCCGGAGCGGATCCTGCCCTTCTTCGACGGCGGCGACCATCTGCACCCCAACGACAAAGGAATGCAGGCGATGGCCGACGCCGTCGACCTCACCAGGCTCGACTGCACCGGACGCGAGTGAGCCGCGCAGCCCCTCAGCCCGAGGCCGTCGGCTCGGGCGCGATGAGACCCTCCCGGTAGGCGATCGCCACCGCCTCCGTACGGCTCGTCGCGCCGAGCTTGGCCAGGATGTTGGAGACGTGCACGCTCGCCGTCTTGCCGCTGATGAACAACTCCTCGCCGATCTGCCGGTTGCTGCGGCCGAGCGCGAGCAGCCGCAGCACGTCCTGCTCGCGGGCGGTGAGCGGCGAGGTCCGCTCGCCGCCCGCCGGTGCGTCGGCGAGACGGCCGCGGCGTATCAGGGCGTCGAGCCGCTGAAGCAGCGGCGCCGCGCCGAGGTGTTCGGCCGTCGCCCGCGCCTCGCGGGCCTGGTCGGCCGCCTCCGCGCGCCGCTCGGCCGCCAACAGGGCCTCCACGAGCCGGACCTGGCAGCGCACCCGCTCGTACACGTCCCCGTAGGAGAACGCGGCCACCGCCTTCTCCCAGGCCGCCGCGTCCGGACCGGACACGGCCCGCGTCCACTCCGCCTCGGCCCGCGCCAGCCACGCCACCCCCTCCGGGCCCTGCGGCAGCCCGTCCTCCCCGTGCCCGGCCACACCCCGCGCCAGCTCGACCAGTTCGTCCGCGGTGTCCTTCCACCGCCCGGGCGCGTCACCGGCCGGCCGCGACTCGGCCGCCGCGTCCGCGACCGCGCCCAGCGCCAGCGCCGCCAGTCGCACGGTCACGTCGGGGCGGCTGCCCGAGCCGTCGCCGAGCGCGTCCACCGTCTCCCGCGTCCTGCGCACCGCCTCCCCCGGGTCACCCCGCAGGACGGACGCCTCCGTCAACGCGATGCCGGCGACCAGCGTGCCCATCCAGTCGAAGGGCCCCTCCAGCAGCGTCCGGGCCCGCTCGGCCGCCGACAGGTCACCCCGGGCCAGAGACACGTACAGCGCGGGCCCGGACGCGTACCCGCCCGCCGCGGGCAGCACCGCGGCATCCGTCGCCGCGGCCCGCAGACACGCGTCCCAGTGGCCCAGCGTGTACAGCACCAGCAGGTGCAGATAGCGCATCTCCAGCGGGTACGGCGACGACAGCAGCCCGGTGCGACGGGCGCGCTCCAGGCCCTCGGTCACCCAGGGCAGGCACCCCTGGAGGTCACCGGCCTCGAAGCAGCCGACCGCGAGGTTGAACAGGACGCGCATCTCCACCGGCGCGTTCCCCGAGCGCCGGGCCAGCTCCCGGGCCGCCTCGAGCCGCTCGCGTCCCTCGGGGGTACGGCGGCCGCCGCTCTCCAGGACCGCCAGGGAGACCAGCAGGTCGGCCTGCGCGTCCCGCACGCCCAGTTCCTCGGCCACGTGCAGCGCCTGGCGGGCCACCCGCAGCGCCGTCCCGTTCTCCCCGACCTGGCGGGCCGCCAGGACATGGGTGGCCGCCGCCCACACCCAGGTCCGGGTCGGCGGCTCGGCGGGGATCAGCGCCAGTGCCTCGCTGCTGTAGGCGAACGCGGCGGTCAGGCTGTCCACGTCCAGCAGGTTGCCGGCCAGGGTGTAGCGGACGCGGGCGGCGAGCTCGGAGTCGGCGTCCTGGCCGATGTGGGCGAGCGCGGAGCGAGTGAGGGACACGGCCCGGTGCGACTCCCCGGCATGTCGGGCCGCGGCCGAGGCGCGCAGTGTCAGGGGCACCCGGTCCAGGCCGTCGCCCACCGGGCGGTCCGCCGCGTCGACGGCCTCCCACAGGTCGAGGGCGGTTTCCAGGTGCCGTAGCTCCTCGGCGGGCGCGCCCACGCGCTGGGCGTGGTCGGCGGCCTCCAGGGATGCGGCGAGGGCCTCGGCCAGGTCATGGCTCTCCCGGTAGTGGTGGGCGCGCTCGGCCGCGCTCTCGGCCCGGTGGCCGCACACGGACAGCAGCCGGGCGAACGCGCCGTGCAGCCGGGCCCGCTCACCGGGCAGCAGGTCCGCGTACACCGCCTCGCGGGCCAGCGCGTGCCGGAAGGCGTAGGTGTCGCCGGTCCCGGGGACGAGGAGCTGCCGGCCGATCGCCTCGCGCAGCGCCGACTCCAGCTCGTCCTCGGGCAGGCCGACCGCCTCCCGCAGCAGGTCGTGCTCCACCCGCCGCCCGGCGACGGCGGCCGTGCGCAGCACCCGCTGGGCCGTCTCCGAAAGCTGCTCGATCCGGATGAGCAGGACGTCGGCCAGCCCGCTGGGCACTCCGCCCGCCCCGGTGTCGGTCGCCGCGAGCAGTTCCTCCGCGTAGAAGGCGTTGCCCTCCGCCCGCTGGACGATCCCGCGGACCGTGTCCTCCGGCAGCGGGCGGTCCTGGAGGGCCCGCACCAGGCGGGTGACGTCCGCGTCGCCCAGGGGCCGCAGTTCGAGCCGCTCCACGGCCGGCAGACGCACCAGCTCGGCCAGCAGCGGCCGCAGCGGGTGACGGCGGTGCAGGTCGTCCGCGCGGTAGGACGCGAGGACGGCGAGACGGTGGGTCGGGGCGCCGCCCGCCGGGCGCTGGAGGATGCCGCGGCTGAGCAGGAACCGCAGCAGGTCGCGGGAGGACTGGTCCGCCCAGTGCAGGTCCTCCAGGATCAGCAGCAGGGGCACGCGGTCGGAGAGGTCGGCCAGCAGTCCGGCCATGCCCTCGAAGAGCCGCAGCCGGCCGCCCGCGTCCCCCGAGGCGTCCGTCCCCGCGCCGAGCAGCCGGTCCACCACGGGATGCGCGGCCAGCACCTCGGCGCACCGCTCGTCAGCCGCCAGCAGTCCGAGGATCTCCGTGAACGGCAGATACGGCAGACCCACGTCACCGAGGTCCACGCAGTGGCCGGTGAGCACGGCCATGCCGGCCGCCGACGCCCGCGCGGCGACCTCGGCCAGCAGCCGTGTCTTGCCGACCCCGGCGTCCCCCGCCACCAGCACCGCCCCCGCCTCGCCCCGGCGGGCGCGCTCCAGCACCTCGCCGAGCCGGGCGAGGTCCTCGTCGCGGCCGATCAGCGGCGTGGTGAAGGCGTTCTCAGACACGCATCCATCCTGGCACGCGGCACTGACAGCGCGGCTGGGACAGAGGTTGCCGGACCGGACGTGACGGGGCGTGCGAGGCCGTCGGAGGGGTCAGGACCGCAACACCCGCGCCCAGTCCGCCGGGACCCGTCCCGCCGGCCCGGGTGCGGGCTGGTCCTCGGGGTGGGCGGCGGGCGGCGCGAGGTCGGGGCCCGACTCGTACAGCTGTGAGCTGTCGAAGTCCCAGAACCACTCCTCGCCCGGCTCGAAGCTGCGGATCACCGGGTGCCCGGTCTCCCGGTAGTGCGCGGTCGCGTGCTTGGAGGGGGAGTCGTCGCAACAGCCCACGTGCCCGCACTGCGCGCAGCGCCGCAGATGGAACCACCAGCCGCCCGCCGCGTCGCACTCGACGCACCCGCTGCCGCTCGGCGGGACGCTGGGGTCGATTCCGTTGGCGCTGGTCATGCGGGCTCCTCGGGTGTCTCGTCGGCCGTGGCCGTCAGCGGAAGCAGGACCTGGAAGCGGGTGTCCCCGGGCTCCGACTCCACCTGCAGGGTCCCGTGGTGCTTGTTGACGACGATCCGCCAGGAGATGTCGAGGCCCAGCCCGGTGCCCTCGCCGACCGGCTTGGTGGTGAAGAAGGGGTCGAAGATGCGGTCGCGGATCTCCGGGGGCACCCCGGGCCCGGTGTCGCGGAACTCGACCAGCAGCTGGTCGTGCTCCAGCGCCGTCCGCACCGTCAACGCGCCCTCCCCGCCCGCGCCGTTGATGGCGGCGACCGCGTTGTCGATCAGGTTGGTCCACACCTGGTTGAGCTCCGCCGGGTAGGCCGGGATCTTCGGGAGCGTACGGTCGTAGTCCTTGACGACCTTGATCCGTTCCCCGATCTTGCCCGAGAGCATCAGCAGGGTGCTGTCGAGGAGTTCGTGCACGTCGACGACCTGGTAAGGGGCCCGGTCGAGCTGGGAGTACTGCTTGGCGGCGTCGACGAGGTGCGAGATGCGGGCCGTGGAGTCGGTGATCTCGTCCATCAACAGCTCGGTCTCGACGGTGTAGTTGAGCCAGCCGACCGCGTTCGGCAGGAGGTCCTCGTCCACGGCGGCCGCGACCTGGTCCAGCCAGTCCACGTCCAGGCCCGCCTGCACGAAGGTCGGCGCGATCCGCCAGCCCTCCTGGATGTCGTGGTCGTCCAGCCAGTCGCTGAGGGCGTCCTCCCGGTCCGAGGCCTCCAGCGGGCTCAACGCCGGTGCCTTGGCGACGCGTTCGGCGGTGCGCTCCTGGATGTCGATGAGGTTGGCCATGACCTCGGCCGAGTAGTTGCCCTGGGAGATGACGGCCAGTTTGTGCCGCATCTTGGCGACCCGCTCGCGCAGCGTCGCGGTGGCCCGCACGGCCGCCGCGGCCGGGTTGTTGAGCTCGTGGGTCAGACCGGCCGACAACGAGCCCAGCGCCAGCAGCCGTTCACGCTGCCCGACGGCCCGCTGGGTGTTCTTCGAACCCCAGAACAGCCCCTCCAGCAGATGGACCGCCATCGGGAACTCCGCCGCCATGAAGTCCGCGAACTGCTCGGCCGGCAGCACGAAGAACCGTGAAGGCTCCGTCACCCGCATGGAGTTGGCGTAGACCTGGCGCACGCGGTCCCCGAGGTAGGCCTGCACGGCTCCCGCGTACACCCCGGGCTGGGAGGTCCGTGAGACCTCCACGTCGTCGTCGCCGACCCGCCGGGACAGCACGAC
Organism: Streptomyces griseorubiginosus; assembly: GCF_017614965.1. Lineage (GTDB taxonomy): Bacteria > Actinomycetota > Actinomycetes > Streptomycetales > Streptomycetaceae > Streptomyces > Streptomyces griseorubiginosus_B. The sequence continues at coordinate 51,546 of NZ_WVUG01000007.1, read as the reverse complement.
CGCGCCCTCGATCATCACGTAGAAGCAGGTGGCGGGGTCACCCTCGGTGTAGACGGGCCCGGGGTCGAAAGCCTCGACCCGCCCCTTGCTGCACAACTGCCCCAGCTGCTCGGGGGAGAGCTTCTCGAACAGGAACAGCGACCCGATCTCCTGCGCGCTGCACGGCAGCAGCCGCCCGCTCACGACTGCTCCAGATAACGGTGGACGAGCATCACGGCCATGGCTCCCTCTCCGACGGCGGACGCGACGCGCTTGGCGGACTCGGCGCGCGCGTCGCCCGCCACGAACACGCCGGGAATGTTGGTCTCCAGGTGGTACGGCGGCCGGTCCAGCTCCCAGTCCGCCGGCGGCCGTCCGTCGGCGGTCAGGTCGGGCCCGGCCAGGATGAACCCGTGCTCGTCGCGCAGCACGGTGCCGTCCAGCCAGTTGGTGAGCGGGGCGGCGCCGATGAACACGAACATCCACTGCGCGTCGACCAGTTCGGTCTCCCCGGTGTCCATGTCGCGCAGGGTGAGCTGTTCCAGGTGGTCGGAGCCGTGCGCCGACTCGACGACGGTCCGCGCCCGCACCGAGATGTTGGGCGCCTCGTTGATCTGCTGGATCAGGTAGTAGGACATCGAAGCGGACAGGTCCGCGCCGCGCACCAGCAGGGTCACCGACTTGGCGCCGCGCGACAGGTACATCGCCGCCTGCCCGGCGGAGTTGGCGCCGCCGACGATGTACACGTCCTGCCCCTGGCAGGAGGCCGCCTCGGTCAGCGCCGAGCCGTAGAACACCCCGCAGCCGGTCAGGTCGGTGCACCCCGGTGCCTCCAACTGCCGGTACGACACGCCGGTCGCCAGGATCACGCTGTGCGCGGCGACCGCCGACCCGTCGGAGAACCGTACGGTCCGCGCACCGCCGTTGACCTCGAGTCCCGTCACCTCGCGCGCGGTGAGGATCTCGGCGCCGAACTTCGCGGCCTGCCTGCGGGCCCGGTCGGTGAGCTGAGCCCCCGACACGCCGTCGGGGAAGCCGAGGTAGTTCTCGATCCGGGAACTCTGCCCGGCCTGTCCGCCGGTCGCCGACCGCTCCACCAGCACGGTCCGCAGCCCCTCCGAGGCCCCGTACACGGCGGCCCCCAGTCCGGCGGGTCCGCCGCCGATGACGACGAGGTCGTAGAAGTCCGCGGCCGGTGTCGTCGCGAGCCCCACCTGCGCGGCCAGTTCGGGTGCCTCCGGCTCGACCAGAATCGTGCCCTCCGCGGTGATCACGAGCGGAAGCCGCTGTCCGTCCTGCCCGGCCGCCGCCAACAGCCGCTGCCCCTCGGGCTCCTCGGCCGAGTACCAGCGGTAGGGCACCTGGTTGCGGGCCAGGAACTCCCGCACGTCGGAGGAGCGCGCCGACCAGCGGTGGCCGACGACCTTGGTGCTGGGCACCGAGCGGAAGTCACTGCACCGCCACGCCTCCAGCAGGTCGTCCAGCACCGGGTAGAGCTTCTCCTCCGGCGGATCCCACGGCTTGAGCAGATAGTGGTCGAGATCGACGACGTTGATCGCGTCGATCGCCGCGTTCGTGTCCGCGTACGCGGTCAGCAGCACCCGCCGCGCGCCCGGATACACGTCGAGCGCCTGCTCCAGGAACTCGATGCCGTTCATCTGCGGCATGCGGTAGTCCGCCAGGATCACCGCCACGAGATCACCGCGCAGCTTCAGCTCCCGCAGCGCGTCCAGCGCGGACTCGCCGGACTCCGCGCGGACGATCCGGTACGACGCGCCGTAGCGGCGCCGCAGGTCCCGGGCGACGGCCCGGGACACTCCCGGGTCGTCGTCCACGGTCATGATGACGGTCCGCGCTGCGTCGGACGCCTGTGCCATACGTCTCCCACCCCGAGGTCGGACTGACGGCACGGCGTCCCCGTACCGCGCCGGCTCCCGCCCATCGTATGTTCGATCGCCCTGGTTCGCTCCGGGATAAAGAAGCCGGTGTGAAGATCGACTGCCGCTCCGGATTCAAGCGCTCGCTGTGGCCTCGGTACCGAGGGCGGCGGCGCGGTCCTGCAGGTCGCGCAGGGCGGTGTGCGCGATCTCGGTGTACGGCTGTTCGTTGCCGGGCTCGGTCCAGCGCGCGAAGGCCGTGGTGAAGGCGAGGACGCCCATCTCGGCGGCCAGGCGTGAGGTCGTGTCGTCGACGCCCCTGTCGCGCAGCGCTTCGCCGACGGCCTCGGAGAGCCGGGCGAGCTTGAGCAGTTCGCGTTCCCGGAGCTCGGTGTGGGCCGTGGTCACCGCCCGCCGCTGCCGGGCCAGATCCTGGCGTTCCGGTGTGAACACATGGGCGACGGACTCCAGCGCCGCGGTCAGGCATCCGGCGACGGTGGTCTCCGGCGGCGCGCCGCGGACAACCTCGGCGAAACGCTCCGCCAGCTGGTCCCGGCCGCCGAAGACGACCTCGCGCTTGTCGGCGAAGTGCCGGAAGAAGGTGCTCTTGGTCAGTCCCGCGCGGTCCGCGATCTCGGCGACGGTGGTGGCGTCGTACCCGCGCTCGACGAACAGGGCGAGTGCGGCGCGCTCCAGGCGTTCGCGTGCGTTCGGTTCCCATCGGGCCATGGGGCCCATCCTAGGCGACAGGACCAAGTCCCATGACTTTGCCCCGAAGTGATGGCACCAAGTCTCATCACCTTGCTACGGTGATGAGACCGGGTCCCATCACGGGGGCCGGATCTTCTCGCATTCCTCCAGGAGCCTCCATGCGTGTTTTCGTCACCGGCGCGTCCGGACACATCGGTTCGGCCGTCGTGGCCGACCTCCTCGCGGCCGGGCACGAGGTCGTCGGCCTCGCCCGCTCGGACACCTCCGCGGCGGCCGTCGCCGCTCTCGGCGCGACCGTGCGCCGCGGTGATCTCGACGACCTCGACGGTCTGCGGGAGGCCGCCGCCGAGTCCGAGGGCATCATCCATGCCGCCTTCAAGCACGACCTGATGTCGACCGACTTCGCCGCCGCCGTCCGCACGGAACTCGCCGTCGTCCACGCGCTCGGCGACGTGCTGACCGGCACCGGCAAACCGCTGGTCACCGCGTCCGGCATGGGTGTGCCGGAGGGCCTTGGCCGGCCGTTCACGGAGGAGGACGCCGCGCCGCCCAGCACACCGGAGGAGGCGGGCACACCGCGCGCCCGGGCCGACTCCGAGAACGCCGTCGTCGGCTTCGCCGAGCGCGGCGTGCGCTCCGCGGTCGTCCGGATCCCGCCCATCACCCACAGCAGCCGTGACCGCCATGGCCTGACCCCCATGCTGGTCGCCATCGCCCGGCAGAAGGGCTTCGCCGGTTACCCCGGGGACGGGGCGAACCGGTGGCCGGCCGTGCACACGCTGGACGTGGCCCGCCTCTTCCGGCTGGTGCTGGAGAAGGCGCCGGCCGGTACCCGGTGGCACGCGGTCGAGGGTGAGGGGACACCGCTGCGGGAGATCGCGCAGGGCATCGGTGACGGCCTCGGACTGCCCGTCAAGAGCGTGCCGCTCGACGACGTGCGGTCCCACTTCGGTCCGTTCCTGGCCACGGTGATCGCCCGTGACCTCCCGGCGTCCACGCGCACGACCCGCAGCGTCCTCGGCTGGGAGCCGACCGGCCCTGGACTGCTCGACGAGTTCGCGGCGGGCACCTACTTCACCGAAGGCGACTGAGCGCCAACCCGCCCTCCGGCCGGTTCAGTTCCGCCGTGAACCGAGCACGCAGAACTCGTTGCCCTCCGGGTCCACCAGAACCACCCACGACTCGTCGCCGGACTGTCCGACGTCCGCGTGCCGTGCGCCGAGGGCCAGCAGCCGGGTCACCTCGGCGTCGCGGTCGTCGGGACGGAAGTCCAGATGCAGCCGGTTCTTGACCGTCTTGGCCTCCGGCACCGGTACGAACAGCAGCCCCGGCAGACGGTCCTTCTCGGGGCGGATCTCGAACTCGTCGGCCGCGTCGTTGACCACGACCCACCCGAGCGCCTCGGTCCACCACCGTCCGAGGGCGACGGGATCGGCGGCGTCGACGATCACTTGCTCCCATTCCAAGGTCATGGGGCAAGAGTAGAGAAGACTGTCGCCGACGACGTGACCACGACACTGGGAGGCATCCGCATGACGCGCCCGATCACCGCAGGGGTCGACGGAACCGAGGAGAGCCTGGCCGCGCTGGACTGGGCGGCCAGGGAGGCGGTCCGTCGGGGGCTGGCTCTGCGGGTGGTGCAGGCCTGGCGGTTCCAGCCGTACGACGCGATCGACGCGGCGGACCGGCAGACGCAGCAGGGGTGGGTGCGGGACGCGGTGGGCGAGGCGGCCAAGGCCGTCACCGCCCGCCACACCGGCCTCGAGGTCGGCACCGAGGTGCTGGAGGGGGAGACGGTCGACACGCTCGTCGCCGCGGCGGCGGACGCCGAGATGCTGGTGCTGGGCTCACGCGGCTACGGGCCGGTCGTCGGCTTCCTGCTCGGATCCGTGGGACAGCAGGTCATCGCCGAGACCGCCCGGCCGGTGGTACTGGTGCGGGCCGACGACCAGCCCACCGCCGAGGCGGCGGGCCGCGAGATCGTCGTCGGCCAGCAGGGCGAGGCGGAGGACAGCGCCGAGGCGCTGCGGTTCGCCTTCGAGACGGCGGCCGCCCGCGGGGCCGGCGTGCGGGTGGTACGGGCCTGGACGCTACCCCCGGTGTTCGCCTACAGCCCCGGCTCGATGCACCTCCTCGACGAGGCGGGCGGACTGGAGCCGTTCGAGAAGAAGGCGCTGGCGGCGGCGGTCGCGCCGTGGCGGGAGCGCTTCCCGGACGTGCCCGTGGTCGAGCACGTCGAGATGGGCAGTGCCGCGCAGGTGCTGCTGTCGGTGGCCGCGCGGGCCCAGCTGATGGTTGTCGGGCGCCGTGCGCACCGTACGGCCGTCGGGGCGCGCATCGGCTCGGTGGCGCACGGGGTGCTGCACCACGCGGGCTGCCCGGTGGCCGTGGTCCCGCACGCCTGAGTCACTCGGCGGTGGCGGGCTGGAGCGTCTCGCGGGCCTTGGGGAGGATGTTCGCGATGTAGTCCTGGACCGCCGTGTCCAGCCCGATGTCCTGCTGTGCCCGCTCGGACAGGTACCAGCGGTGTTCGAGCAGCTGGTGGTAGATCTCGGCGGCGTCCATCGTGCCGCGCAGCTCGGGCGGCACGGCCCGGACCGTCGGCCGGAAGACGTCGCGCACCCAGCGGTGGGCCAGCACCTCCGGGCGTGCGGCGAGCGGGTCGCCCGGGGCGTAGTCGTCCTGGGTGGCCATCCAGCTCTCCAGGTCGTTCAGCAGCCGCCGGGCCTGGTTCTCCTCGGTGTCCAGGCCCGTCAGGCGCAGCAGTTGGCGCTGGTGGTGGCCGGCGTCGACGACCTTGGGGACGAAGGTGACGGTGTCGCCGTTGGAGGAGTGCTCGATCTGCATCTCGGCCACGTCGAAACCGAGGTCGTTGAGACGGCGTATCCGGCGCTCTATGAAGTGGTACTTGCCGGCCGGGTAGACGGAGGTGCGGGTCAGCTCGTCCCACAGGCCCCGGTACCGGGCGCAGATCTCCATGCCGAACTCGATCGGGTCCACCGACGGGTGCAGCGCCCCGGACGCCTCCAGGTCCAGCAGCTCGCCGCTGATGTTGACCCGGGCGAGGTCGAGGTCGTACTCCCGCTGCCCGGTGCTGAGCTGGGGGTGCAGGTCGCCGGTCTCGGCGTCGACGAGGTAGGCGGCGTAGGCGCCGGCGTCGCGCCGGAAGAGGGTGTTGGACAGGGAGCAGTCGCCCCAGGCGAAGCCGGCCAGATGGAGGCGGACCAGCAGCACGGCGAGGGCGTCCATGAGGCGGTGCATGGTGGCCGGCCGCATGGTCGTCTCGAACATCGAGCGGTACGGCTGCGAGCCGCGCAGATGCCGGGTGATGAGCACGGGCTCCAGAGGGTCGCCCGCGTCGTCGGTGCGCCCGGTGACCACCGCCAGCGCGTCCACCGCGGGGATGCCGAGCCGGTCCAGGTCGCGCAGCAGCTCGTACTCGCGCAGGGCGGGGCGTTCGGCGAGCTCCTTGACGGCGATCACCTCGTCGCCGGCGCGGGCGTAGCGCACCACGTGCCGGGAGATGCCGCGCGGCAGCGGGACCAGATACTCCTCCGGCCACTCCTCCAGGGGCAGCTGCCACGGCAGTTCCAGCAGGAGCGCGGGGTGCTCCGGGTTCGTCGCGCTGATCTGCAGTGCCATGAGGTGCGTGTCCTTGCCTCGCGGGTGATCGTGACTTCACCTTAAAGGGCGCGCTCCTTGGCCCGCAGTGCCGCTTCACGGACCGGACCGCGCAGTGCCGGGCCGTGCCCGGGCAGCAGCAGGTCGCCGTCGAGGGCGGCGAGGACGTCCAGCGAGGCGAGAGCCCGCGCCCGCTCGTGCTGGAACATGTCGGGCAGCAGCTGGGGGCCCTGGATGCGGGACGTGGGGTGGCCGGTGGCCAGGGCGTCCCCGGAGACGACCACGCCGAGATGCGGGAGATGGAAGGCCGCGTGTCCGTCGGTGTGCCCGGGGGTGTGCACCGGCACGGGCCGGCCCGGCAGATCCAGCGGGCCCGTCGTGGGAAACGGCTCGGGAGCGGAGACCGGCACGTCGGCGGTGCCGCCGGAGCGCAGGGCGTGCAGCGCCCAGGGCAGAACGCCGGGGCGCCAGCCGTTGCGCGCGATCTGTCCCACGGTGACCTGGTGCAGGAACTCCCGGCGGGCGTGCGGCACTTCGGCCTCGTGCAGATAGACCGGTGTGTCGTAGGTGTCGCGCAGGAACTCCGCGGAGCCCAGGTGGTCGTTGTGGGCGTGGGTGATCAGTACGGCCGCGACCGCCTCGGGGGCGCTGCCCACCGCCGTGAGCGAGGCGAGGAGCTGCTCCCGGTCCCCGAGGTAGCCGGTGTCGACGAGGGTGACCTCGTCGCCCTCGCTGAGGATCACCCAGTTGGTGTCGCTGCCGTGCACCAGGTGAATGCCGTCGGTGACCTGCCGTACGTCCGCCCGCATGACCGCCCCGTGTCCGAAGTCCGTGCCCGACGCCCTCAGCAAAGCAGACCCCGGCCCGACCGGAACCGTCGGGTCCGCGCCAAAGTACGGTACGAAGGGGAAAGGCGGCCTCCGGCACCGTCCGCCGGAGGCCGCCCCCGCGTGCGCCGGAAGCGGCCGCCTCTCCGCCTCAGCGCACGCCGTGCGGACGGAACTGGATGCTGATCCGGGGTCCCGTGGCCCGTGTGGTCTTCGGTACGCAATGCTCCCAGGTGCGCTGGCAGGAGCCGCCCATCACGATGAGGTCGCCGTGCCCGAGGGGCCGCCGCACCGACTCGCCGTCGTGCATAGGACGCAGCAGCAGGTCCCGGGGCTCGCCCACCGAGAGGATGGCGACCATCGTGTCCTCCTGGGCGCCGCGCCCGATCCGGTCGCCGTGCCAGGCCACGCTGTCCCGGCCGTCGCGGTAGTAGCACAGCCCGGCGGTGGTGAACGGCTCACCCAGCTCGTCGCCGTAGTGCGCGCTGAGCGCGTCCCGCGCCTCGTCCAGCACCGGGTGGGGCAGCGCGTCGTCCGTGCCGTAGAAGGCCAGCAACCGCGGTACGTCCACCACGTGGTCGTACATCTTGCGGCGCTCCGCCCGCCACGGCACCTCCCCGACCAGCTGTTCGAACAGCTCGTCCGCGCCGGCCAGCCATCCGGGCAGCACGTCGATCCAGGCGCCCATGCCGAGCCGCGTCCGGCGGATCCCGTCGAGGGGGCCGAGACGGAGCTGGTCGGTCTGGTCGAAGAGCGAGCCCTGGAGGTGCGTGGCCATGGAACCAGCGTACTACTGATTCGAAAACATGTTCCAACGAATTGTCGGCCGATTGCCGGCCGGTTGCGATCCCCGCCCTACGGGCGCCGATCCCCGTATGCGGGCGCCGATCGCCGTCGTACGGGCGCTTTCGATGCATCGGTGTATCGGATACATTCGTGTATCGAACGGGGAGGAGCGGCATGGCGACCGAGCAGACGACGCCGCGCGTGACCAGGCGCCGGGTGCGGACGCGGGCGAACCTGCTGGACGCCGCGTTCGCCGTGTTCGCCGCCAAGGGCTTCGGAAGGGTCTCCATCGAGGAGGTCTGCGAGGCGGCCGGCTACAGCCGGGGGGCCTTCTACTCCAACTTCGACAGCCTGGACGAGCTGTTCTTCGCCCTCTACCGGCAGCGCGCCGACCTCATCGCCGAACAGGTCGCCGGCGCCCTCGCCCTGGACGGCCCCGACCTCGACGTGCCGGCCGCCGTGGACCGCGTCACCGAGGTGCTGCTGCTCGACCTGGACTGGCTGCTGGTGAAGACGGACTTCCTGGTGCACGCCGCCCGCGACCCCGACGTGGCCCAGAGCCTGCTGGAGCACCGGGCGCGACTGCGCGGCGCGATCGCCGACCGGCTTTCGCGGGCGCGTGGCCTGACCGAACTGCCCGCCGTGCTCGGGGACGTCGACGGCGCCGCGCACGCGGTGGTCGCCGCCTACGACGGCGTCACCACCCAACTGCTGCTGGACAAGGACGTCGAGAGCGCCCGGATCTGGCTGAAGCAACTGCTCACCGCGCTGCTGACCGACGGCAGCGACCCCCAACGAGCCCACTGAGAAAGGGAACGGACGCCATGGACGCGGACGTCATCGTCGTCGGAGCGGGCCTCGCGGGCCTGGTCGCCGCGCACGAACTCACCAGCCGGGGCCGCAGGGTCGCCCTGGTGGACCAGGAGAACGCCGCCAATCTCGGCGGCCAGGCCTTCTGGTCCTTCGGCGGGCTCTTCCTCGTCGACACCCCGGAGCAGCGGCGCCTCGGCGTCAAGGACTCCCTGGAGCTGGCCTGGAGCGACTGGCAGGGCAGCGCGGGGTTCGACCGCACGGACGACGAGGACTCCTGGGCGGTGCGCTGGGCCCGCGCCTACGTCGAGTGGGCGGCGGGGGAGAAGCGGACCTGGCTGGAGGGGCACGGCATCAAGTTCCTGCCGACGGTCGGCTGGGCCGAGCGCGGCGACCTGCGCGCCGACGGACACGGCAACTCCGTGCCCCGCTTCCACGTCACCTGGGGCACCGGCACCGGGGTCGTCGAACCCTTCGTCACCTACGCCAAGCAGGCCGCCCGCGACGGACTGCTGACCTTCCACCACCGCCACCAGGTCGACGAACTGGTCATCGAGGACGGCACCGCGCGCGGGGTGCGCGGCACGGTCCTCGCCCCGGACGACGCCGCCCGCGGTGTCGCCTCCAACCGCGACCGTGTCGGCGACTTCGAGCTCACCGCCCGGGCCGTGGTGGTCACCACCGGCGGTATCGGCGCCAACCACGAGATCGTCCGCCGCTACTGGCCCGCGCGCCTGGGCACCCCTCCCGCCGAGATGGTCACCGGCGTGCCCGCCTACGTCGACGGCCGCATGCTCGACATCAGCGCCGAGGCGGGTGTACGCCTGGTCAACCGTGACCGCATGTGGCACTACACCGAGGGCCTGCGCAACTGGGACCCGATCTGGCCCGGCCACGGAATCCGCATCCTGCCCGGCCCGTCCTCGATGTGGTTCGACGCCCTCGGCCGCCGTCTGCCCGACCCCTGCCTGCCGGGCTACGACACCCTCAACACGCTCAAGTACCTGCGCACCACCGAGGACATCGCGGGCCACGACCACTCCTGGTTCATCCTCACCCAGAAGATCATCGAGAAGGAGTTCGCCCTGTCGGGCTCCGAGCAGAACCCCGACATCACCGCCAAGGACAAGGCCGCGGTCCTGAAGAATCGTCTCGGCAAGGGTGCCCCGGGCCCGGTGGACGCCTTCCTGCGCAGGGGCGCCGACTTCGTCACCGCCCCCACGCTGGAGCAACTGGTGGCGAAGATGAACGGCTTGACGGACAAGCCGCTGCTCGACGCGGCCGACCTGCGCCGCCAGATCGAGGCCCGGGACCTGCAGATCGCCAACCCCTACAGCAAGGACGCCCAGATCCAGGGCATCCGCAACGCCCGCCGCTACATCGGCGACCGTCTCGGCCGCGTCGCCACCCCGCACCGCATCCTGGACCCGGCCGCGGGCCCCCTGATCGGCGTCAAGCTCAACATCCTCACCCGCAAGACCCTCGGCGGCATCCAGACCGACCTCGACTCGCGCGCCCTCGGCGTGGACGGCACCCCGATCGAGGGCCTGTACGCGGCCGGTGAGGTCGCCGGCTTCGGCGGCGGCGGCGTCCACGGCTACAACGCCCTGGAGGGCACCTTCCTCGGCGGCTGCCTCTTCTCCGGGCGGGCCGCCGGGCGGGCGGCGGCGAAGCAGACCGCCTGACTCAGGCGCCGAGGAGCCGCACCAGCACCGCGGCGTGACTGTGCTCGGGGTCCTTCGACGCGGTCAGCAGGGTGACGGTCCCCTTGCGCGCCAACTGCCGTACATGGTCGAGGAGTTCGGCGGCCTCCGGAGCGTCCAGCTCCGCCTCGTAACGGTCGCTGAACTCCTCGTACGAGCCCTCGCCCGCGTGATACCAGCGCCGCAGCTCGGTCGAGGGTGTGAGGCCCTTGGGCCACTCGTCCACCTGTGCCGCGTCCTTGGACAGGCCGCGCGGCCACAGCCGGTCGACCAGGACCCGGACGCCGTCGTCCGGCTCGGGCGGTTCGTAGACACGACGTAGGCGAACGCTCACTTCGGGCCTCTCTCCGTGCGGGGGGATTCGAGCGTAATGCGCGGCTCCGGGGTGACGCTGCGTGACTTGGCCGAAAGGAGGAGGTGGACCGGTGGCCCGGCCCCCTAGCCTGGGCGCTTGATCATCGGCCACCCCCCTCAAGGAGCTCATGTGAGACAGTCCCGCCGACAGACCGTCGCCCGCACCGCCGTGCCCCTGACGATCCCCGTCGCGCTCGCGGCCCTGCTCGCCGGGAGCGGAACCGCCGTCGCCGCCACCGGCGGAGCGCCCGGCGCCGGCGACCCCTACTTCCCGCTCTCCGGCAACGGCGGCTACCACGTCGAGCACTACGGTCTGACGCTCCGTTACGACACCTCCACCCGCCACCTCGACGCCACCGCCGTCCTCACCGCCCGCGCCACCCAGCACCTGACCCGCTTCGACCTCGACCTCAAGGGCCTGAAGGTCACCGGCGTCAGCGTCGGCCACACCAGGGCCGGCTTCCGCCGCGACGGACAGGAACTCGTCGTCACCCCGCGCCGGGCCCTGCACCAGGGCGAGCAGTTCCGCGTCACCGTCACCTACCAGGGCACGCCCAAGCCCGTCACCGACCCCGACGGCTCGGCCGACGGCTGGATCCCCACCGACGACGGCGCCTTCGTCGCCGGGGAGCCGCAGGGCGCCATGACCTGGTTCCCGGCGAACAGCCACCCCAAGGACAAGTCGTCGTACGACATCACGATCACCGTCCCCCAGGGCCGTACCGCCGTTTCCAACGGCCGCCTGCTCTCCCGGCGCACCGCGCACGGCCTGACCACGTTCCACTGGCGCCAGAGCGAGCCCATGGCCGCCTACCTCGCCACGGCGACCGTCGGCAAGTTCAAGGTGGAGCAGTACACCACCCGGGACGGCATCCGCGTCTACAACGCCGTCGACCCACGAGAGGCCTCCGCCGCCGCACCGGTGCTGAAGAAGCTGCCGTCCGTGCTGGAGTGGGAGAGCAAGCTCTTCGGGCCCTACCCGTTCCGCAACGCCGGATCGATCGTCGACAAGGCCGATGTCGGCTACGCGCTGGAGACCCAGTCGCGGCCCCTGTACGACTCGGCGCCCGACCTGAGCACCCTCGTCCACGAGAACGCCCACCAGTGGTTCGGCGACTCCGTCTCCCTCACCTCCTGGAAGGACATCTGGCTCAACGAGGGCTTCGCGACCTACGCCGAGTGGCTCTACAGCGAGCAGCACGGCGGCGACAGCGCGCAGAAGACCTTCGACTCCCTCTACGCCCGCCCGGCGAGCGACGGCCTGTGGGCCTTCCCGCCCGGCAACCCCGGCAGCGGCAAGAACATCTTCGGCACCCCCGTCTACGCCCGCGGCGCCATGACCCTGCACGAACTGCGCAAGGCCGTCGGCGATCCGGTCTTCTTCCGCATCCTGCGCGCCTGGGCCGGTGAACACCGGGGCGGCCACGGCACGACCGCGCAGTTCGTGCGGCTGGCCGAACGGGAGTCCGGCAAGAACCTCCACCCCCTGTTCACCTCCTGGCTCTACACTCCCGGGAAGCCGAACAGCGCCTGAAAGCTGACGAGTTCCTCACATGTGTGCGTCACAGTCGTTCCGTGATCATGAATAAACCCCGTGCCGCCCTGCTCGCCGCATCCCTGCTCCTGACGGGATGCGGCGGCGGGGCCGTGGCGTCGCCGGGCCACCCCTCGGGCCCGGCGGCGGCCGGGCCGAGCGCGCCCGGCATCAGCCCCCTGACCTCGCCCTCGCCCCAGATGTCCGTCGAGGCCGCCCCGCTGCAACTGCCCGGCCTCGGCCCGCGGATGCTGGCCCGGATACCCGGCGACACCCGCCAGGCCGTCGTCGTGACCGGCAAGGGCGAGAACTCCCCGGACTCCACGGTGGTGTTGTACGAGCGGACGGCGACCGGCTGGCAGGCCGGCGCGAGCTGGCCCGCGCACAACGCCCTCAAGGGCTGGTCCGGCCACCACATGAGCGGCGATCTGCGCTCACCCGTCGGCGTGTTCGGCCTCACCGACGCCGGCGGGCTGCTGAAGGACCCCGGCAGCAAACTGCCGTACCACCGCTCCAGGGGGTTCGTTGCACCCGGCACGGGCTTCGAAGGCGAACCCCTCGCGGGGTCCTTCGACTACGTTGTCGCGATCAACTACAACCGCGAGCCCGGCACCTCGCCCCTGGACTGGACCCGCCCGCTCGGTTCCGGCCGCGGTGGCGGCATATGGTTCCACGTCGACCACGGAGGCCCCACCCACGGCTGCGTCAGCATCTCCGCCGAGCACATGAAGGATCTGCTGCGCGCGCTCGACCCCGCCCTGCACCCCGTCGTCGTCATGGGCGACGCGGCGTCCCTGGCCCGCTGACCGCTTAGGATCCGCCGCGTGTGCGCACATGTACTGGTCGCCGAGGACGACGAGATGCAGGCCGAACTCATCCGCCGCTCCCTGCTGGCCGAGGGCCACACGGCCACCGTCGTCCACGACGGTGCGGCCGCGCTGGAGGCCGCGAAGGAACTCGCTCCGGACCTGGTCGTCCTCGATCTGATGCTGCCGGTCATCGACGGCTTCGGGGTGTGCCGGGTGCTGCGCGGCGGGGACCGGGACGTGCCGGTCGTCATGCTGACCGCGCGGTCCGAGGAGGACGACGTGCTGCTCGGCCTGGAACTGGGCGCCGACGACTACATGACCAAGCCCTACAGCCCGCGCGAGCTGATGGCCCGCATCCGCACGGTGCTGCGGCGCAGTGGCCGGGCGGTCGGCGTACGGGAGGATCCCGTCGTCCGCGCGGCCGGGCTGTCGGTCGACCCGGAGCGGTACGAGGTGCGCTGCGACGGCGAACCGGTGGAGTGCACGCCCGCCGAGTTCCAGATCCTGCTCGCCATGGCGGCGGAGCCCGAACGCGTCTTCTCCCGGCGGCAGTTGCTGCAGTGCACCCGCGGCTTCGACCGGGCCTCCACCGAACGCGCCGTCGACGTCCACATCATGAACCTGCGCAAGAAGATCGAGGCCGATCCGCGCCGCCCGGTGCGTCTGCTGACCGTGTTCGGCGTGGGCTACAAACTCAGCGGCGGCCGTCCGTGAAGCGACGCATACCGCTGCGCAAACGGCTCCTGGTCCGGCTGCTGTTCGCGTCGGCGCTCATCGCGGTGTGCTCGGTGGCCGCGACCACGTGGCTGGCGGTGGAGACCACCACCCGCGCGCTGCGTGAGGAACAGGGCCAGGACCTCGCCGACGACCTGCGCATCCTGGCCAGGCTCAGCGGGTACGCGGCCACCCACCCCGACTGGAAGGGCGTGCAGCCCCTCGTCACCGAGCTCGCCGAGCGGACCGGGCGGCGCATCGCCCTGACCACCACCGACCGCGACCTCATCGCCGACTCGGCCCGCAAGGGCACCGCGCTGCCCCTCGGCGCCGCCGCCACCGTCGACCCGCTGCACACCGACACCTACACCCAGCCCGGCGCGCAGCTCAGCGGCGTCGATCCGCGCGCCGTGGGCCCCTACCGGATCACGGCGAACGAGCGCTCCCGGCTGGACGCGCTCGCCGGGAAACTGCGCACCTGCACCTCCCGGTTCGGCGTCGACGTCAGGATCGAGCACACCCCGAGCGGCCGTCCCGTCCTGGTGAACCCGGACGGCAGCGACGGCTCCGACACTCTGGCCGCGGACTGCGGCTACTGGATGAACGAGCCCGTGCCCACCGAGAAGACGGCCATGAAGGAGCTGACCCAACTCGCGCGCAGCTGCCTGCAGAACAACGACCAGAGCCTGCGCGAACCGCTGCACTTCTACCTGAACCCGGCCGCCAGGAACCCGCTGAGCCGGTACCTCATCGCCGACAAGTCCCCCAAGGCGGGCAACGAACAGGCCGTGAAGACCGCACAGACCTGTGCCGACTCCGCCCTGCGCGCCCAACTCGACCCGTATGTCGCCCCCGTGGCCGACCTGTATCTCGGCGGCGACGACACCACCCCGCCCCGCTTCGACATGTCCCCCGCCAACAAGGCGAAGATCATCGGGGTCGTCGGCCTGGTGCTCGCCGTGACGGTCGCGGTGACGGCGGTCGTCGCCACCCGGCTCGTACGGCCGCTGCGCGCGCTGACCGAGGCGGCCCAGCAGCCACCGGACCTGCACGTCAGGGTGCCGGTCACCACCCGGGACGAGACCGGCATCCTGGCGGAGGCCTTCAACGACCTGACCGAGCGCCGGGAACGCATCGAGGCCCAGCGCAAGGCGATGGTCAGCGACATCGCGCACGAACTGCGCAGCCCGCTCACCAACATCCGCGGCTGGCTGGAGGTCACCCGCGACGGTGTGGTCGACCCCGACCCGGCCCTGCTCGGCTCCCTGCACGAGGAGGCGATGGTGCTGCAGCGCGTCATCGACGATCTGCAGGACCTCGCGGCCGCCGACGCGGGCACCCTGCGCCTGCATCCCGAGCCGGTCCGCGCCGGCGACCTGCTCGACCAGGTCGCGGCCGCGCACCGCGTCGCCGCGACCGGGGCCGGAGTCACCCTGCGCACCGAGACCGACGGCTCCCCGTGGCTGGACGCCGATCCGGTGCGGATGCGGCAGGCGCTGGGCAACCTGGTCTCCAACGCCCTGCGGCACACCCCGGCCGACGGCACGGTCACCCTGGCGGCGCGGCGGGACGGTGACGAGGTCGTCTTCACGGTCGGCGACACCGGCACGGGCATCGCCCCGCAGGACCTGCCGCACGTCTTCGAGCGGTTCTGGCGCGCCGAGAAGTCCCGCAGCCGCCGCACCGGCGGCAGCGGCCTGGGCCTGCCGATCGTCCGCCACCTGGTCACCGCCCACGGCGGCACGATCACCGCGGCGAGCGAACCGGGCACCGGGGCGGTGTTCACGATCCGACTGCCGGGCAGCGGGGCGCCGCAGGAGTAAGGGGCCCGGTGCTCCGAGGCACCTGTGAATCCGTGGGCCGATGCGGCCAAAGCCACGGCACCGGAGGTCTGCGGCGACTGCGGCGCACCACGTCCAGCAGCCGCGATCCCGGCCGGACTCGCGCAGCGCGCCCAGCAACCGCTCCGTCGACCCGGCCGTCAGGCCGGCAGGGCCTCGCTCGCCGAGCGGCGCACGGCGCTCGCGCTGTCCCGCGCGCTGTTCGCGGGCCGCGACCGGCACGCGGCGCAGGAGGCGCTGCGCGCCCGGGCACGCGAGGTGTCCGACACGCAGTTCCCCGGGCGCGGCCGGGGCACCCCGTATGTCCACCCACACGCCCCGGCGGCCGCCGTCGATTCACCGGGGCACGACGATCACCTTTCCCGTCGCCTCGTCGTTCTCCATGTACCGGTGGGCGGCGACGATGTCGTCGAGAGCGAAGACGCGGTCGACGTTGGGCCGGTAGACGCCGGCCTCCACCTCGCGGACGACCCGTCGCAGGACGTCCACGCCCGCGCCTCCCTTGTAGTTGTCGCTGTGGAAGGCGGTGAGCTTGGTTCCGGACGGGATCATCGCCACCGGTTCGAAGTCCGGGATCAGCCAGCCGCTGAGCGTGCCCGTCATGCACACCGTGCCGCCCCGCCGGACCAGGCGCAGCGAGTCCACCGCCGTGCTCGTGCCGACGAGGTCGAGAACGTGGTCGGGGCCCTCGGGCCAGATCGCGTGCACCCGCGGGCCCAGCGGTCCGCCATCGTCGACGAGCACGTGGTCCACGCCGGCCGCGGTCAGTGCCTCGACCTTGCTCTGCCGCCGGGTCGTGGCCGCGGTCTCGAGACCGTAACCGGAGGCGATCGACGCGGCCGCCATCCCGACCGACGACGTGCCGCCCCGGATCAGCAGACGTCCCTGGTCGCCCGGCGTGATCCCCAGGGCGTCGAGTGAGCCCTGGGCGGTCAGATACGTCTCCGGCAGGGCGGCCAGGACCTCCCAGGACAGGGTGGTCGTGAGCGGCATGAGCAGGGAATCGGGCAGCAGCGCGTACTCGGCGTAGCCGCCGTCGAAGTCGCGGCCCATCTCGCCCATGACCGCGGCCACCGTCGTGCCCTCCGGCAGCGTGGGATCGGTCGAGGCCGCCACGACGCCCACGCACTCGATTCCCAGCACCCGCGGAAACCGCACGCTCGGCGAATGCCCCTGACGTGTCCTGAGCTCGGACCGGTTCAGGCCCGCGCCTTTCACGCGCACCAGGCTCCAGCCCTCCCGGACCCGCGGCACCGGCACCTCACGGATCTCCAGCACCTCGGGGCCGCCTGCCCGGACGCACACGGCCGCTCGCATCGTCGTCCTCACCATGGGTCCACTGTCGCCAGCGGGCCCTGTGACCGGCCACCGGTAGAATGCCAGCCCATGCCCATCGGCCGCCACGTTCCCCAGACCGGCCCGACATCACGGCTCTGGCCGTCGGGAGGGGCGCACCAATGGCCGTCGGGCGGTACCAGCCCGGCGCACGCCCATTCCCGTGGCCATCTGGTGTACGCGGCCCGCGGCGTGCTGTCGGTGCACACCGAGCGGGGCACGGCGGTCGTTCCCGCCAACCGCGTCGCCTGGACACCCGCGGGGTTCACCCACCACCACCGCGCGCACGGAGACACGGACATGCGGATCGTCTTCCTGCCCGCATCCCTGTCCCGGCTCGTCCCCGACCGTCCGGCCGTGTTCCTGGCCTCGGACCTCGCCCGCGAACTCCTGCTCGCGCTCACGGGCACGCGGGAGTACGACCGCGCGGCACAGGCCCGCCTGCGCCGCGTCCTCGTCGACGAACTCCACGAGGCCCACGAGCAGCCACTGCAGTTGCCGCAGCCGCGCGACGACCGGCTGCGGGCCGTCGCCCGGATCCTGTACGACAACCCCGCGGACGCCACCCCGCTGGCCGAACTGGGGCGCGCCACCGGAGCCAGTGCCCGTACGCTCAGCCGGCTCTTCCACGACGAGCTCGGCATGACCTTCTACGAGTGGCGCACCCAGCTGCGGGTCCATCACGCGCTCGTCCTGCTCGCCGACGGCCACGGCGTCACCCACGTCGCCCACGCCTGCGGATGGTCCAACCCCAGTGGCTTCATCGCGGCCTTCACCGCCGTCGTCGGCACCACACCCGGCCGCCACGCGGCCGCGTCGGGGCCCGGACACACGTCGGGGACGCGCTCAAGATCGTCTCGGCCTTGAGCGCGTCCACCGTCCCCGTGGGTACCGGCCGCTCCTACGCGCCACCCCGGCGGGCCGCGGCGCGGCGGCGGCGTTGCAGGGCCCGCCGTTCCATCTCTCCGGTGCCGCCCCACACGCCCAGGATCTCTCCGTGGTCCAGTGCCCATTCCAGGCACTCGTCCCTCACCGGGCAGCGGGCGCACACCGCCTTCGCCTGTTCGGTCTGCAACAACGCGGGGCCTGAGGTGCCGATCGGGAAGAAGAGCTCGGGATCCTCGTTGCGGCACGCGGCCTGGTCTCGCCAGTAGTCCATCAATAGTCACCTGCGATCGAAGTCGTACGTGCCCTCGCGAATGGCTTACTCGTTTTCGGGTGACCTGTCGATGCGAGAGTAAAACAAGGGGAATCGCGGAGAAACGGTGTTCATCGCTCGCGCATGCCCCAGGGGGTGCCGTAGGCGGTGAGCAGATCGAGGAACGGGCCGGCCGGGAAGGCCTCCGGACCGAGGACGCCGGAGCCCGACCAGGCGCCGGTGGCGAGGAGTTCGAGGGCGACGACCGGATTGACGGCGGTCTGCCACACCACGGCCTGGCTGCCGTACTCCTTCATGGACCACTGGTTGTCGACGACGTGGTAGAGGTACACCTCGCGCGGCGCGCCGTCCTTGGTGCCGCGCACCCAGGTGCCGGCGCAGGTCTTGCCGTGCATCCGCTCGCCGAGGCCGGCCGGGTCGGGCAGACACGCGGCGACGACGTCCCGGGGTGAGACCGCGACCGGTCCGGACGCACTGGGCACGGTCACCGGGGCGGTGCTGTCCAGGCCGAGGAGGTGCAGCGTCCTGAGGGTGTCGATGAACTCGCTGCCGAGCCCGTACTTGAAGGTCACCCGGCGGGCGTTCACCCAGCGCGGCACGAGCAGCACCTCCTCGTGCTCCACGTTCACGCACTCCACGGGGCCGATGCCCTCGGGGAAGTCGAACACCTCGGGCTCGCTGAACGGCTCGGTGGTGAACCAGCCGCGGTCGGCCTCGTAGACGACGGGCGGGTTGAGGCACTCCTCGATCGTGGTCCAGATGCTGAAGGAGGGGGCGAAGTCGTAGCCGTCCACGGTGAGATTGGCGCCGTCCCGGATACCGATCTCCTCGATCTCGTCGAAGAGTTCGTCGGCGGCGTACCGGGCGAAGACGTCCGACAGGCCCGGCTCCACGCCCATGCCGACGAGCGCCAGCGCGCCCGCCTTCTCCCACTCCTCGGCGCGTGCGAACTGGTCGTCGCCCAGCTTGACCCCGCACCGCGCGTACGGCTGCTCGGGATGCGGGTGCGAGAGGGACATGGCCATGTCGAGGTAGGTGGCGCCGGCCGTGCGGGCCGCCTGGAACAGGGGCATCACGAAGCGCGGGTCGGTGGCGTTGAGGAGCACGTCGCAGCGGTGCCGTCGCAGCAGGTCCACGACCGCCGGCTCGTCGCCCGCGTCCACGCGCTCGGCGGTGAAGCGGTCGTCGTCGAGGGCCGCGACCGCCGCCTCGGCCCGTGCCGGGTCGTAGTCGGCGACGACCATCGCGTCGAAGAAGGAACGCCGGGCCGCGATCCGGGTGACGGCGGTGCCGACACCGCCGGCGCCCACGAGCAGTACACGCATGGCAGAACTCCCTGTGCGGGGGTGGGTGACTTGGGGCCCCGCTGGAGATGGAACGCCGTGCGCTCGCGTAAGGTCAATGGCGTTGGCATAAGGAGGTCGTCATGCCGAAACCGGTCGTGCCCGAGGAGCGGCGGCGCAGGCGTCGGCCCACCAGGAGCGGGACGGTGCTGTCGGAGCGGCTGATCGTCGAGACGGCGCTGCGGATGCTGCGCGAGCACGGCAGCGCGGGCCTGACCGCCCGTCGGCTGGGTCTGGCGCTGGACGCCGACCCGAGCACGCTGTACCGCTACTTCCGCGGCATGGACGACCTGACCCTCGCCATCGGTGACGCGCTGATCGGCCAGGCCCTCGACGGCTGGCGGCCGACGGGGGAGTGGCGGGCGGACCTGCGCGCGGTCGGACTGCGCATCCACGCCGCGTACGTCGCCCATCCCCAGGCCGCGCTGCTGACCACGAACCGGGTCACCGGCCGGGCGAACGAACTCGCCGCCGACGAGGCCGTCCTGGACGTGCTGCGCACGGCCGGGTTCCCGCTCGCCGACACCGTGCGCGTCTACCACGCCTTCATCGACCAGACGCTGGCCTTCGCCGCCCTGGACGCGGCCTCTCTCACCCTGCCCAGCGCGGCCCTGCGCGCCGACGAGGAGATGTGGCACTCGACCTACGCCCGCCTGCCGCGCACCACGCACCCGCGCATCGCCGAGGCCGCGCCCCTGCTCGCGACGCGCATGGTCCACAGCGCGTACCCGATCGCGCTGGAGATGCTGCTGGACAGCGCGGCCGCACGGCTGGCCTCGCTCAGCCGCGCAGCGCCTGCCGAGCCGCCCGCGTGACCGCGTCGGCGACCGCGGCGAGGGCCGGGGAGTCGAGCTTCCACTGCTGCCAGTAGAGGGGGACGTCGAGGGTGAGCTCCGGGTCGAGGCGGACCAGGCGCCCGGCCCGCAGCAGGGGTTCGGCCTGCACCTCGGGTACGAGTCCCCAGCCGAGGCCCGCCGCGACGGACTCGGCGAAACCCTCCGACGTGGGCACGAAGTGCCGTACCGGACTCGCGGCGCCGCCGCCCCGGCGCAGTCGGCGGACGAAGGCGTCCTGCAGGTCGTCGCCGCGGTCGAAGGCGACGGTGGGCGCCGTGGCGAGCACGTCGTGCAGCGGGCCGTCGAGATGCTCGCGGGCGAAGTCCGGGTTGGCCGCGGGAACGTAGCGCATCCGGCCCAGCGCGCGCACCGAGCAGCCCGTCACGGGCTCGGCCGAGGACGTCACCGCGGCCATCACCGCGCCCTCGCGCAGCAGCGAGGCCGTGCGGGTCTCGTCCTCGCGGCGCAGCTCGAAGCAGAGCCAGGGCTCGTGCCGTACCGCGGTGAGGGCGGGGAGGAGCCAGGTGGCGAGGGAGTCGGCGTTCACCGCGATCGACACCCGGGTCGGCTCCCCGGCCCCGCTCATGCCGAGCTCCGCGCGCGCGTCGCGCTCCAGCCGGGCCAGCTGGCGGGCGAAGCGCACCACGACCTCGCCCGACTCGGTCGGCCGTACCGGCTTCGTGCGCATCAGCAACACCCGGCCGGTGCGCTGCTCCAGAGCCTTCACCCGCTGGCTGACCGCCGACGGCGTCACGTGCAGCGCGGCGGCCGCCGCGTCGAAGGTGCCCTCGTCGACCACGGCGAGGAGGGTGCGGACCTGGTCGAGGGGGAGTTCGGTCAGCTCTGTCTTCACATCGGCTAATGATACGTGAGAATCTTTAGCTGTACATGGATTGATCGTCTCCGTAGCGTCGATGTCATGACCAACGCCCTGACCGCCGCGGCCGCCGGATTCGGCACCGGCCTCTCGCTCATCGTCGCCATCGGCGCCCAGAACGCCTTCGTCCTTCGCCAGGGGATCCGCCGTGACGCGGTGCTCGCCGTGGTCGGCATCTGCGCCCTGTCCGACGCCGCGCTCATCGCCCTCGGCGTCGGCGGGGTCGGCGCGGTGGTGGTGGCGTACCCGGGGGCGCTCACGGCGGTCGGCTGGATCGGCGGCGGCTTCCTGCTGTGCTACGGCGCCCTCGCCGCCCGCAGGGTGCTGCGGCCGGCCGGGGACTCGCTGCGCACCGAGGGCGAGTCGACCCGCTCGCGTCGCCGGGCGGTGGTGACCTGTCTGGCGCTGACCTGGCTCAACCCGCACGTGTACCTGGACACCGTGTTCCTGCTCGGCTCGATCGCCGCGCACCGCGGCGAACTGCGCTGGACCTTCGGCCTCGGAGCGGCCCTCGCCAGCCTGTGCTGGTTCGCCGCCCTCGGCTTCGGCGGTCGTCTGCTCGGCCGCTTCCTGTCCAGGCCGTCCGCCTGGCGGGTGCTGGACGGGCTGGTCGCCGCGACGATGATCACACTCGGCGGCATGCTCGTGGCCCGTGCCTGATGTCCGAGGGCTGAGATCGAGCGTCCCAACTTCCCGGCGTTGCTGCGATAGTGGGCCCCGGCCCCGAAAGATGTATCGAGCAACCAGGACACCCGTGGACACGAGCGAGAGCAGCACCGAACCGCAGCCACAGGCCCCCGCCGCGGAAGAGGCGGGGGCCCCTACCGGGCGCGGCTGGCGCCGCTGGGCGATGGACACCCGCCCGCTGCGCGTCCCCGCCTACCGGCGCCTGTGGTCCTCGACGATCGTCACCGCGGTCGGCAGCCAGCTCACCGCGGTCGCCGTGCCCAAGCAGATCTACGACATCACCCACTCCTCGGCCTGGGTCGGCGCCGCGAGCCTCGCCGGACTGCTGCCCCTGATCGTGTTCGCGCTGTGGGGCGGCGCGGTCGCCGACACCATGGACCGCCGCAAGCTGCTGCTGATCACCAACATCGGCATCGCGGTGACCTCCCTGCTGTTCTGGCTGCAGGCCGTCGGCGGGCTGGACTCGGTGTGGGCGCTGATGGTGCTGCTCGCGATGCAGCAGGCGTTCTGGGGCCTGAACGCCCCGGCCCGCAACGCCTCCATCGCCCGGCTGGTGCCCGAGGAGCAGCTGCCCGCGGCCAACGCGCTCGGCTCCACCGTCATGCAGACCGGCCAGGTCGTCGGTCCGCTGCTGGCCGGCGTCCTGATACCCGTCATCGGCCTGCCCGAGCTGTATCTGATCGACGCCCTCGCGCTGTGCGTCACCGTCTGGGCGGTCTACCGGCTGCCCTCACTGCCGCCCCTGGCCGGCACCGCCGTCCGCCGGGCGGGCGTACGGCAGATCGCCGAGGGCTTCCACTACATCTCCCGGCACAAGGTGCTGTTGCTGTCCTTCCTCGCCGACATCATCGCGATGGTCTTCGGCATGCCCCGCGCCCTGTTCCCGCAACTGGCCGCGCAGACCTACGAGTCCTACGGCGAGGGGCTGGCCCTCGGCCTGCTCTTCGCGGCCATCCCCATCGGCGCCGTGCTCGGCGGACTGTTCTCCGGCACCTTCTCCCGGGCCCGCCGGCACGGCTGGATGGTCATCGGCGCGGTCGTCGCCTGGGGGCTGGCGATCGCCGGGTTCGGGCTCAGCGGGAACCTGTGGATCGCGGCCGGCTTCCTGGCCGTGGCCGGCCTCGCCGACATGGTCTCCATGGTCTTCCGCGGGGCGATCCTGCTGTCCGCCGCCACCGACGAGATGCGCGGCCGGATGCAGGGCGTCTTCACCGTCGTCGTCGCGGGCGGACCCCGCCTGGCCGACGTCCTGCACGGCACCGCGGGCTCCGCCTTCGGCCCGCGTGCCGCGGTCGTGGGCGGCGGCCTGCTGGTCGTCGCCGCGATGCTGGCCCTCACCGCGGCGGTACCGGCCCTGCGCCGCTACCGGATCTAGGGCCCGCCGTTCGGATCAGGATTGCGGGGAGGAGAGCGGTGCCTTCCGGAGAGAGTGCGGTCAAGGATGTGCGCGCCGGACCCGCCGGCCGCCCGGGATGATCCAATGACGGCCCTCGGCCGCCGAGGGCCGATCCTCGACGCGATCGGCCCGGAGCATGGCGCGGGCCGGCCGGCCGATCCGAGCGGACCGTCGGCGCGCGGGTCGGAGGCCGGTGCGGCGAGGCATCTCTCCCAGCGTGGGCCGGGGCCTGCGGGACCGGGCCGACCGGTGGTGCGGTCGTGAATTACAGACCGCCGCGCCGGTGTGTCGCGTACTGCTCCATCAGCCTGCCCCGGGTCATCTCCAGACGGTGGGCGAGGATCTCGGCGACGCTGCGCACCAGCACGATGCCCAGCGGCGGATCCTCCTCGCACAGCCGCAGCACCTGCGCCGCGTCGAACTCGTAGGCCCGCACCGGACTGAAGGCCTCGGCGCCGAAGTCCCACTCGTGCGGGGGGAACAGCCACGACCAGCCGAGCAGATCGCCCGCGCCCAGGCTGGCCACGGTGACCCGCTGCAGCGAGTTGACCCGCTGGTCGAGGGTGACCGCCCCCGAGCGGATCACCCAGAAGCGGTCGGCCCGGCCGCCCGCCTCGAAGATCCGGGTGTCCTCCGGGAAGGAGACCTCCTTCGCCAGCGCCATCAGACGCTGGCGCTGGGGCGGAGGGAGGGCGGTCAGCAGCTTGATCGCTTTGGTCATGGCACGGGGCTCCTCGCCGGCGTGGGTTGAGGTGTTTCCCTACGCCCATTTCAGCCGCTCCCGGTCCGCTGAGCACCTCGGCGGACGGCAGTTCCGGTGAAGAAGTCGCGCGCATGAAAAAGCCCTGGCTGGACGGGGGAGGCCAGCCAGGGCCGTTCGCGGTGATGCCGGAGGACGGATACGGTCGACTCCGCCACCACGTATGAATGAACGGTAAACCATCGAGGGGCGCTACGCGTAGCGAAAAGCGGGTTGCGTGACCGGTTTCACTCCGCGGGCGCGTTTCCGGCCGCCACGACCCTGATCGTCCTTAGTTCAGGATCGCTGGGATCGGGCAGGTTCATGCCCGCCTCCAGACCCGTGCGCAGATACCGCAGCACCGGCTCGGTGAGCCGTTCGCCGGGCAGAACCGCCGGAATCCCGGGCGGATACGGCGTGATCATCTCCGCCGCGATCCGGCCCGCCGCCCGGCCGACCGGCACGTCCTCGGCGGGACCGAAGAAGGCGTCCCGCGGCAACTGCGCCTGCACCATGCGCAGTTCGGCGGGCGAGGGCACCTCCACCCGTGGCGCGCGCGGAAGTTCGGGCGCCGCCTGCGCGAGATCCTTCAGCCCGGTCAACAGCTCGCCGGTCGTCTCCCGGTCGTCGGCGTGGGTGATCTGGGCGCCGATCCGGCGGTGGTCGTTGAGATGCATGTCCAGCCGCCGGTGCTCACGCAGCCAGTCGGCGGCCTGGAAGCCGGTGATCCCGAGCCCCGCGACATCGATGACGCACGGCAGCGGGTCGAAGTCGTCGGCCAGGCCCTCACCGCAGAAGTCGTCCCGGTCGTTGACGTGCAGGCCGTCGATCTCCTCGATCGCCGCCCGCACCTCGGCCGCCAGGTCCAGCGCCCCGCCCATCAACTCCCGGCCGTGCAGGACCATCTGCCGCCGCCAGCCGTCCATCCCGGCGTACAGCATCACCGACGGGCTGGTGGTGCCCAGCAGGTCGGCCCGCGTCTTCAGCAGCTGCGGCGGCACCAGGTCGCCGCGCAGATGGAACACCGAGCCCTGTTCGAGGCCGCTGCCCATCTTGTGGATGCTGGTCACGCAGATGTCGGCGCCCGCGTCCATCGCCCATGACGGCAGACCGGGATGGAAGGGCAGATGGGCGCCCCAGGCCTCGTCCACGATCAGCGGCAGTGAACGGCGGTGACAGACCTCGGCGATCGCCCGCAGGTCCGCGCAGGCCCCGTACGGCGTGGGACTGACGACCAGGGCGCCCTTGGCGTCGGGATGCTCCTCGAAGGCCTGCTCGAAGCGTTCGGCGGACGGGGCGTGCGCCAGATGCCGCTCGGCGTCCCAGCGGGGCTCCACCCACACCGGTTCGATACCGGACAGGACCAGCCCGGCCACCACCGACTTGTGGGCGTCCCGGCTGATCAGCAGCTTCTCGTGCGGGCCCGCGACGGCCAGCATCGCGGCCTTGACCGACAGCGAGCTGCCGCAGGTGGTGAAGAACGTGTGCTCGGCGTCCACCGCGTCCGCCATCAGCTCCTCGGCCCGCTCCAGCACCCGCCCCCGGGTGAGCCGGTCGTCCAGCCCGCCCGAGGCCAGGACGTCACCGAGGAACACGGCGTCGCCCAGCAACTCGCGCACGGCGGGATCGGCGCCGCGGGCCTGTTTGTGCCCCGGCGGGGAGAAGGCCAACTGGCCCTGGCGATGGAAGTCTGCCAGGGCTTCCAGGACGGGTGCGCGGCTGTGATCGGCTGACATGCCGCGCCGGGTGCCCAGGGCGGTGGACGTCAATCGAGCCGCAGGGATCAGCCCTGATCGGAGTGGGCGCCGGGGGTGAGGATCTCGTCCAGCACCCTGGTCACCGTCTCGTACGCCAGGGTCCGTACGACGGCCTCGCTCGCGGGGTCCGGCTCGCCCGCCCCGAGGCCGTCGGCGCGCTCCCGCCAGGACCGTGCCTCGTCCTGTGCGCAGGCCCGGGCGCGCTGGAGGCGGCGCAGCAGTTCGTCTGAGTCCACGACATCGCTCATGACGGCCGGGTACCCGCGATCTCCGGGAGAAGACCGGTGTCCACCGGCCCGACACGGGAGGTTTGGGCGGGCTTGCGGCGGTGAGCCGATAGGAGAGACCTGCGGTGCTCACGCAGTGCGACGGTACGCCGCCGCTGTCGGCCGGGACCTCGCCGTGGCCGTGAAGCAGCCTGCGCCCGTGCGGCGCCGTGGGGCGGCCAGGACCCAGCCGCCTGCCTCGTCGATCAGCAGCGAGTCCGTCCTTCCGACAGGGAGTCATGGCGATGTGCGAGAAGCACGCGACCGATACCGTCATCGAGCCGTCGGGCGCGCGGGGCACCGGCCCGACACGCCTGTGCCGCCCGGCCGACGCCCGCAGGGCCGTGGAAAGGTTGGTCGCCGAACGCTGCCGGGTCACCCATACGCACTGGGACCCCGACGCCCTGGGGGACGCGCTGCTCGTCGCCTCGGAACTCGCCACCAACGCCATGCTGCACGGCGGCGGCGTCACCGACTTCCGCGTCGACGTCGCCGGGCCCTGTCTGTGCGTCTCGGTGAGCGACCGCAGCGCCGAGCTGCCGGTGGCCAGGCCCCCCGTGGACGCCCGGGGACGGCGCCGGTCCGGCGGCCTGGGCTGGCCCATCGTGTGCCGGCTGGCCCGCGATGTGCGGGTGTCCGAGCTGCCCGCCGGCGGCAAGTGCATCACCGCGTTGGTGGCACTTCCCTGAGGACTGCGGACGAAGCGGAGCGAAGAGTTTCGGCAAGCGGAGTTTGTACCCACCACCTAGGGGCAGACGGAGTTTCGTGCTTCGGACCGGAGGCGCGCCAGCGGGAGCGGTATGGCTGGCCGGACCTTCAGGCGGTCCGGGTGGCGACTTCTCCCGCGGTATGTCCCTGAAACCCCCAGTTCGGGAGCGAATCCGCATGCTCATCGACACCTCGACCAGCCGTCCCGGCACGCAGACCACCCAGGCCCCGTCCAGCAGGCGGCGGCACGACGACGCCCCCGACACGGCCGACCTCTTCGCCCGGCTGGCGAATCTGGAGGACGGACCGGAACGCGACGCGATCCGCGACCAGCTCGTCAAGGCCTGGCTGCCCATGGCCCACCGCATCGCCGGCCGCTTCCGCGACCGCGGCGAGTCGGTGGAGGACCTGAGGCAGGTCGCGGCCCTCGGACTGGTCAAGGCCATCGACCGTTTCGCGCCCGAGCGGGGCGCCTTCGAGAGTTACGCCGTCCCCACCATCACCGGCGAGGTCAAGCGGCACTTCCGGGACCGCATGTGGGCGCTGCGCGTACCCCGCAGGGTGCAGGAACTGCGCAACAAGGTGCGGATCGCGCGCCGTGAGCTGACCCAGACTCCCGGCAGCCCCGAGCCGTCGGTCGCCGACCTCGCCGCCCACACCGGGCTCACCGAGGAGGAAGTGAGCTGCGGTCTGGAGGCACTGGAGAGCTTCAGCACCCTGTCGCTGGACGCCGAGCTCTCCGGTGACGACGACGGCTACAGCCTCGCCGACACGCTCGGGACGACGGACTCCTCCTTCGACACCGTGATCGACCGCGAGTCCGCCAAGGAAGGACTGCGCCGCCTGCCCGAACGCGAACGGGCCATTCTCTACATGCGCTTCTTCGAGGACATGACGCAAAGCCGGATCGCCGATCAGCTGGGCATCTCCCAGATGCACGTCTCCCGCCTCATCAGCCGCAGCTGCGCCCAGGTGCGCGCCGAGGCGATGGGCCAGCGCGGCCGACGGGGCACCGACGGGCGGTCGACCGGGGTCTGAGCCGAGCCGAGCGATTACCGATTCGAGGAGGAACGGAAACCATGCTGATCCCTCATCCGGCCTTTCTGCGCAAACTCGTCGAGGAGTACGAGTCGCTGCGGGCCGAGGAGGCCGAGACCGGCACGGGCCGGGTCAGCCCGCGCGCCCAGGACGTGGCGTACACGCTGTGCGTGTCGACCGGTACCCGTGACGTCAGACACGCCCTGGAGACGGCCCACCGGCTGCTGGCGGCGGCGGACCCGGCGCACTCGCCGTCGAAGACCGCCGCACCCCTGGCCGACTGACATCACGCACCGGTCCACGACGGCTGTGCCCGGAAGCGCATCGAGCCCGCTTCCGGGCACAGCCGTGTCCGCCGCCGGCGGCGGGTCCTGACTGGCGCGATCGCACGGGTTGCGGCCGGTGTCGGGGCCCGAAGCCGGGGCATCCGCACGACGGGAGGTTCACATGAACGCGAGTGCTATGTCACATACCACCCGCATGCAGGCCGAACGTGCGGCCCGCGGCTCGGTGACCGAGGGCGCCGCCCGTGCCGGGCTCACCGCCCGCGGGGTGATCTATCTGCTGGTCGGCGTCATCGCGCTGCAGATCGCCTTCGGCGACACTGACCAACAGGCGGACCGCGGCGGCGCGGTCGGCGAGCTGGCCCGACAGCCCTTCGGAGCCGTCCTGCTCTGGGCGCTGGGCATGGGCCTGGTCGGCATGGCGCTGTGGCGGCTGTCGGAGGCCGTCTTCGGCTCGGTCGGCAAGGACGGCCGCAGCGCGCGCAAGCGGCTGATCGCGGCGGCCCGGTGCGTCTTCTACGCGTTCGTCGCCTACTCGGTGCTCCGGTTCGCGGCCGGCCCGCACGGCGGCAGCGGCGGGGGCTCGAGCGACGAGCAGTCCCGTGACATCACCGCGCGGGTCCTGCAACTGCCCGCCGGGCAATGGCTGGTGGGCATCGCGGGTGCGGGTGTCATCGTGGCGGGCGTCTGGGTCGGGGCCCGGGCCGTACGGCGGGACTACCGCCGTCAGCTCAAGCTCACGCAGATGGCCCCCTGGGCGCGCCGGCTGGTGGACGTGACCGGAGTGGGCGGCGGAGCGGCGCGCGGCCTGGTCTTCGCCGCGGCGGGCGTCTTCGCGGTGCGTGCCGCCGTCGACTACAAGCCCGACAGGGCCAAGGGACTGGACGACACCCTGCGCTCGTTCGCCGACACCCCGCTCGGCCCGTGGCTGCTGGCTTGCGTGGCGACCGGCCTGGTCCTGTTCGGACTGTTCTCGTTCGCCCTGGCGCGCTGGCGCCGGGTCTGACGCGGGAGGAAGCGGGAACACGATGGGGATGAACGAACCCGAGTTTCCACCCGAGCACCGGCCCGTCGACATGTATCTCGGCCTCCTGCGCACCCGGATGGACACGGAGGACTACCTTCAGCTGCTCGATGTGGTCCAGCCGATCCTGCGGGCGATCGAGGAGCAGCGTCTGCCCGAGCTCGACTTCGCGCTCGACGGTGAACGCACCGACGGTCTGTCCCAGGAGGTCCGCGACGAGGCCGCCCTGGTCATCGCCGCCGCGGTCACCGGCAGACTGGACAACGAGGTCGTCGAGATCAACCTGGACGAGACCGGCCCGGTCCGCGTGATCACCGACGCGGACACCGCCTCCGACCCCACCCGCCTCGGCGAGATCGCCGACTACATCCGCGAGCGGCACCGTCAGAACGAGGAACTGCGCGGCATCGCCGAGGTCAGCGGCCTGCCCACGGACTTCTGACGGAGCAGTGGTATGTGACATGGCACTGAGCCCAGTGGTATGTGACATACCACTGGGGACCCCAGGCCGTCACCGTCACCGCTTAGGCTCCGCCACCGGCACCCGCAGCGGCCGGGCCAGGCCCACCACCGCCTCGTCCAGCCGCTGCAGATGCCGCAGCACGCGGTCGGTGATCCGGCCGTAGCGCGATCCGCCGGCCAGCTCCGACTCCAGCAGCGCGGCGATGCTCGCGCCCGTCTCGACCTCGACGGCCGCCCGTTCGTCCGCGACCCGCGCGGCGATCGCGTCGATGTTGCGCAGCAGGCGCCGTCCCGCCCGGCGCAGCCGGGGATCGGCGGCGATGGCGGGATGGGTGGGCAGCAGCTCGGCCATCGCGGCCAGCGACCGCGCGTGATACGCGGAGGTCTCCAGCAGCGCGACCACGTACCGGGCGGTGTTGCGCCGGGCCCGCATCGGGGTCACCGGGTGGGTCAGCGGCTGCGTGGCGGCCCTCAGGTCGGCCAGCGCCTGGTCCAGGTCCCGCGCCTTGTCCAGCAGTTCGGCCGGCGGCCCGCCGCTGAGCTGCTCCACCGCCGCCTCGGTGACCTCACCGAGCCGCTCCAGCACCGTCTCCAGCAGGTCGTTGGTACGGTGATCGGTGTGCACCGGCAGCACGAACGCCGCCGCGATGATCCCGCAGGCCGCGCCCAGCGCCGTCTCCTCCACCCGCAGCACGAGCACCGACAGGCTGTAGGTGTGCAGCAGCGTGTACAGCAGGCCCAGCGCCGCCGTCACGAAGAACGACATCAGCGTGTACGACAGCGGCGCCGTGTAGAACATCGCGAACACGCACAGCAGTACCAGCGCGAACGCCGTCCAGGTGTGATGGCCGACCAGCGCGGCGAGCAGCAGTCCCGCGATCACGCCGAGCACGGTGCCCACCAGCCGCCGGTAGCCCTTGACCAGGATCTCGCCCGTGGACGCGGTGTTGAGGAACACGATCCAGCAGGTCAGCACCGCCCAGTACCAGCGCTGACTGGAGAGGAACTCGCCGCCCACGATGGCCAGCGACGAGCCCACCGCGACCTGCACCGCGGCCCGGGTGGTCGGCCGGCGCAGCCCCGTCGCCGCGTCCTCGGCGCTCTCCTCGCCACCGTCGATCGCGGCGTCCTCGGCGTCCAGCTCCTCACGGGAACGCGCGGCGGAGGGGGTGTCGTCCGACTCGTCCTGCGGCCCGTCCAGCGCGATCCTGAGGCCCAGCACGGCGCGGGCGGCCTCGCCGATGCCGCGGAAGACGTCCTGCACGGCGGGGGAGGCCTTGGGCAGGTTCTCCTCGTCCCGGTAGCCGAGCAGCCGGTTGCGCAACTGGACCAGTCCGGCGCCGGGGTGGGCCGAGACCGGCCGCAGCACCAGCGCCCGCAGCGCCTGCAGATCGCGGCGCAGGGTCTCGGTCGCCTCGTCCCCTACGGGCAGCCGGCCGCCCTCGGGAAGGGGCGCGCCCGGCAGGTGCAGGGTCAGGGTGTCCGCCCGCTCGGCGCTGCGCGCGGTGAGCAGCAGCAGACCGAGGCGCTCGGCGGCGATCTCGGCGTCGGCGATGCGCCGCTGCACCAGCCGGGCCACGGCCTCGTCGGAGGTGCCGTCCTCCAGCCGTCCCTGGATCATCATGGCCGTGTCGTGCAGCCGGGCGGTTCCCTCGCGGGTGCCCTGCAGGGCCTTGTCGATGTCGTCGGGGCCGGCGTCCAGCAGCTCCAGCTGCGCGGACACCAGCTGGGCCAGCCGGGCCCGGAAGGCGTCCCGCAGCCGCTCCAGGATCCCGGCGGGCGTCTCGCGCACCAGGCCGAAACGCATGACCGCACTGGCCGCGAAGGCGACCGCCACGACGCCGTACAGCTGCGGCAGCGCGGAGACGGTGGCGCCGACGAACAGGGACATGAAGTAGACCTGGAAGCCGATCAGGCCCAGCGCGGTGCCCCGGTCGCCGAACCGGCGGGCGTAGACGGCGCAGAAGATGAGCGCGACGAAGAAGACGTCACCGGCGATCACCCGGGAGTGCAGCAACGCGCCCAGGGACACGGAGACCAGGGCCACCGGAAGCCCGAGGGCGAGGGTGACGGCCTGCGGGCCGGGCTGCTTCTCGCGGATGGCGAAGGTGGCCACCATCGCCGCGATGGCCCCGCCGACCAGATGGCGCACATCGGCGTGCAGCAGGGTGAGCACGGCCAGCGTCAGGGCGATCGCGCCCATCGTCCGCAGCCCGGCGGTCAGGCGCAGCAGCCCGGGGTCGGAGGCCGCCACGAGATCCCGCAGCCGTACCCTGACCGACCCTCGTGCTGCCCTCACGCCGCCGTACTCACTCCCCGCTTCACGTCATGATCCGCGACCCAGCATGACACGACGGGCGCGGACCGCTCGCACCCGTCTCACAGCTGCTTGCGCCCGGCCCCCTCGACCTGCTCGCGCACCTGCTCCGCGCTCAGATAGGCGTCGGTGTACTCGAAGTCCTTGAGCCTGGCCGGCTTGCGGGCCTGGAAGCCGGTGCGGACGAAATCGTCGCCGGCGAGCGCGTTGAGCGTCCAGTTGGTCGCCACGCGGACCTTGGCGACGTTGGTGCGCAGCGCCCACCAGTGGTAGCCCCGGGCGGCGAACTGGGCGGGCAGGCCGTGCAGTTCGATGCCCAGCGGCTTGGAGACGGCGTCGGTGCCGCCGAGGTCGACCACGAGACCGAGGTCCTTGTGGCGGTACGGCGTCATCGGATGGTTGCGCAGGCTCGCGATGATGTTGTCGGCGACCTGCGGGCCCTGCCGCATGGCGTGCTGCGCGGTCGGCGGGCAGATCGCGTCCTCCTGACCCTTCGCCAGGTCCGGCACCGCGGCGGAGTCGCCGAGCGCGAACACCCCGTCGTGACCGGGCAGGTTCATCTCGGGGGTGACCACGAGACGCCCGCGGACCGTCTCCGCGCCGAGCGTGGCGATGAGCGGGCTGGCGGCGACCCCGGCGGTCCAGATGAGGGTACGGGTGGGTACCACCCGTCCGTCGGTGAAGGTGACCTCCTCGGGCCCCGCCTTCTCGATGGACACGCCCAGTGAGACCTCGATGCCGCGCCGCTTGAGGATCTCCTGCGCGCTGCGGCCGAGCTTGTCGCCGAGTTCGGGCATCAGCTTGGGGGCGATGTCGATCAGATGCCACTTGATCAGGGCCGGGTCGATGCGTGGGTAGCGCTTGACCGCGGCGTGGGTGAGCTTCTGCAGACAGGCGGCCGTCTCCGTGCCGGCGTAGCCGGCGCCGACCACCACGAACTGCAGCCGTGCGGCGCGCTCGGCCGGATCGTCGCTGGCGTCTGCCAGGTCGAGCTGGGAGATCACGTGGTCGCGGATGTAGGCGGCCTCGGCGAGTGTCTTCATCCCGAAGGCGTGCTCGGTCAGTCCCGGGATGTCGAAGGTGCGGGTGATGCTGCCGGGGGCCAGCACGATGTAGTCGTAGGGCTCGTTGACGATCTGGTCGGTGATGGTGCGGATGACGCAGACCTTGGCCTTCAGGTCGACGCCGATGGCTCCACCGGGAATGATCCGGGTGCGGTACTTCTTGCTGCGGCGCAGCGAAACGGCGATCGACTGGGGCGTCAGCACACCGGAGGCGACCTGGGGCAGCAGGGGCAGATAGAGCTGGTAGGCGAACGGGGTCACCAGGGTGACGTCCGCCTCGGCCGGCGCGAGTTTCCGCTCCAGCCTGCGTACGCACTCCACGCCGGCGAAGCCCGCGCCCACCACCAGGATCCTGGGTCGTGTCACGTCGTTCATCCCTTTCTGCGGCTCCAGGCGGTCTGCAACCGACGCCCTTCGCCTGCCCTGGATCTCCGCTCGCACCACATCGATCCCACCGCTTGCCCAGCCGTTCCGCCAGCGGGGGCACGGCGGGCAGACGAACGCGTCGAGCACAACCATGCCCGCCCGGCTGCGGAAACGCACCGCAAAGAAGGCAAGGAAACGGCTAGCCGCGCTGCTCCGCGAGGTGGCACAGCAGCAGGCAGACGTCGTCGTCGCGCTCGGAGTCGCTCAGCAGCGGCTCCAGGATGAGGTCGGCCGAGCCCTCCAGGTTCCCTTCCAGCTCGGCCGCCTCGAAGCCGCCCAGGGCGGTCGCGAGGCGGGCGATGCCCGGATCTATGCCCTGGGCACGGCGTTCGACCAGACCGTCGGTGTAGAGGGCCAGTGTCGAGCCGGGCGGCAGGGGCACCGTGTGGTCCGGGATCTCCTGGCTGAGCGGGATGCCCAGCATCGCGCCGGGCTTGGCGTCCAGCGTGTGCACCCGGCCGTCGGGGGTGCGCAGGACCGGCGGCGGATGACCGGCTGCGGCCCAGGTCAGGGTGGGCTCGTCGGGGTGGAGACGGGCGATGACGGCGGTGGCGTACAGGTCGGGCTGCAGATGGTGCAGGAAGGTGTGCAGCCGGGTCAGCAGGGTGCCCGGGCCCGCGCCGTCCACGGCGTAGGCGCGCAGCGCGGTGCGCAGCTGGCTCATCATCACCGCCGCGTGCAGCCCGTGCCCGGTCACGTCGCCGACGACGGCGATCAGTCCGCCGTCGGGCTGCGGGAAGGCGTCGTACCAGTCACCGCCGATGTTCAGGCCGTGCGTGGCCGGCAGATAGCGGGCGGCAAGCCGCAGGCCCGCCGCGCTGGGCAGGTCCGTGAGCAGGGCCCGCTGCAGCGTCTCGGCGATGTCGCGGTTGTGCTCGAAGCGCCGGGCGTTGTCGATGGCGATGCTGGCGCGCCGTGCGAACTCGATGAGCATGACGGCGTCGTCCGGGTCCCAGCGGTCCCCGGGCGGGGCGAGGGTGATGACGCCCAGCGGGGCCCGGCGGGTGGGCAACGGCAGGCACAGCAGGGGGTGTTCGGGATCGAGCGCCGACGGCGGACGGTCGTCGACCCCGGGCAGCTCGCCGGGGCGGCCGGCGGCGTACTGGGGACGGCCGGTGCGCGCGGCGAGCACGGCGGCGGCCGGGTGCGGTGCGGGCGGGCGCCGGTCGTCGTCGCCGTCGAACAGCCAGACGTCGACGCTGCGGGCGTACTCCGGCACGAGCAGTTCGGGCAGCAGGCGCACGATCTCGTGGTGGTTGAGCGAGGAGGTCAGGACGGCACTGGCGTCGGCGAGGAACGTCAGCCGGCGGCGGGCGCTCTCCGCCTCCTGGCGGGCGCTGCGCTCGGCGGCGAAGGCCTCGCGCTGGGCACGCCCCGCCGCGTCGAGCTCCGCGTGCAGGGCGAGCACGCCCTGGTTGGTCTGGTGCAGCTCGTCCCGGAGGAAGGCGACCAGCTCCTCCTGCTCGGCGAGCTTGTCCAGGACCAGGGCGGCGTCCTCGTCGGCGCCGAGCAGGGACTCGGCCAGTACCGAGGGGGTGTCGGCCGGCATGGAGGCGTCCGCCGAGGCCGGTGCCTCGGGGCAGAGGAGGGAGGTGCGCCACGGGGTGTGCGCGGTGGACTCCGCGGTTTCCAGGGGGGTGACGACCGCGTGCAGGACGCTCTGCGCTGCCGGGGCCGGGGCCGGGGTGACCTCGAGGGTGAGCCGCCAGGAGCCGCCCTTGGTCAGGCACTGGCGCAGATGGGTGCTGAGGGCGGTGGCCAGCCGGGTCCGGTCCAGCGCCGTCACCCCGTGCGCGGCGGCGAGACGCGCGGCGGCGATACGGGCGCGCGCCGCGTCGCCGACGGTGCTGATCTGCCATGTTCGCTTCATGGGCGCTCCGGCAGGGTCGGGGCCAGTACGGCCACGGCGGTGTCGTCGCGGGCCGGGCGGGCGGCGCTGCCCGCGTCGCGGATCACCCCCGCCGCGACGACGGCCGGATCCGCCGTCAGCATGGCCGCTTCGGCCGGTGGCGTCCAGCGGCTCGGCAGGCCGTCGCTGTGCAGGATCAGTGTCCCGTCGGCCGCCCACGGCATCCGGTCCTCGTGCAGCGTCCTGGGCCGGTGCACGCCGATGATGCCGGGCCGCGACAGCAGGGAGCGCCAGGTGTCCCCGGTACGCAGCCTGGCCCCGATGTTGCCGACGCCGGCGAAGCGGAGCAGGCCCGCCGCGGTGTCGACCTGGGCGACGGCGACGGCCGCCCCGCGGGTGCCGCGCAGCGCGCTGTCGAGACGCCCGAGACAGTCCGCGGGGGAGAGGTGCGCCGAGTGGTGCAGCTCCTCGACGGCCGCGGACGAGGCCCGCGCCGCCTCCGGCCCGTGTCCCAGTCCGTCGGCCAGCATCAGGGTGGCCCGGTCCCCGGCGCGCACCCAGGTCCAGGCGTCACCGGAGTACTCGGCCCTGGCGAAGGGCACGTTGATGCCGCCGGCCCGCACCGCGGCGGGGGCCCCGGCCCGTTCGGTCCCCGGGGCGGCGCCGATCCGGGCGAGCGCCACCGTGCCCCGCCCGGGGACGCTGTGCAGGGCGAAGTCGTCCGCGACCCGCCGGCACGTGCCCAGGCCCGCGCCCAGGGAGCGCGCGGTGGAGAAACCGTCGCTCAGGGCGGCGGTGACGTCGGCGATACCGGGACCGTGGTCGATCGCCGCGATCTGCACGAGCCGCGCGGGGACGGCGGCGTCGGCGGGCAGGGCGGGCGGCACGAGCTCGACCAGCAGCTGTCCTCCCCCGGCGTGCTTGACCAGGTTCGTGGCCAGCTCGGTCGCCACCAGCGACAGGGCCGCCGCGCGCTTGGCGTCCAGCCCCGCGAGGGCGGCGGCACGCTCGGCGGCGACCCGGGCGTCGCGCACCCGGGTCGAGTCGTGCACCGGGACGTCCCACACGCGCGGCATCACGGTTCCTCGCGCGGGGGCGGCGGCGTCGACGCCCAGGAGATCACCGTGACCGTCGTGCCCACGCCGGGGGTGCTCTCCAGGGAGAACTCGTGGACCAGCCGGCGCGCGCCGCCCAGCCCCAGGCCCAGGCCGTCGCCGGAGGTGTAGCCGTCGCGCAGCGCCTGCTCCAGGTCGGCGATGCCGGCGCCCTCGTCGGCGAAGGTCAGCCGCAGCCCGACGGCCCGGCCGCGGGTCACCCGGGCCGACTCCATGCGGCCGCCCCCGCCGTGCACCAGGGTGTTGCGGGCCAGTTCGCTCGCGGCGGTCACCAGTTTCGTCTGTTCCACCAGCCCGAACCCGAGTCGGGCGGCGGACTGTCGTACGTGCTGCCGTACCCACGCCAGGTCCATGTCGGAGCGGATCGGCAGGCAGGCGTCCACGCCTGCGGACATCGGCATCACCGATGCTCCCGTGGCCCGCCGGGCCGGTGCGTGTCGGCGGCGAGCAGGTCCATGGCCGCCTCGGTGTTGAGGGCGGTCCGCAGTCCGGGCAGCGTCAGCCCGAGCTCCACCAGTGTGATCGCGACCGCGGGCCGCATGCCGGCGACCACGGTCCGGGCGGCCAGCAGCGAGGAGTTCGCCGCGATCTCCGCCAGCGTCCGGGCCAGGAAGGAGTCGACGATCTCGACCCCGGAGATGTCGATGACGACCCCGGTCACCCCGCTGCTCGCGACGGTCTCGCCGATCTCTTCCTGCAACTGCTGCGCCGTGCTGTCGTGCAGGTCGCCCTGCAGGGTGACCAGCAGGACGTCACCGAGGCGGAGCACCGGCACATGGGGCGGGGGGACGCGGTAGAAGTCATCGGTCACCGCGGACCGCCCCGCCGTTCGTCGGGGCGATGATCCCGGAGCCCAGTTCGTGCAGGGCGTACGCCAGCGCGTCGGCGAGGCTGGCCCGGGTGAGCACCGTGCCCAGGTCCAGGCCGAGATGGACGATGGTCTGCGCGATGGCCGGGCGGATGCCGGAGACGACGCACTCGGCGCCCATCAGGCGGGCGGCCGCGACGGTCTTCATCAGATGCTGCGCCACCAGCGAGTCGACCGTGGGCACACCGGTGATGTCGAGAATCGCGAAACGGGCGTGCTGTTCGACGATGGCCTGCAGCAGCGTCTCCATCACGACCTGGCTGCGCGCACTGTCGAGGGTGCCGATCAGGGGTACGGCGACGATGCCGTCCCACAGTTTGATGACCGGGGTGGCCACCTCCAGCAGTTGCAGTTGCTGCCGCTCGATGAGCGCCTGGTTCTCGTTCAGCGCCGTGTCGAGGACGACCAGCCGCAGGGTGCCCATGAGCACCGTGAGGGCGGTCGCGCGCTCGAGGACCTCGTCGGGCGACGCGTCCGGGAGATCGGCGATCAGCAGGTTCACCGTCGGCGGGCGCAGGGCGTCCACCTCGTTCGACACCTGTGCCGTGGAGAAACCGGCGCGGGAGCGGGAGGCGCTCATCCGGGCCAGCTGCTCGCGCACCACGGTGAACCCCGCGGCGTCGGTGTCGTGCGCCCGCTCCGCGTCGGCCACCTGGGCCAGCGCGTCGATCACGGTGCGGGCCGCCTCCACGGCCTCGTCCCGGGAGACGGTGAAGACGGCCCGGAAGAGGGCCTCGTCGGCCCAGCGCTGGGCGATCTGCTCGCGGCGGCGGCGCAGGAACCCGCCGACCTCCCGTATCGGCGATCCGTGCTGTTCTGCCGTTTCGTGCTCCGGCACCTGCTCACTCCTCATCCGCGTCGTCGGCGTCGCGTCGGCCGTACCCGCCGCCGGCCGGGTACGGAAACCGCGACTCTTGCCGGGCGACAACTGTAGTCATGGTGCGAGGCCACCCCGGCCCTCGCCCCCGCCAGGTGATCCCGTCGGGTGGTCCGCAGGTCCGTACCGGCACGACACGCGTGCGACCGTGGCCGCACCGTTCGATATCCGATGGCCCCGGGGCCGTCCGCTAGTCGGCGGGCTGCTTGCCGAACCAGTCGACGCACGCCACCAGCGCGTCGTCGTCCGGTTCGGATCCGCCGCGGTGGGCGCCCAGTTCCCGCAGGACCGCGGCCGGCACATCGGCGGCCGGCAGCAGCCGCGTCGCCGTGACCGCCCGAGCCAGCGCCCGCTCCCCGTAGCTCTCGCCGTCCGGCCCGGCCACTGTGTGGACGCCGTCGCTGACGAACAGCAGCCGGTCGCCGGGCCGCAGCAGCAACTCCTGGGCCGTGTAGTCGGTCTCCTCGAACATGCCCAGCGGCAGCTGCGCCTCCAGGTCGACCAACGACACCGTCCCCTCGCGCAACCGCAGCATTCTCGGCGAGCCCGCGTCGACCACCTGCAGCCGCCCGGTGGCCAGTTCCAGGTCCACCAGCAGCACGGACAGATGGACCGCTCCCCCGTACTGGGCGTAGATCGCCTGGTCGGCCAGGGCGGCCTGGTCGCAGATCGGGATACCCGCGCGCCGGGCGTTGCGCAGCGCGTTGACGCCGAGGCTGGTGAGCAGGGAGGCGTCGATGCCATCGCCCATGCCGTTGGTGATGTACAGCAGCAGCCGGTCGGGCGACTCCGACCAGTCGAAGTTGTCGCCGAAGACCGCGTAGGCGGGCTCCAGTTGGGCGCCGAGGGCATACTCGGCACGGGCGCTGGAGCGGGCCGGCAGCAACTGCCACTGCATCTCCGCGGCCAGCGTGAGCCGGTCGGTGCGCCGTGCCTGCGCGTACACGTCCGTGTGACGCTCGGCTACGACCACCTCGTGCCCCAAGGTCCGGGCCAGCTCCGCCAGTTCGCCCGGATCGGTGCGCGCCCGCACCGCGGGCGGCAGGGTGACGGACAGCACTCCCAGCCGGTCGCCGCGCACGGTGACCGGCAGATGGACGCGGACCCGTCCGGCGTCGTCCTCCTCGATCGGCTGCTGCGCGCCGAAGGCACGCCCGGCCGCACCGCCGTGCAGGGGCACCGCCTCCGGCGGCCCGGTCAGCGGGGACACGGGCCGCAACACCGTCAGCCCGTAGTCGGCCATGCGGAACTCGGCGTACTCCGCCTCGTACAGGCCGCAGAGCACCTCGCGGACGGTCGTCGCCAGCCGGTGCGGAGCCGCCGAGCGCAGGGCGTGCTCGGCGGCCATGAGTCTGTTCATGCTTTTCGTCACACCGTTTCGTGCGGGGGAGCGCCGTCGGGGACGCGGCCCGCGGACGCCGCCGTCCGCTGCTGGCGCCGAGCGCCGCGTGCCCCGGAGGCGAGCTGACAGGGGTCGGGAAGGCTGCGACAGTGTCAGGGTGACGACCCCGCATCCGCGCCCGCGACCCCAGGAGACCGCGCGTGTCACCGCCCGGGCGGCCGAACTGCTGGAGGTGCTGTGGGGCCGGGCCTCGACGGCACCGGTCTCCGCCTCGCAGTTGCGTGTCCTGTTCATCCTGGAGCACAACGAGGGCATCAACCTGCGCACGCTCGCGGACGCGCTGGGCTCCACGCCCCCCTCGACCAGCCGCCTGTGCGACCGGCTGCAGGCCGTGGGGTTCGTGGAGCGCAGGACCCCGCTCACCAACCGGCGGGAGCTGCAGCTTCATCTGAGCCGACACGGCAGGGCCTTTCTGACGGACCTGCGGCTGCGCCGGGAGACGACCCTGCAGTCCGTGCTCGACCGGATGCCGGCCGACCGGCGGATCTCACTGCTCGACAGCCTGGAGGCCTTCTGCGCGGCCGCGGCGGCGGCGATCCACGAGGACGAATCCTCCGCGGCGCGTACCGCCTGACACCGGCCCATTCCTGATCCCTTCCGCACTGGCGCGCTCACTCTGTTGTCCGGACCGCACAATTGTCAAACGGCAACCGTCACTGCTCCCGTGCCTGGTCGACGCGGGCCAACGCCTCCTCGACGCTCTCCGAGACGGGCACCGTGATGCTCACTCCGGTCAGGTCGAGAATCCGGCGCACGGCGGGCGTGGGAGAGATGATGTGCACACTCCCCGGCAGCTCCCTGGCCTCCTGGTAGACGCGCAGGATGATGTTCATGCCGGAGGAGTCCATGAACGGCACAGCCGTGAGATCCAGCAGGAAGTGCCTACGGCCGTTATGCAGCTGGTTGGCCAGATGGTGCTGGAACTCCGTCGCCGTGTCGACGTCCAGGTAGCCCTTCACCGTGACCAGCGCCACGTCCTCACCGGGCAGGCTGACCTCGACGGACAGGGGGTTGTGGGCAATGGACACGTCTACCTCCGACAACAACGAGTGCTACGGCCAGGCCGGTTACCCGCGTGATCGGTTCCCACGCACGCGAGCGGACAGCCGCATCCGCAGTTACCCCTGATCCCGCCCGGCATGCGTCCGGACTTTCCAAGAGCGGTTCGACGTGCCCGGCGGTTCGTGACACGGTGGGGGAGCCCGCAGGCCGTCACCCGGCCACCAACCCCCAGGGAAGGGGGACACGAAGCATGGGCGCGCACATCTCACTGGGCCCCGGCGGCCGAACCGCCACGCTCACCGTGGACACCGACCTCGACGACCGCAGCCGTCCCGCCGTCGAAAGCGCGGTGGCAGGACTTCCCGTATCGGTACGGTGGCTCACCCTCGACCTCACCGGCGTCGCGTTCGCCGACTCGTCCCTGCTGTACATCGTTCATGTCGCGGACCGGTCCGTCGCCCGCAACGGCGGGCTGCTGAAGGTCTCCGGCCTGGGCCCGCAGCCGCGCAGGCTCCTCGTCCACGCCGCCGAACTGTGGCCCGAGGGAGGCTGGCAGACGTATCTGGCGCCGCCCCTGACGTGACGGGCGTCGCTCCCGCTGTGCGGAATGCGGACGGAGCAGCCGGGTAACTGCTGGGAAACACACGGCCGTGATCCCGGCCCCGTCCGGAAGGAAGAGACAGCGTGAGTGTGGCCGCAGAAGCGTTGAAGGGCTGTTCGGGGTGACGGGGACCACGAGGCTGACGCGGCGGTGAGGCCGCCGATCACGACGGCGGCGACGGCGCGTGACCACGCGCGTTCGGTGGTGCGCGAACAGTGGGACACGGCGGACCGCACGGCCTGCGAAGAGGACGTCATCGATCTGCTGCTCGTCGTGTCGGAACTCGTCACCAACGCGATCCGGCACGGCGGGGGACTGGCGGGACTGGAACTCGCCCCCACGCCGGACGGACTCCGGCTCGCCGTCCACGACAACAGCGACGTGGTGCCCGAGGTCATGCACGGGTCCGGCGCGCTGCCGGTGGGGCACCGGGGCAGCGGCTACGGCTGGCCGCTGGTCGTGCGCCTGGCCCGCGAGGTCACCGTCGCACGCCGTCCCGGGGGCGGAAAGACCATCAGTGTGCTGGTCCCGCTGCGGGCCGCGCAGCGCAGCGCTCCGGAAGCCGGGCAGCCGGCCTGAAGGACCGCTTCCCGGCCCCGCTCACCAGGGCAGGAAGACGTGGATGTCCTTGCCGCTGTCGGTCGTGGTGACACTGACCTGGTCGCACAGCGTGTGGATCAGATGCCAGCCGACCCCGCCGCCACCTCCGTCGGGACGGAACGGACGGGGGGCGGGCGGAGTGGTGCTCGTGTCATGCATGACCACGTGCACGCCGTCGAAGGTCTGCCGCAGCCGGAGTTCGAAGGGTCCCGGCGCGTACTGGATCGCGTTCGCGGCGAGTTCCGTGACCACCAACAGGATGTCGTCCCAGTGCTCGGGTGCCGCCGGCGCCCTCACCTCGCTAAGATCCTCCAGGAACCGCTCCGCGTCCAGACGCGCGTCCGTCACATTGTGGACATCGCCGGGGAAACGCGTGGCCCGCTCCGGGAGGTGACCCGAAGGAAGTCCTCTTTCCCAACGCCGCTCGGTTGCCATCTCGCCTTCCCGCCCGATGCCGCGGGGCTGTCGTCCTTGCTCGGATGTCCTACCCGTCCCAGGTTCCCGAGCAGAGCTCATCGGAACACATTGTCCGCCTCGTCCCAGCTGGACAACTCGTCGGGCATGTTCTGCCGGGCCGGGCGCGCGCGTGCCTGGTACATCGCGTCGATCTCGAAAGCGTAGTGCTTGACGATCGCGTCCCGCCGCAGCTTCATGGACGGGGTCAGCATTCCGTTCGTCACGTCGAACGGCTCGGGCAGCACCCGGAAGACCCGGATCGACTCCGGACGCGAGACGGAGCTGTTGGCCGCGGCCACCGCACGCCCGATCTCCTCCCGCAGCGCGTTCTCCTCCCGGGCCTCCCGGCTGGGCGTGGTGCTCTGCAGCGCCAGGGAGCGGCGCCAGTACGCCAGGAACAGCGGGTCCAGCGTGATCAGCGCGCCCACACAGGGACGGTTGTCGCCGACGACGACCGCCTGATGGATCAGCGGGTGCATCCGCAGCCGCTGCTCCAGGGCGGCCGGGGCGACGCTCTTGCCGCTGCTGGTGACGATGATGTCCTTCTTGCGGCCGGTGATCGTCAGATACCCGTCGGAGTCCAGGTGCCCGATGTCCCCGGTGGCCAGCCAGCCGCCGCGCAGCGCGGCCCGGGTCGCGGTCTCGTCGTTGATGTAGCCCTGGAACACCGACGGCCCGCGCACCAGGATCTCCCCGTCCTCGGCCACGGCGATGTCCGTGCCCGGCAGCGCCTGCCCGACGGTCCCGGACATCTCCCGGCCCAGAGGCTGCGCGGTGATGCCGCCGGCGGCCTCCGTCAGGCCGTACCCGTCGTTGACGTAGATGCCGATTCCCTCGTAGAACAGCGACAGTTCACGGCTGAGGGGGGAGCCGCCCGAGGTCGCGCGGATCACTCTGCCGCCCAGCGCGGCGCGCAGCTTGCGGTACACCGTCCGCTCGAACAGGGCGTGTTGCAGCCGCAGGTCGAAGCCGGGGCCGGAACCGCCGCCCAGCCGCTGCCGTTCCAGCGCGGCCGCGAAGTCCCGTGCCGTGTCCGCGGCCCGCTCGAACAGCGCGCCGCGGCCCGCCTCCTGGGAGGCGTGCAGGAAGTTCTTGTAGATCCTCTCGAACAGGGAGGGCACGGCGCAGAGGTAGGTGGGTCGGAAGGACCGCAGGCCCGCCGACAGCGCCTCCTCGCTCAGATCGGGCTCGTGCCCCATCACCAAGCCGCCGCGCACGCACAGCGTCTGCACCAGCAGCCCGTAGACATGGGAGAAGGGCAGGAAGGCCAGCACCGACCCCTGACGCTCGCCGGGCGGCACCACCGTGTGGCCCCAGCCGGCGAGCAGGGTGTCGCAGGCGCTGGCCAGATTGCGGTGGCTCAGCGCGCAGCCCAGGGGGTGACCTGTCGTGCCGGAGGTGTAGGTGACGGCCGCGGTGGAGTCGGGCAGGACGATACGGCGCAGCGAGTCGACGGTCGCCAGCGGGATGAGCGCGCCCCGCTTCACCAGATCGGCAAGCGCCCCCGCGTCCAGCTGCCACACATGCCGCAGTCGCGGCAGCGCCCCGCACACCGAGCCGACCGTCATCACGGCCTGCTCGTCCTCCACCACCACCGCCACGCAGCCGGCGTCCCGCAGCATCCACTCCACCTGGTCGCGGGAGGACGTCGGGTAGATCGGGACGACCTCCGCGCCCACCGCCCACAGGGCGTAGCTGAGGACCGTCCACTCGTAGCGGGTGCGCGCCATGATCGCCACGCGGTGGCCGGGGGAGATCCCGGACGCCACCAGGCCCTTGGCCAGGTCGACCACCTCGTCGCGCAGTTCCACGGCGGTCACCTCCTCCCAGGCGCGGGAGGCGGGGTCCGTGCGGCGGGCCAGTACCGCGAGCGTGGGGTCGGCGGCCGCCGTGTCGAAGATGCTGTCGGCCAGCCCGCCGGTCAGGGGCGCGACGGAGGGCGGAGCGAGGGCGACGTTGCGCATGCGCTGCTCCTGAGGTGTACGGAGGGTGACCCTGCCGACGATCTCTGTTGTCGACGGTGCTCGAATCTAGCTCAGGTGGGTGCGGATGGTGACCGGAACGTGCGAAGTTGCGGAGCCGTGATGATCTCGCCGTGTCGGGGGGACTCGGGGGGCATGAGTTACGTCAATCCCGATCCGGAACCCGAACGCACCACCGGTCTCGAGCCCGGCGGCGGAGTGCCGCCCGGCGAGACCCCGCCCGCGGAGAGCAGCATGCCGGAGGCGGGGCCGCTGGAGAGGCACAATCCGCCCAAGGGCTGGGCGAAGGCGCCCCTGGCGCTGATCCTCGTCGTGGTCGTGCTGATCGCCGTGGGCTTCCTCGCGTTCGCCCTCGCCATGATCCTCTGAGTACGTCCGTCTCACGCCTGGGTCTGACGGGCGCAGGCGGTGACGACGTCGCGCAGGCTGTCGGTCTGAGCCAGCAGCCGGCGCTGGACGCCCGCGCCGGTGTCACCCTCCAGCAGCCTCGCGCAGCTCGTACGGGCGCGCTCCAGGTCGCCGGTCTCCTCCAGGGCCTCCCCGACATGCTCCAGCAGCCCGGCCACCACGGACTCGGCGGGCATCCGGCGCATGGTCGCCGGATGCAGCAGCTCCT
The DNA here is from genome assembly GCF_017614965.1 of Streptomyces griseorubiginosus. Classification (GTDB taxonomy): domain Bacteria; phylum Actinomycetota; class Actinomycetes; order Streptomycetales; family Streptomycetaceae; genus Streptomyces; species Streptomyces griseorubiginosus_B. The sequence continues at coordinate 6,894 of NZ_WVUG01000007.1, read as the reverse complement.
CCTCGAGGCCGGAGCGGGCGGCCCGCCAGGCGGCCAGCCGCAGCAGGCTGACGCTGTGGTCGACCGGCTCGCGTCCGGCCCGCCACTCCCGCGCCGCGGTCTCCACGAGCCCCCGGGCGAGCAGGGCGACCAGAACGGCCGTGTCGGCGTGCAGACAGACGTCGGCGACCCGGAGCTCCACCGTCGGGTACTGCTGGGAGAGCCTGACGTCGAAGTAGACCATCCCCTCGTCGAGGATCACCCCGCTCGCGACCATGTCCGCCACCCGCCGGTGATAGCGCTCGGCCGACCCGAACACCTCGGTCGGCCCGGCCGACGGCCAGCGCTGCCACACCCGGCTGCGATAGCTGGCGTACCGCGTGTCCTGCCCCTGCCAGAAAGGGGAGTTGGAACTCAGCGCCGCCAGGACCGACAGCCAGGGACGGATGCGGTCGATGACCGCGACGCCCTCCTCGTCGGAGTCGACGGCCACATGGACGTGGCAGCCGCACACGAGCGGCTCCTGCGCGGCGAGGCCGTACTGCTCGGCCATCCACTGGTAGCGGCTGCCCATCCCGACCGTCGGGCTGACCGGCAGCGGGGAGGTGGCGAGCGCGGCGACCGTGCACCCGATCTCCCCGGCGTGCCGGCCGGCCTCCTTGCGGCACCGCACGATCTCCGCGCTCAGATCCCCCATGTCGGCCTGGGGATGCGTGGCGAACTCCAGCATCTGGCCGTACAGCTCCTTCTCGAACACCCCCTCGACGGCGCCGTCGTGCTCCGCACGGGCGAGCACCGCGGCGGACGACGCCTTCGGCTCACCGGTCTCCGGGTCCACCAGGAGGAGCTCCTCCTCCACACCGACGGTCCGCACCTTCAGGCCGCCTCTCTATGACATCGTCACCGTTACGACGCCATCGAGTACCCCGCTGATCGTCACTGCAACGGGGTGAACCAGACCGTGGCGAGCGGCGGCAGGGTGATGGTGATGTTCCCGTCCTCGGGCTTGAGGTCCTCGGCGTTGACGACGTCGCCGCCGCCGTAACGGGCGGCGTCGGTGTTGAGGGTCTCGCGCCAGACCGGGACCTCGTCGCCGACGTGGAGACGGTAGTCGTGGCGCACGACGGGGGAGAAGTTGGAGACGGCGAGCAGCGGACCGCCGTCGGCGGCGAAGCGCAGGAAGGCGAAGACGTTGTCCTCGGCCGCGTCGCCCAGCACCCAGCGGAAGCCGCCCGGATCGCTGTCGCGCTGCCACAGTGCCGGGGTGTCCAGGTAGACGGTGTTGAGGTCGCGGACCAGGTCCCGCACTCCACGGTGATCGGGCTCGGCGTCGTAGCCGGGATCCAGCAGCCACCAGTCCGGGCCGTGTGTCTCGGACCACTCGGCGCCCTGCGCGAACTCCTGCCCCATGAACAGCAGTTGCTTGCCCGGGTGGGACCACATGAAGCCCAGGTACGCGCGGTGGGTGGCCCGCCGCTGCCACCAGTCGCCGGGCATCTTCGACACCAGCGCCTGCTTGCCGTGGACGACCTCGTCGTGGGAGATCGGCAGCACGTAGTTCTCGCTGTAGGCGTACACCATCGAGAACGTCATCTCGTTGTGGTGGTACTTGCGGTGCACCGGCTCGTGCACGATGTAGCCGAGCGAGTCGTGCATCCAGCCCATGTTCCACTTGAGCCCGAACCCGAGTCCGCCGCTGTCGGTGGGGCGGGTCACACCGTCCCAGGCGGTGGACTCCTCGGCGATGGTCACCACACCGGGCGCCCGTCGGTACACGGTCGCGTTCATCTCCTGCAGGAACGCCACCGCGTCCAGGTCCTCCCGGCCGCCGAACACATTGGGCGACCACTGTCCGGAGTCCCGTGAGTAGTCCAGGTACAGCATGGAGGCGACGGCGTCGACGCGCAGCCCGTCGATGTGGAACTCCTCGCACCAGTAGACCGCGTTGGCGACCAGGAAGTTGCGCACTTCGGTGCGCCCGAGGTCGAACTCGTAGGTGCCCCAGTCCGGATGCTCGGCACGCCGCTCGTCCCCGGGCTCGTACAGCGGGTCGCCGTCGAAGCGGGCCAACGCCCAGTCGTCCTTGGGGAAGTGCGCCGGCACCCAGTCCATGATCACCCCGATCCCGGCCTGGTGCAGGGCGTCGATCAGGTACCGGAAGTCGTCGGGGCTGCCGAGCCGGGCCGTCGGCGCGTAGAAACCGGTGACCTGGTAACCCCAGGACGGCCCGTAGGGGTGCTCGGCGACCGGCATCAGCTCGACATGGGTGAAGCCGAGGTCCTTGACGTACGCCGGCAGCTGCTCCGCGAGCTGACGGTATGTCAAACCGGCGCGCCAGGACGGCAGATGGACCTCATAGACGGAGAACGGCGCCTGGTGCACCGGTGTCCGGCCGCGCCGGGCCATCCACTCCGCGTCACCCCACTCGTGGTGCGCGGTCGTCACCACGGACGCCGTGTCGGGCGGCGCCTCCGTGCGGCGGGCCATCGGGTCGGCCTTGAGGAACCGGCTGCCGTACCGCGAGGTGATCTCGAACTTGTAGCGGGCGCCCTCGCCGATGCCGGGCACGAACAGCTCCCACACGCCAGAGGCGCCCAGCGAGCGCATCGGCAGCGCGGTCCCGTCCCAGCAGGTGAACTCACCGGCGACCCGGACCCCTTGGGCATTGGGCGCCCACACGGTGAACCGGGTGCCGGTCACGCCCTCGTGGGTCATCGGCTCGGCGCCCAGCGCCTTCCACAGCTGCTCGTGCCGGCCCTCGCGGATGAGATGCAGATCCAGCTCGCCGAGCGCGGGCAGGAAACGGTACGGGTCGGCCGTCTCGTGCTCCTCGTCGTCGTAGCGCACCGCCAGCGTGTAGGCGGGGATCTCGTCGAGCGGCAGCACGCCGGAGAAGAGGCCGTCGCCCTCGGAGACCAGCTCCTCCCGCTTGCCACCCATCACGACGGTGACCGAGCGGGCGTACGGGCGCAGCGCCCGCACCGCGATGCCGCCGGGCACCGGATGGGCGCCCAGCAACGCGTGCGGGTCGTGGTGCCGGCCGGACAGCAGGCGTTCACGGTCGCCGGGGTCCAGGGGCGGCGCTGCCTGGGGGTGCGCCGGGCCGGAGGGCTCGGGGAGTGAGGTGTCGCGCAGGGCCACGGCTTCAGCCTCCTCTTACGGCGAGACGCTCGATCGCCGCCATGGGAACGGGAAGCCAGTCCGGACGGTGTCTGGCCTCGTAGAGCACTTCGTACACGGCCCGGTCGGTCTCGTAGGCGCGCAGCAGGCCGTGCTTCTTGCGCGGGTCCCAGCCGGCCCGGTCGGCGTAGCCGGCGCAGAACGCCTCCCGGCAGCGGCGCGCCCATTCGGGACGCCAGGGACGGCGCTGCCGCGCCGCGTAGTCGAAGGACCGCAGCATGCCCGCGATGTCCCGCACCGGGGACTGCGCGGCACGCCGTTCGGCGAGGGGACGGGACGGCTCCCCCTCGAAGTCGATGACGAACCAGTCCCGGCCGGCCCGCAGGACCTGCCCCAGATGGAGATCGCCGTGGATGCGCTGGGCGGGCGGCCCGGGGTCGCAGGCGACCAGTGTGCCGAAGGCGGCACGCAGTCCGGGCACGTACGGGCGCAGGGCGGGCACGGCGTGGGCGGCCGCGTCCAGACGCTCGGTCATCGCGGAGGCCGTGCGCACGCTCTCGTCGTGCGCACCGGTCGGGAAGGCCGCGGCCAGCGCGAGATGCACCTCCGCCGTGGCCTGCCCCAACTGGCGGGCCTGCGCGGTGAAGTCGTCGCCCGTGGCGAGCGCGCGCAACGCCAGCGCCCAGCCGTCGTGCGCGTCCCGCAGGAACGGCTGCAGCACCCCGAGGGTGGCCTCCTGCGGATGCGTCGTACGGAACCAGGCCACCGGCGCCGGCACGCGCCGGCAGTCCTGTTCGGCCAGCGCCTCCGGCACCTCCAGGTCCGGATTGATCCCGGGCTGCACACGCCGGAAGAGCTTCAGGATGAACGCGTCCCCGTACACCAGGGAGGTGTTGGACTGCTCGGCGTCCATCAGCCGCGGCACGAGCCCGCTCGGGACCGTCGGGGACGGAGCGGTCTCGAAGCGCAGCGGGCCGGCCGTCCCGGGCCGGCGCAGCCGCTCCAGGAGCAGCTGGGCCGAGCGGGGGTCCTGGAGCGCGTCGAAGACCGTCAGACCGGCCAGCGGTCCCTCCTCGGCGCGTCCGATCAGCGCCCGGCCGAGGCGGGGCGAGAGATGACGGCGTACGCCGAGCAGCAGTTGGTAGCAGTCACCGGCCGGGGGAGTGCCACCGGGCGTGGGCACTCCGCCGTGACCGGCGTGCACCAGCAGATGCAGACAGCCCGGGAAAAGCTCCGTCATGGACACCAGGGCGAGGTCCGTGACGGGCCGGTCCTTGCCCGCGAACCAGCGCTGCCGGGGCAGCCATTCGCGCAGCAGTCCGGCGAGCGAGGCCATGGGGCCCGCGTCGACGGTACGGACTGGTCGGGGAGTTGCGGTCTTCTGCATGGTGACGCGTCCTTTCCTCGGCACACGCTCGAAGCTCACGCCGATGGGCGTCGGCCGATGCGGGATGCGACTCGGGTGAGCCGGAACCAGTAGAAGCCGTGGCCCCCGAGGGTCAGCAGGTACGGCAGTTCGCCGATGGCGGGGAAGCGGACCCCGCCGAACAGCTCGACCGGGTGGCGTCCGGCGAACTCGCGCAGGTCGAGCTCGGTGGGCTGCGCGAACCGCGCGAAGTTGTTCACACAGAGCACCAGGTCGTCCTCGTACTCGCGCAGGAAGGCCAGCACCGCCGGGTTGGAGGACTGCAGCTCCGTGTAGGACCCGAGGCCGAAGGCCGGGTTCTGCTTACGGATCTCGATCATGCGGCGGGTCCAGTGCAGCAGCGAGGACGGGGAGGCCATCGACGCCTCGACGTTGGTGACCTGGTAGCCGTAGACCGGGTCCATGATCGTGGGCAGGGTGAGCCGTCCGGGGTCGCAGGTGGAGAAGCCGGCGTTGCGGTCCGGTGTCCACTGCATGGGGGTGCGGACGGCGTCCCGGTCGCCGAGCCAGATGTTGTCGCCCATGCCGATCTCGTCGCCGTAGTAGAGGATCGGCGAGCCCGGTAGGGCGAGCAGCAGGGCGGTGAACAGCTCGATGGAGTGGCGGTCGTTGTCGAGGAGGGGGGCCAGGCGCCTGCGGATGCCGATGTTGGCGCGCATGCGGGGGTCCTTGGCGTACTCGGCCCACATGTAGTCGCGTTCCTCGTCGGTGACCATCTCCAGGGTCAGCTCGTCGTGGTTGCGCAGGAAGATGCCCCACTGGCAGTTCGAGGGGATGGCGGGGGTCTTGGCGAGGATCTCGGAGACCGGGTAGCGGGATTCGCGTCGTACGGCCATGAAGATGCGCGGCATGACCGGGAAATGGAAGGCCATGTGGCACTCGTCGCCGCCGGAGTCGTAGTCGCCGAAGTAGTCGACGACGTCCTCGGGCCACTGGTTGGCCTCGGCCAGGAGCACGGTGTCCGGGTAGTGGAGGTCGATCTCACGGCGTACACGCTTCAGGAACTCATGCGTGGCCGGGAGGTTCTCGCAGTTGGTGCCCTCGGCCGCGTACAGATAGGGGACCGCGTCGAGGCGGAAGCCGTCGATGCCGAGGTCCAGCCAGAAGCGGAGCGCGGCCAGGATCTCCTCCTGGACGGCCGGGTTCTCGTAGTTGAGGTCCGGCTGGTGGGAGAAGAAACGGTGGAAGAAGTACTGACCCCGCACCGGGTCGAAGGTCCAGTTGGAGGCCTCGGTGTCGACGAAGATGATCCGGGCGTCCGGGTACTGCTTGTCGTCGTCGGCCCACATGTAGTAGTCGCCGTAGGGGCCGTCGGGGTCCTTGCGGGACTCCTGGAACCACGGGTGCTGGTCGCTGGTGTGGTTCATGACGAAGTCGATGATCACCCGCATACCGCGCTGGTGGGCGGCGTCGACGAACTCCACGAAGTCGGCGAGGTCTCCGAACTCCGGCAGGACGGCGGTGTAGTCCGAGACGTCGTAACCGCCGTCTCGGAGGGGTGACTTGAAGAAGGGCGGCAGCCACAGGCAGTCGACACCCAGCCACTGCAGGTAGTCCAGCTTGGCGGTCAGGCCCTTGAGGTCGCCGACGCCGTCGCCGTTGCTGTCCTGAAAGGAACGGACGAGGACCTCGTAGAACACCGCGCGCTTGAACCACTCCGGGTCCCGGTCCTTGGCAGGAGTGTCCTCGAAGGTGTCCGGGACGGGCTGGTTGACAGTCATGACGCTGTGACCCTCCGATCGATGGCTACGTGGACGACCGCTGGATGTGGAGCACGTGGGCCGGGGACCGCCCCGGTTCCAGGCGCACATAGTTGTTCCTGCCCCAGCGATAGGTCTCACCCGTCAGTTCGTCGTGCGCGGACATGAGTGCGTGCCACTCCAGGCCGAGTTGCGGCATGTCCAACGAGACCGTGGCCTCCTGGGTGTGGTGCGGATCGAGGTTGACGACGACGAGGACGCTGTCCCGGTCCGTGGTCTTGCTGTACGCGAGGACCATGTCGTTGTCGGTGTGGTGGAAACGGAGGTTGCGCAGTCGGCGGAGGGCCGGGTGGCGCCTCCTGACGGCGTTGAGCCGGGTGATGAGGGGGGTGATGGTGCGGCCCTCGCGTTCGGCCGTCTCCCAGTTGCGGGGGCGCAGCTGGTACTTCTCGGAGTCGAGGTATTCCTCGCTGCCCTCGCGCAGGGGGACGTTCTCGCACAGTTCGTAGCCGGAGTACACGCCCCAGGTCGGGGAGAGGGTCGCGGCCAGGACGGCGCGGACCTCGAAGGCGGGCCGGCCCCCGTGCTGAAGGTATGCGTGCAGGATGTCGGGGGTGTTGACGAAGAAGTTGGGCCGCATGTAGGCGGCCGTCTGTGTGGACAGCTCCG
>NZ_WVUG01000079.1 GCF_017614965.1 Streptomyces griseorubiginosus | reverse complement strand
TCGCCCATGGGAACGGCCCGCAGAACCCCGCCGCCTCACCCCCGCCCGCGTCCGCCGGGGGTTTCGCAACGTCCGCGCGACAGCAGCCCGCCCGGCAAGCGCGCCAAAACCGTCCCGACCGGGCCCCGGACGGCCTCCCGGCTCGAAAAACAAGCAACGAGCCAGGCGCCACGACGTTGGCAAGACTGTCAAACGGGCCGAATCGATCAAGGAGCACCAAGCCCAGCGAGGTTAAACGCCAAGCTCAGGCTGTGAAGGCCACCAAATCAGTCACCGCTGATCATGCCCGGATAGTGACCAAGAAGGTCTGATCGACCGTTGCCGTTCCGCGGACTTCTCGCTGCAGGCGAATCCTGTGGCGATCTGCCGGTTCGTCGCGCCGTCGCTCACCATGCGCACCATGCGCACCAGGCCTGATGTCGCGTGGGGTGAGCCTGTCCGCGCGCATCCTGCGGCAGGACGCCCCCAGTTCCGCCCGCGAAAGCCTGAAGATGCGGTAGACCTGGCCCGCTCCCGCGGCCTGCCCTTCCAGACGGTGACCACCCTCATGGCCGCCGCCGACCCGGGCAGCAGGCCGGGCCACGCTGCCGCACGAGGCGTACGACCTGCTCGGCCCGGTCGGCGCCACCCTGTGGCGCTTCCACACCAGGACCGCGATGCGCCAGCCCGGACTCCCCGTCCCGGCCCGCAAGCAGGCCACCGCCGAGAACGAACACCTGCTGGCCCCCCTGAGAGGCGAACGTCTCAGCAACAGCCAGCTCGCCACCGTCCTGCGGCTCAGCGAGGACGCGGTCGCCCAGCGCCTGTCCCAGCTGTTCGCGCGCACCGGAATGCGCTCCGGCACTGAAGTCGTCACCGCCGCGCCGTACTCACCGGCTCCCTCTGAGCCCAGAGGGCGAGGCACCCCCCGGCGCCACGCCGCCCAGGTCGGCGGCCTCGGCCAGCACGGAGAACACCCAGCCGGTGGAGACCTTCCCTCCGGTGGGTCGGCGATCAGCTGAGCCGTACGTTCGACGGGCACGTGCTGGAAGACCAGGAGGTAGGCAGCCAGGAGCGCAGGTTCGGGCCATAAGTGGCCGGGGCGTGGGCGACACCTTCGGCCACCTCGGCGGGAGGGATGTGCCCGCACGGGCAGCGGACCTTTGTGCAGCCGGTGCTTCGGCGACCTTGACGTGACCACAGGGATGTCGCTCACCTGACGCCGGGTGGAGCCGTCCGAGGTCCGGCCCCGAAGCCTGACGCCGCAGCCGCCGGGCGAGTTCACCTGACGACGGTCAACGACGGTCGCCAGCCGCTGCTCGTCTTGCTGCACATCATCGGCGTGGACAAGCCCAAAAACCCCGATGACCAGGTCATCGTCACCGGCCGCACGGCCTAGCGCCCGCAAGCTCACTCAGACCGACGTGCCCAGCCGGAACAGTTGTCCAAAAATGGACGGCCTTCTACGCCCTGACGCCTTGGCACCGTTTAGAGTCCGATCATCGGCTCGCCGGAGAGGTACGGACGGCAAGTCGCGCGCGGGCGCGCCTCCCGGTACGGCGCATTGCGTCATGACCCGCCCGGCACGATCGGGCTTGCCATCCGATGACGGCCAGATCATCGATACCGTGCTGCTTTGGCTTCATTGAAAGGTTTCAAAGAAATGAAGATGTTCCAAGTTGCGTCTAGGAAGATCACCGTTGGTGTCATGGCAGCGGCAATTGCCACGCTCGGCCTCGCCGCCGCCGGACCCGCCAGCGCGGAAACCACTGCAACGACCGCCGCCAGCAGCACCAGGGTGGTGCCCGTCACCGGCGACGCGTACACGTGGAGCCTTCTAGCCGTTATTTCCGCTATGAACAAGTGCGTCAACACAGGTGGGACTGTCGACCTCAACTCCAGGACCATCCCCACGGATGTCGGCAATGGCCTCCTGACCGAAACGGTCATGTGCATATACAACAACTGAGCAATACCCCTTCTCGTCGACGCCACGGTGTTTGACTGCAGCGTGATAGGCGTACGAGGAGAGACCTGAATCAGTCTGAGGGAGGGCCCGTCAGCTTACTGTCGGGCCCTCCTTCCGTCGTCCGCGATGATGAAGTCGTACGGTTCGCCCCGGGTCGGAGCAGTGGTCGCCCGTCGCTGCTCCCGCTGGTCGGCCAGCAGGGCGAGGACGGGGAGTGTGGCCCCCACGGCCACGCCCTGGTCTTTACCGTCGATGCCTGGTCCTCGTTCGTCGCAGGTGTCAAGTCGGGTGACTACGCTCGCGCCGTGCCGCACGCGTGGGCGGGGTACGTCCCGGCGGAGGCCGGGCAGCGAGAACTGGACGAGGAACTGGACCGCCGTCTGGTGGAGGCGGCCGGCCGGTGAGGATGACCTCCCTCGAGGCATGAAGGTCATCCGTCGGGGAGCAGCCGGGGGGTGTCCGTGTCGTAGGAGGTCATCTCAACCACCATCAGGACCTGGTCCGCATCGGCGTTGCCAGCCCAGCGCACCGCTTTCGTTCCACAGAACGGCACGAGCGCTGGCCTGAGCGCCTACCGCGATAAAGGGTGGCGGACGTGCGCGTGCCGTGGGCCGTACAGGCCTTCGGGCGTACCGCGGCAATGAAGCCAAGGCGATCGTCCTGACTACGACTCAGGGTGATAGCCGCCCGGCCGTTTCGTGAAGCAGAACGGAGTTGTTCTGATGACCTCGAACCGGACCGCGCCGAAACGGCCTGCTGCCCGGCTCGATCGGCCGGAGGCGCGCTACAGGGGATTCACCCCGGGCCGGACCACGACCCTGCCTGCCGGCTACCGGCACCAGCGGGGAGCGCTGGCACTGCCCTCGGACATCGTCCGCGAGGAGGACACCGCACTCACCCTGCGCGACGGGACGACGATCTACGCCGATGTCTTCCGTCCGGTCAGGCGCCGGCTCCCGCCGTCGTCAACTGGGCACCGTACGGCAAGGGCGGCACGGGTTTCTGGCAGCTCGACTCGAAACTCTTCCCGAACCGGTTCGGCATCTCGCGTTCGCCGCTGTCGGGTCTGCAGTCCTGGGAAGGCAATGATCCCGCCTACTGGTGTCGGCACGGATACGCGGTCGTTCAGGTCGACGCCCGCAGAGTGTTCGACTCCGATGGCGATGTCGAGTTCATGCCGTCACGGCCTGCGCCACACCATCCACACCGGTGGCCGCTACCCGTCCCTGCTGCGCATCCCCGTCGTGCCCCGCGTGACGCTGCCTCGTCGAGGCAGCCGGCGGGCTCCGATAACCAAGGAGGAGCATTGCGTTTTTCGGTGATCGCTGGAGCCAGGCAGCGGCCGGACAAGGGCCAGAGCGCGGCCGACGCGTTCCACACCTACGTCGATGACATGGTCTACGCGGAGGAGGTCGGCTTCGATGCCTGCTACCTCGGTGAGCACCACTTCACGTTCGCATCGGGCAATTCCTCGCCGTTGATGATGGCGGCCGCGATCGCGGCACGCACCTCGACGATCCGCGTGGGCACATCGATCATTTGTGCCCCGCTCCACAACCCGGTCCGTCTCGCCGAAGACCTCGCAGCCCTCGACATCATCTCCAACGGCCGCTGCGAACTGGGCATCGGAGTAGGCGGACGCTGGGAGGAGTTCGTCACCTTCGGCGTCGACCCGAAGGAGCGGTTCGGTCGCACCTACGAGGTCTGCGAGATCATCGACCTCTGCTTGAACAGCGGCAAGCAGGTCGGGGACCGGTTCGACTGGAACGGCAAGTACTACCAATTCCCGGACATCAACTGGGTGATGCAGACCGTCCAGGAGCGAATTCCCATTCTGTGGGGCGGCTTCGGGCCCAAGGGGGCCCGGCGCGCAGGCCAGCGGGGCTACCATCTGCTCGCCCCGGACGTCACCGGGGAATACTCGAAAGCCGTGCGCGAAAACGGCCGGGACCCGAAGGACTATCTGATCCTCGGGCTCGTCAACAACGTCACCATCGGGGAGTCCTTCGAGGAGGCGTTCGAGGAGGCGTGGGAACCGTTCGCCTGGGTCGCGAACCAGTACGGCCAGGCCCCCAGCATCGACGACGGCAGTCCCTCCACGCAGCCCCTGTACACCCGCGAGGACGTTCTCCGTAGCGCGAAGACCAAAAAGCAAATGGGCTATGGTGGATTCAACGTTCCCATCGCGGGGACCGTCGACCAGGTGATCGAGCACTTCCTCCCGATCGTGCGCGGCAAACACGGCCTCATCACCCACTTCGGTATTGAGGTACGTCATCCGGGCATCTCGACGGAGACCGCCCGGCGGACGCTCAAGCGGTTCGCCGAAGAAGTGATCCCGGTGCTGCGCGCGGAGGCGGCGGCCAACGGCCTCTGACCCGCTTCCCGAGCTCGAGCCGGTCACAGCCTGAGTGACCACAACTGGCACGCTTCACCGCATGGGAGGCCGACGCTGTGAGGCGACGCAACTCCTCGCCGGTGCCACGGGTATCGAGCTGGCCGGTCCGTCCCGCGACGGAGAGCGCGGTGGCGGGCCGGACGCCGATGCCGGACCCAGGCGCGGGCGACGCAGTTCAGTCCAGGCTGCCTCTCCTGGTCGTAGGCCGCGCCCTTCGGCCGGATCCGGCCGAGGTCGCCTCCGTCTGCTGTGACGCGGCGTCGTCGTAGGTCTGCCGGGCCTTGTGTACCTCGTCCATGTGTGCCTCGGCCCACTCCCGCACTGCCGTCAGGGGCACGCTCAGGCTGGCGCCCAGTGGGGTGAGTGCGTAGTCGACGCGCACCGGGACCGACAGGGTCGCCGTGCGGGACACAAGCCCGTCTCGCTCCAGTGAGCGCAGTGTCTGGGTGAGCATCTTGGGGCTGACGCCCTCGATCCTGCGGCCGATTTCGTTGTAGCGCCTCGGGCCCTCGACGAGCGCTCCGAGAACGAGCACGGCCCATTTGTCGCTGATGCGCGCCAGAAGCTGATGGGTGGGACAATCCCTCAGGAACGCGTCGTAGTCGGACTGCGCCCGTTTCCGACGCTCTGCCGCGTCCATCGTGGCCATCAGTCACCTCCTGGTGAGGTACGCACTTCAAGGTGCCTACTTACCGCCAGATAGTAGCGGGGGCTAGTTTCGCTACAGCGGGGCGGAACCCTCGTGAGCCTGGTGAAAAAGCTCTGCCCAGGCAACCCTCCCAAACCACGCTCGAAGGAGACATGCAATGCGTGCTGCCGTTGTAACGGACTTCGGCGGACCGGAAGCCGTGCAGATCGTCGAAAGGGAGATCCCGGAACCGGGCGCCGGTCAGGTACGGATCAAAGTCGCCGCCGCGGCGCTCAACCCGGCCGACGCGATCACTCGTTCCGGTGTGCTGCCGGCGGACCCGCCCATGGGCTTCGGCTGGGACGCGGCCGGGACGATCGATGCGACCGGCGCGGACGCAGGCTGGGCGGTCGGCGACGCCGTCGTCGCCCTCGAGGACAACCTTGTGAAGCAGCTGGGCACCCACGCGGAGTATGTGATCGTGGAGGGCTCCGCGGTGGCGGCGGCGCCGACGTCCGTGGACGCGGTGCACGCGGCGACGGTGCCCTTGAACACCTTGACCGCCGCCCAGGCCCTCGATCTGCTGGACCTCAAGCCGGGCCAGACGCTGCTGGTGACAGGTGCGGCAGGCGCAGTGGGCGGTTACGCCGTCCAGTTGGCGGCGCACCAGGGCATCGAGGTGACCGCTCTGGCGGGAGAGAACGACGCGGACTTCGTCCGGGGCCTGGGTGCGGCCCGTTTCGTGGCGCGCGGCGATGCACCGGGGCGCCACGACGCCGTCCTGGACGCGGCTCTCCTGGGGGAGACGGCGCTGGAGTGGGTGCGCGACGGCGGCGCCTACGCTGGCGTGATGCCGCCGTTGCTGCCTGCTCCGGTCCGGGAAATCCGGACAGCTGCCGTGACGGTCACCGCGGACGGCGCAAGACTCAAGGAACTGGTCGCTCTGGTCGACGCCGGCGTTCTGACCACGCGAGTTGCCGAGACCTACCCGCTGAACGATGCACCGAAAGCGCACGCCCGCCTGGCTCAGGGCGGCATCCGCGGACGACTGGTGCTGCTGCCCTGAAATCTTCATTCCCGCAGCTCTGGACGATGCCTGAACGAGTCATTCCGAATGCTGGCGGGCTCGTATTCTCAGTTCTTTCGGGGCCTACGGCTGTTCCCCGGCGCACCCTTCGGTTTCAGGAATGGTGCCGGGCGTAGTGCTGGCGGAGGAGGTCCTTGCCGTAGTCGCCCCCGTTCGGTGTGCGCACGATCGTGTGCACATGGAAGGGTTCGGGTTCGTCGTTGTCGAGAAAGATCCCGGGGTGGTTGTCGTACTCGACGAGGAGTACGGGACTGTGGAACCGGTAGTAGAACGGGGCTCCTTCTTCCCAGGTGCCGATCCAGCCGAGGTGGGTGCTGTCGAGGTGGCGCTCCACGTGGGCGCGGCGGTGGGCTCGGGGGGCGTCGGGCAGGTTCGCGAGGTAGGGGTCGGCCAGTCTGAGCAGGAGTTCTCGCTGGCCGGGGCGGAGCGCGTCACCGGGCAGTCCGGCCGAGGGGAGCACGATGTTGTCGCGGCCCGCGCCGGTCCGGTGCCGGCCGTCGACCGCTCCCGCGAGTTCGTGGGGCAGGTCGGCGGCGAGCATGGAGCCGTACAGCAGGGCCCGGTCGCGCTGGGCAGTGTCGAGCGAGTCCATGAACTCGCGGGCCAGTCGCTGGTGTTCGCCGAACAGGTTCTCCCCCTCGAACTCCGAGCCGAGGAAGGCCGGTGTCAGAACGACCTGACCGCCGAGGAACAGGCAGTGCAGGTCGATGTGGTGTCCTTGAAGTTGCCATCCCCAGGGGTCCTCAGGGCCCGGTGTCCCGAAGAGGGTGAACCAGTAGCAGTACTCGGTCAGCGTGTCGTGGTAGGCCCCGACGAGTTCGCCGAGCGCGCCGTTGAGCCGCATCGCCTCGCGTGCCTGCGCGAAGCCCGCCGGGCTCAGGGATGCCTCGATCACGGCGAATGCGGCCTTGCGCTGCCCGTCCTCCAACTCCTGGAGAAGCAGCCCGTGCTCGGGGAAGGTGAGGAAGGCGTTGCTCCACAGCTGCCACTCGTCGGCGTCGATGGGCAGTGCCGCCAGTGACCGCTGCCGACGGTCGAGCCCGGCGAGGTAGTCCTTGGCCGCCCGTGCGGCGTCCGCGCCGCTGGCACCCTCGTCTCCGAGCGAGAACAGTCCCCGTTCCGGCGTGCCGTTGGTCGTGATGCCGACGAACGGCTCTCGTGCGGTTCGTTCCACGGGGGGCAGCTCGGCGTCGCCCAGGAGCTGCAGCATGGCGCTGACGCCCGCATCGTCGGTGAAGTCGACGGTGCCGCGCTTGAGCGGAAGCGCGGGCGGGCGCGGTCCGTATCCGCGGTACAGACCGGTCATGCATCCGGCTCCTGGTCGTGGCGGGCGGTGGTGACGCCGACGAGTCCCTCGCCGTTGGGCTCGAACGTCACACCGCGGTCCCAGGGCCGCCCGTCCTCGGGGGGCGGGGCCAGGAGGGTCAGATGCTTCTCCACCGCGTCGCCGTCGTTGTACTGCCGGTGCGGTACACCGGCCGGAAGGATGATGAGCGTGTCCGGGCCGACGGTGTGCTTCTCCAGGGCCACCTCGATGGTGAGTTCACCTTCGAGGACGAAGTAGTACTGGTCGAACTCGTGGATGTGGGTGCCCGGCCCTCCCTTGCCCGGGCCCACCTCGGCGTAGTTGATGGCAAGGTTCGAGGAACCGGAGTCCGGGTCCGCCAGAGGCAGGATCCTGAATCCGGGCATCGGTTCGGCCATGGCGGACGCGTCAACTGCCTTGACGAAGCCCGGAACAACGTTGCGCCGGTCGGCGGGAACGTCCTCCGGCTTGTCCACGAGCAGCGCGATCTGGGTCCCGGGTGTGGGTGCCGGGGCGATGATCTCGAAGTGGGTCTCCGTGCCGTCCCCGTCGTTCCAGTTGCAGTGGACGAGTCCGGCCGGGATGAACACCAGGGTCCCGGCGTCGATCCGGTGCACCTCCTCACCGAGCCGGACGTTCATCGATCCGCGGATCAGGTAGTACAGCTGGTCGCTGTGGTGATAGTGCAGGCTGGGACCGCAACCGCCGGACTCGATGTGACTGGCGACGATCAGCGCGCTCTCCAGATGCGAGACGAACTGGGCTCGGTAGCCGGGGAATCCGGTATCGAACGTCTTGGTCTCATCGAACGGGCGTATGAACTGCATGCGAGCCATGGCTCATCTCCTCGGGGAGCTGGGGCGATGGGGTCAGGAGGTGAATCGCGCCGTCCGCACGGCGGTCAGCCGCGCCGACAGACGTTGCGGCACTCACCGACTCCGCTGATCCGGGTGACGACCTCCTCGCCGTCCGCGAGCCAGCGCTGGGGAGACAGGGCGTGGCCGACCCCGCCAGGGGTGCCTGTCATGATGAGGTCGCCGGGTTCGAGCGGCAGGATCGTCGAGATGTAGGAGACGAGCTGCGCCGGTCCGAAGACGAGGTCGGCGGTGATGGCCTTCTGCATCAGCTTTCCGCCCACCTCGCAGGTGATCTCGTGGACCGAGCCGGCCTCGTCGGGGGTCACAAGCCAGGGGCCGACAGGGGTGGTGCCGGCGAAGGTCTTGCCCTGCAGCCACTGCGCGGTACGGAGTTGCCAGTCCCGCGCGGACACGTCATTGCAGACGGTGTATCCGGCGATGACCGCTTCCGCCCCTGCCTCGTCGATCCGGTAGGCATGGGTGCCCACGACCACTCCGAGTTCCGCCTCCCAGTCCATCTGCTCGACCACGTCCGGGAGGTGGATGTCGTCGAAGGCACCGATCAAAGCCGGCGTGAACTTTGCGAACAGAGTCGGGTACTCGGGGAGCGGCTGGCCGACTTCGAGAATGTGAGCACGGTAGTTGAGACCCACGCAGATGATCTTCGAGGGGCGCGGCACCACCGGGGCGTAGTCGAGCGTGGTCACGTCGTGCCGCGGACCGCGGGCCCCCGCGGCCTGGTGTCGCCATGCGTCGTCCGACAGTAACGCGCCGACATCCGGCGCGCCTACCTCGACGGCGTCTTCGCCGTCGATCACGACGGCCTGGGTCTGTCCGTTGACACGGACGGTGGCGAGCTTCATGGGGATGACCATTCTTTCGGTTGTTCAGCGTTCGGGACGGGGTCTGGTGGGTTCGCTCAGCCGCGTCCGCGCAGTTCGCGCCGGAGCACTTTGCCGCTGACGGTCTTGGGGATGTCGTCGAGAATCTCGATCTGGCGGGGGTACTTGTAGGCGGCCATGCGTTCCTTGGCGAAGGCGATGAGTTCCTCGGCGGAGGCCGTGGCGGACGCCTTGAGCGAGACGAAGGCCTTGACCGTTTCGCCGCGGTAGGCGTCGGGGACGCCGACCACGGCGGCCTCCCTGACGGCGGGATGTTCGTAGAGGACGTCCTCGACCTCCCGGGGCCAGATCTTGTAGCCGCCCGCGTTGATCTGGTCCTTCTTGCGGTCGACGACGTAGAACCAGCCGTCGTGATCCATATGGCCGACGTCACCGGTGTGGAAGCCGTCGGGGCGCAGGGCCGACGCCGTCTCCTCGGGCTTGTTCCAGTAGCCGGCCATGACCTGTGGTCCGGACACCACCAGCTCGCCGGTCTCCCCCACGGGTAGTTCGTTGCCCTCGTCATCGACGATCCGTGCGTCGGTGTCGAAGGCGGGTACGCCCACCGACAGCGCACCGGACACCGGATCGACCGGCGCTTCAGCATGGAAGGGCACGATGTGCGTCGGCGAGGTCGTCTCGGTGAGGCCGTAGATGTTGTGGATGTACGTCCCGAAGGTCTTCCGGAAAGCCGTCACCGTACTCGGAGGGATGGGGGCGCCTCCGGAGTACACCTTGGTCAGCGTCGCCAATTTCGCCCGGTCCGCGCCGGGAGTGTTCATCAGCGCGATGAACACGGTGATGGAACCGACCGTGAAGGTGGCCTTCTCCGCCTGGGCCGTGTCGAGGGTCAGCCCCGGGTCCATCCGGTACATCAGGACGAGGGGCGCGCCGGTCAGAAGCGAGAGCGCGAGATGGCCGATCTGGCCGGTGATGTGGAACAGGGGCGCTATGCCGAGCACGACGTCGGCGGAGCCGATGTCTATCCACTGTCGGTAGGTGGTGGCGTTGAAGACGATGTTGCGATGAGTGGTCATCGCCCCTTTGGGCGGCCCCGTCGTGCCGGACGTGTACGTCAGAAGCGCGACATCGTCGGCGCGGAGGCTCGCAGCCGGCGCGGGCTGCCCCCGGTAGCGCGCGAGGAGGTCCAGCAGATCGGTCGTGCCCGGACAGTCGAGGCGTTCGACGCCGGCGAACACCCGGGCGTCGTCGCGGGTCTGCAGGTCGAGCTCGGAGGTTGTGACAACGGTGCGCACCGATGTACGGGGCAGAACCGCGGCCGCGACGTCCCGGTGCAGGGACTGCAGACACACGAGCACCGACGCTCCCGAGTCGGTGAGCAGCTCGGTGAGTTCGCGTGCCTTGTTCATCGGGTTGATCGACACGACGATGCCCCCGGCCTTCCACGTGCCGATCTGGGCGATGACGAACTGCGGGACGTTCTGGCAGTAGATCGCCACGCGCTCGCCGGGCGTAAAGCCCTCGTCGGTGATTCCGGCGGCGAACGCGTCGGACAGCTCGTCGAGCTCCCGAAAGCTGATCCGTCCGTCGAAGTAGCGGATCGCGTCGCTGCCCGGAGTACGTTTCGCGGTGGCCCGGAACATGGCCAGCGCGTCGTCGTGCTCGAGTGCGACAGTGGCCTGCTGACCCGAGTCATAGCGGGCAAGCCAGGGTTTGGTGTCGTACACCGTCATGATCGTCCTCAGCGTCGAAAGACATCAGGCCAGTCGTCCGATTGCTGAGCGGCGCGGCGATCGGACCCGTGGACTGCCGTGTCAGGAATCGGGATGCAAGATCTTCGTGAGAGCGGTGCGGAGATCGGCGGCAGGGTCGTCGGTCACGTCCTTCGCCCGGAACGCGATGTACTTGTCCGGCCGGACCAGGAGGCACCCTCCGTCCGTGATCTCCCGCATCTTGGCCCAGTCCCCGTAGACGTCGGCGTGCGGAAGGCCCAGACCGACCGCCACCGCGGCGATCGGAAAGCCCAGTTCCTCGGACAGCCGCTCAGCCGCGTCCACCCAGGCCTGACCGTCGTTGCCCGTGATGACCGTCCACGTGTCGGCCGGGACCAGATCGAGCGTGCTGACCCGGGTGTCGTGGTGGTCCAGCCACGCGTGGGGCAGGTACGCCCCCGGGTGCGTGGTCGGCTGGTAGTACAGCTCCTCGTCCCGCTCGTAGGCCGGCATGGGAGTGCCGTCGTCGGCGACGGCAGCCGAGACGTAACGCTGCCCCATCTCGACACCATGGGTGTTGATGCCGTAGTCCCAGACGTCCAGTGCCTCCAGGACGTTCTGCCGCCGCTCCCGGCCTTCGGGAGTGGCCGACAGGAACGTGTCGATGGCCGCGAAGCCCTCCTCCTCGGACTGCCCCGCGCTGATCCCGATATGGGTGGGGAGAGCGGCCACGAAGCCGATGGACGCGGTGGCGCGCGCGACGATCTGCCGACCGACCGGCAGCCGCTCCGCCTCATAGGAGTCCAGGAGCGCGTCGGAGGCATGGCCGCCCAGGACCGCGGCGAGTTTCCAGGCGATGTTGTACGAGTCCTGGATCGAGGTGTTGGCTCCGAGCCCGTTGGACGGGTTGTGGCGGTGGGCCGCGTCGCCCGCGATGAAGATCCGCCCCTTGCGGTACGAGGTCGCGATCTTCTCCTGCAGCTCCCACGCGCCGACTCCCCTGACCTTCACGGGGACGTCGGGGTCGCCGATCGCGGTGCGGAGGCGCGGAAGGATCGTCTCCTCGGTGGCGTCCATCGGGTCGAAAGTGGGGTCGTAGCTGAACTGCACCAGCCACTCGTTCCACTGGCGGACGAGGGCGAACGTACCCGACCCGAAGAAGTACTCCTTGCCCGGGTGATTGGTCCAGTACAGGATGCCCGGGCGGTGGGCGAGGAGGTGGCTGAGGTCGGCCTCGATGTAGGCGTTGACGGCGTACCCGAGCTTCCCCTGTCCTTCGAAGTCGAATCCGGCCTGGGCGGCGACCGTGGAGCGTCCGCCGTCCGCCCCCAGGAGGTAGCGGGCGCGGATCGTGTACTCCTGACCGGTGGGGCGGTACAGCACCGTCGCGGTCACCCCGTCCGCGTCCTGGGTGACCTCGGTCAGCTCGGAATTGAAGCGGATGTCCGCCCCGAGCGCCATGGCACGGCTCAGGATGACCGGTTCCAAATAGTTCTGAGCGATGTTGGTGATCTGGCACGGGCTGGCCGCTTCGTATTCGCCCTTCCGGTCGGTCCTGGTGCCCCAGGCGCGGCGACGCGAGAGCTCACGGCCGGAGAGGTTGGTGGTCCAGACGATGTCCGGGACCTCCACCATCTTGTAGCCGCCGTTGTACACCTCGCGTTCGATGCCGAGGTCGCGCATGATCTCGACCGTTCGCTGGTTGGCGAGATGCGCACGCGGCCCGTTGGCCGTCGCCTGGTACTTGGTGATCGTGATCGCCGACACGCCCTGACGCGCCAACAGAGCAGAGGACGCGAGCCCGGCCGGTCCGGCACCGACCACGAGTACGTCCGTGACTATCACGCTCATCGCACCCACTCCCTGTCTCTCGATGTCGACCCTGGCTGTGTGCCGGTGACAGGGGGCACGCTGAAGACGGCGTCGTTCATGTTCCGGACTGCTCCTTTTCGGGCGCCCTCGGGCTGTCACGAAGACTCAGGCTGGCGGGCCTCGGACAGCGCGTCAGGCACTGGATGTACGCGGGCACGTGCAGACAACCGTGGTGTCCTTTGCCGAGCAGATCGGCGCTTCCGGCGTTACGGTCGTGGCAGGGGAGGGCAGGAAGAACGCCCTGGCGGTCTCACCGTAGAGGGCTCGGAAGCAGGTGGCATCAGCCGCATACGTCCCTGCAGCCCGATTTGGGGCACAGCACTCGCCAACTGACAGGGCCTCAGCCGATTCCTCCGGATCGCTACGGGAGCCCGAGATGGCCTGCGGCCGCAATCGCGATCTCTCCGCCTTTGCGAAGGACACGGCAGGCGGCGAATGTCGTCAGCAACGTGTGGTGCTCCGACACGGTTCCGGGCAGATGCCCTTCCCGGTAGCAGAAAGGGCAGGGCTTGTGGTTGCTTTGTGGGCGCTCACCGATGACCCCTCTTCTCGTCCCGTAGCGGAGGTTTGGTCGCGACCGTCGCCTGAAGCGGGCTTCACTCCCGCTCCGGCGCGGGTTACGCTACCAGCCGGACGGCCGGTTGGGAACCGGACGGCCGGTTGGGAACGTGAGGTGGCTCGCCTCCCCCATCCAGGCGCCGGTACTACGCTCAGGACCAAGCAGATGGAAGAAGGACGATGACCACGGCCGAGAGGCGAAAGACCGCCAACCAGAGCCCGACCAGCCGTCGTTGGCAGGAGGTGATCGACGTTGCGGCCGGGGTGTTCTACCGCCTTGGCTACTCCGAGGCCTCGGTCGGGGACGTCGCGGCCGCCCTGGGCATCACCAAGGGCAGCCTGTACCACTACGTGCAGAACAAGGAAGACCTGCTGCATGCGATCATCCGCGAGGCGCACGATCTGACCCGGGACACCCTGCGGCGAGCCCAGGCACTGGACGGGCCAGCCCTCCAGCGGCTACGGCAGTACTTCACCTGGCACGTGCGCATCAACACGGATGACCTGGAGAAGTCGACGCTCATCTACCGGGACCTGCGCCACCTGTCCGCCGGCCGGCGCGAGGAGATCGTCGAGGTTCGGGACCAGGTCGAGGCGTTCGTCCGTCAGTTGCTCGCCGATGGCATGGAGGAGCACGCGGTGTGCCGGCTGATCGATCCCCGGTTGGCCTCCATCGAGATGTTCTCCACCGCCAACGCGATCTACCAGTGGTACCAGCCGGAGGGCCCACACACCGCCGAGCAGGTGGCCGAATCGGTGGCCGACTTCGTGGTGTCCGCCGTCGCCTGTGATGGGTCCCTGGCAGGACGTTGCTTCCGGCACGGAGCGGGCCCCGGGGACACGGGCCCAGGCGTGTAAGGCCAACTCAGGGACTGACCGGGTGCATACGGGTCCAGCGACGAGTTCCTCTCGGGCACGGGCCGGGATGCACGCCGATCTCAGTCGTCACGGTGATGGTGGAGCTCGCGCCCGGGCGGCACCCTGGTTGGCGCGATGTCCGTCGCCCCTCCTGAGCGCGGGCGGAAAGCAGACGGCAGCGTTCTGGGCGCCGCCATCGAAGCTGTTTCGGCTGCTGCCCACGGATCAGGACCTCCGGAAGGCGCTCTCGCCTTCCCGGGGAAGCCCCCCGCACTTCACCGGCCACTGACACACCCACTACGGCACCGACGACGGGAGCACCCGCATGGGTACATCACTGAAGGGTCGGACCATCCTGATGTCCGGTGGCAGCCGCGGCATCGGTCTCGCCATCCTCACCGCTGCCGCCCGCCAAGGCGCCAACGCGGTGTTCCTGGCCAAGACTGACACCCCCGACCCGAGGCTGCCCGGCACCGTGCACACCGCGGTGGCCACGATCGAGGAGGCCGGTGGGTCGGCCGTCGCCGTGGTCGGAGACGTCCGCGACGAAGCCGATGTCGAACGGGCGGTTGCCACAGCCCTCGATCGGTTCGGCGGCATCGACATCTGCGTCAACAACGCCAGCGCCCTCGACGTGCGAAGCACCGAGGAACTCCCCCTCAAACGCTTCGACCTCATGCAGTCGGTCAACACCAGGGGCGCCTTCCTGCTGACTCGGACCTGCCTCCCGTACTTGAAGCGGTCCGACCACGCCCACATCCTCACCCTGTCACCACCCCTCAATCTCGCTCCGCGCTGGCTCGGCGCCCACCCCGCCTACACACTCTCCAAGTACGGCATGACACTGCTCACGCTCGGCTGGGCAGCCGAGTTCGCCGACCACGGCATCGCCGCGAACTGCCTCTGGCCCCAAACTATGATCGCGACCGCCGCCGTGACCAACGTCCTTGGCAGCGAGAGCGCTTCCCGGTCACGAAACCCCGAGATCATGGCGGACGCGGCCCTCGCCCTACTCTCCCGCCCGCCGCACGAATGGACCGGCAAGACCCTCATCGACGCTGACGTCCTGGCCCAAGCCGGAATCACGGACCTGGCACGTTACGGCGGCGGGGAGCATCCCGAGCTGGACCTGTTCGTGGATCAGCCGCGGGTGGAGTGACCGTTCACGCTTGCGGCCGGTACCTGCAGACCCCGGACGATAACCGGGCGAAGGGGTTACCGGAAGCCTTCGGCACGGCCTCGTCCGCGTTCGTACCGCGTCGGGGACCACCGTCGTAATCAGCCGCTTGGTCGTCGCACCGACGCAGGCCGAATCGGTTCAGACTCCACCCGGCTCTGCGAGGTGACTTGCACCTGAGACACGGCAAGCGGCAGGTCTTCGGCTACTCCGGCTACCTGAACTGCCGTGCACCGACTCGGAGTTCGAGCTCCTCCAAGCGCGCCGTTACGACGATCGGTGAACACAAATAACCAATGGTTTGGAAGGGATGACGCCCATGACATCACCGGTCCGCATCGAGTACGAAGGTGATGGCGCCCTCGCGGTAGTCATACTCGACAATCCACCACTGAACCTCTTCAACGAGGTGGTGTTCACCGCATGGGAGCAGGTCGTCGACGAACTTGCTGCCGTCACCGACCCGGCGCGTCGGGGTCGGGCCCGGGCGGTGCTGGTGGAGGCACGGGGCAAGGTCGTCTCCGGTGGCGTCGATGTGGCGCTCTTCGCCGAGATCGTGGAAAGCCCCACTGCCACACAGCGTGCCGGGACCCTGTTCAAGCGGCTGTTGCGGATCGTCGAGACACTGGAGGACCTGCCGGTCCCCACGCTCTTCGCCGCACACGGGCTCACCCTCACGGCGGCCTTCGAGATCGCTCTGGGGTGCGACATCCTGCTGGCCGCCGAGACCGCCTCGTTCGGGCTGGTGGAGAGCATCATAGGGCTGACGCCCTCGATGGGAGGGCCTCAGCGTCTGGCCGAGCGCGCCGGGCCGGCCAGAGCCAGAGAGCTGGTCTACACCGGACAACGCTATCCGGCAACGACCTTGGAGCGCTGGAACGTGGTGAACCGCGTCCTGCCCGATGAGGACTTCCCCGAAGCGGCGCGGGAGTTCGCGCGCAGCCTTGCCGCGGGCCCCACCTGTGCCCACGCGGCAACCAAGCGGTTGGTCACCACAGCGGTCCGCGACGGGGTGCGGGCCGCGGATGACGCCGTGCCGCCGGTTTCCTCTGCCCTGTTCGCCACGGACGACCTGCGCCACGCGGTCGCCTCGTTCCTCCGAGACAGCCCCGGCAAGGCGACCTACACAGGCGAATGACCTGCTAGTGATCAGCCTCGGCTCCCGGCGCGGTGGTCCTGCGGGGCAAGCGGCGCGTCCGCGACTACCGCCGGGTGTATGGCCCGGCACCGCAACACCCCTGAAGGCCGCTGGCACTGGTAACCACCAGAACCGCGCCGACACCTTCCGGCCAGTACGAAGGACCCGCGGCAGCCGAGATGACGCGAGTTACCAAAGTGGGCCTGCCCCGCCCACCACGCGGCAGGCAAAGGTGGCTGTGGCGAGCTACCGGTTCCTACTCATCCCTGCAAGCCCATTACTCAGGAAGCGCTTCACCAGCGGTCTTAGCCGTTGGTGCACAACGAGCCGTTGAGGGTTGGGACAGCGGGCCGGCGAGACGGGCCGAGCCCACTGAACCGGGAGCAACAACGTCGACCAACAGGCGCTCAAGGAGCGTTTCGAGCATAGCCGCGTACATCGGTCCTCGGACCCCGGAAATACAGCGATGAAAGAGGTGAACCGTGTCCTCTGTCGATGTTGATACGGCGCGGCAGGAACTGGCTCGGCTAGCGACCGTGGACTTGAACTTGCTGGTCTCGCTACAAGTGCTGCTCGCAGAACGGAGCGTGACGCGAGCAGCGAAGCGGATCGGACTGACTCAATCCGCCATGAGTCACAGCCTCAGGCGCTGTCGCAAACTGTTCAACGACGAGTTGCTCGCCCGGGTCGGCCCGTCGCTGCAGTTGACACCGCGGGGCGAGTCGCTGCTCGGACCCTTGACCGAACTGCTAACTCGGGTAGACCAGGACATCCTTGGCAACACCCGGTTCAACCCGGAGAGGGCTGTTCGCCGTTTCCGGGTTGCTCTCGCCTCCTCCACGGCGGTCGTGCTCCTTCCGTCCCTGCTTCGCCGGCTGGCTGCGGAGGCTCCCGGTGTCACCGTCCAAACGTCGCCACTGGTCGAATCGGGAACATTCCACGAGCGGCCGGACGTGGACCTGACACTGCTGCCCAGCAATATCGCGTCCCCGCTGCGCCGGAAGCGGCTCTTCACCGACGAGTTCGTCGTGGTCAGTGGTCGGAACGGCCCAACCTTCGACGGCGATCCCACAGTGTCCGATCTCCGCCGATGCCCGCATGTCGTGTGCGAGGTCGACGGCTGGACGCCGCCCTATCTGGCCATGGAGAGTCAGGGGCTGGAATGGGTGGTGCGCGGTCAGGTGCACGACTGCCTTCAGCTACCCGTGTTGTTGATTGGGCTGGACGACTGCATCGCAGTCGTCCAGAAGTCGCTTGCCCGACAGTTCGCCGACGTCGGGCTGGTCCGCACGTGGCCGCTGCCGATCGAGGTGCCGGCGTGGGGGGTCGACATGGTCTGGAATCCGCGGGGCGCGCACGATCCTGCGCGAGCCTGGTTCGAGAGCAGACTCGTTCTCGCTGCCGCGGTGGACGAGGATCGGCCGACCGGATTGGTATTGAGTAGCGGTCCGCCGCGTCGACAGACCGCAGCCGTCGGCGCGACGGTTGCCGATACCTAGACCAGAGGCACGTGCTTGCCGCTTCGCGCGAAGAGGCCATCACGCGCGGTCTCCACCTCGCGCGCGAGTTTGCCCACATCCACACCGACGAGGCGTCCCGCCCACTTTCGCGGGACGCCGTCCACCAGGACATGCTCGACATTACTGGTGTCCATCAGTGCCACGACCGCCTGGGCGGCCGAGTTCAGCGGCATTGTGTTGATCGACCTCGCATCAAGGACGACCACGTCCGCGCGTTTACCCGGAGCGAGACTGCCGATGCTGTCGAGGTGAGCGGCGGCGGCGCCGGCACTGGTGGCCGACCGGAGCAGCTGTGCTGAAGTCAGCAGCGCAGGGACGTCACTGTCGCCCGCGAGGGCTCGGGTATGGATCTCGTGACGCTGTGAGGTGAATGCGCTACGCATGACGGTGAACATGTCGCTGGCCATGTTCGTTTCGACGTCACTGCTCAAGCTCGGAAGAATGCCGTGGTCGAGGGACTGCTGGAACGGCGGGAGTCCTTGTCCCATCGACAACTCGATGGGCGCAGCGATCGACACGGCACCTCCGCTGTCCGCGATGTATTTAAAGGAGATGTCGTCGAAGTCGGTGCAGTGGATGAAGGTCATATGGGGTCCGAGGATCCCCTCCTCGCGCCCCCGAGCAATCGCTTCGGCCCCTGCCTCGCTGCGTGCGTGCGCTATGACGTTCAGGCCGTGCTCGCGCCCTGCTCGCCAGACAGCGACGTCGGGGTTGCCTCCGAGAGCAAGGGTGACCAGTTGATCGTCGGAACCGAAGTACTCGGCACGTACGCGGGGCAGATCATCCCAGTCGGTCCACTCGGCGGCCATCCCTCCCCAGTACGTGAACACCGCGCGCAGGCCGCTCTCCTGAAGACCGGCGATGATCCCGTCCCGGTGTGCCGGTGTCGGTTGGTAGTGCGAGGTATCGACGGTCGTCGTCACACCCGCGTTGAGCTGCTGCAGGGCGGCCACCAGCACGGCAAGCTGGACGTCCTCCGGCTGGTGCGCCGCATCCAGACTGTCCGGTCCAACGGTGATCGTATCCACGTACGCGTCGAACCCGCCGTCGGCGATCAGCGCGCGACCCAGTGTGTGGTACATGTGCATGTGGCTGTTCACGAAGCCGGGCAACAGGATCTTGCCTTTGGCGTCGACGACCTCGGCGCCGACGGCGCGGTCGTCGAGATTCTCCCCGACCGCCGCAATTTTTCCGTCTTCGATCAACACGTCACCGACAGCGAGGTCGCCGACCTCCGGATCCATCGTCAGCACGGTGCCACCGGATATCAGGATGCGAGCGCCTTGAGGTGCCGGGGATACTGCGTTCACGTGTTCATCTCCGTCATCTGGGATGGGTGAGGATGTGCGTAGCGGCGCTTGGTCGACTCTCCCGTCCCGGCGATCGATCGCCGGAATCGCATCAAACGGCGAAATCCCGTGGCGCGACTCCGAGAAGACCGTCTTCGTTTCCAGGTAGGGAACCAACCCTGCGCGCTCGATTCCGTACTGCTTCAAACCCGAAAGTGAAAACAGGCCGCATTCATATATCGGTACAGTCGGTCATGCTGACATCAAGCAATTCCCTCTTGGCAGGAGCGAGTTCGGGCGGCCGAAGGAAGCAGCATCGCGTTACCATTACACGCTATTGATATGAGCGACAATATCCATGCCAGATGCCATCGTCCAATGAATGTTTTGAGCCAGCACCATGAATCCGGTGCATGAAGTCATCCCACAAAAATCAGCAACCGCGAGAACACAAGGGTCCGGCCCACCTGTCCAAGACCGACACGCCCAACCCGCAACGCCCGGTACAGTGCACACTGCACGGGCCACGATCGAGGAGGCCGGTGAGTCCGCGGTCGCCGTGGTCGGAGACGTCCGTCAGGAGGCCCCTGTCGAGTGTGCGGTCGCCACCGCGGTCGACCGGTCCGGCGGCGTCGCAATCTGCGCAGTAACGCCAGCGCCCTCGCTGTACGGGGCACCGATGCAGGAGGGATGCGTTCTCGCGCTCTGAGTTGCAGCACGGCCGTTGCGTGCTGGCGGCGCGACCGGTAGCGATGGTTTGTGGCAGCGATGTTGGTCCGGCCTGCTTGACGCATTCGTCCGATGGCGAGGTTGCGCGAAGTGGCCATGACACGGGTGCGGTGCCCGTGCGACTCGGTTGAGGCGTCCTCGCCGTAGGCGACGTCTCTGACAGGGTGGAGGACTTCAACTGACCAGTGGTTTTGTGCGATTTGGGCGAGTTGCGGCACACTGGCCTGCTACGGCGCAGGCTGGTGATCGCGCAGACGGTCTTTGTCTCGACCTTGCCGGTCTTGCGGTGAGTAAGGCGGCGCTTGATCTCCATGGCCCGGCCGGCCTGGGGGAAGAGCAGGCCGGGCTGGAGGGTGCAGGCTTCTAGGCCGGCGAAAATCGCGGCGACCGCGCCTGGCCGGGTCGTGCGGGCCTGCAGAGCCCAGCACACCTGCACGTGACCTTGCGGCAGCGAAGGCCAAAACTGCTGATATCAGTGCTCCAACTGCCCCACAAACAACGCGCCCAACCACGAACTGTTGGTCAGACGACTCGGATCGAAGCCACATCCCCCCTCCCGCCGACCAGGTCACCCGCGTGCGCTCTCCAGCCGAAGTTCTGGCAAGTTTGGGCAAGTTCCTCGCTCGGCCGCCCCGTCGAGGGCAAGCTCTGGCACAGGGATCCTTACCGGCACCCGAGGAGGACATCATGACCCTGCGCAGGCTCGGCAAGGACCCGGAGAGCCCGAGTGGCGGCTCGCCCACCATCTACCTCGACGAGGAGAAGGACAGCTACCTCGTGCAGGGATGGAAGGTGGAGGACGCCGAGCGCCTCGGGCAGTTGGACATCCCCGGCCACGAGTCGGTGGTGGAGATCCCCCGGCGCATGGTGCAGTTCTTCCTGGAGGTGAAGAGGGATGATGAGGCCCCCGACGTTTGAGGAGCTGTTCCGCGACTGCCAGAGGACGGCTGTCCATCTGGAGATGCGCGACGCCTACATGAAGTCGGACCCGGCCTTCATCGACTGGAAGGCTGGCGTGGTCCTCGACCCCGCAGAGTGCTGGGCGGACTGGCACGCCATCGTCATGGAGGCGACCTCGCGCGGCGTCGAGGTGCGACGCGCGCGCGTCGTGTCGACACCGGTCAGCGAGTACATCCGCTTCGAGCACGAGGTGACGGAGGGGCTGAACATCGCGGCTGGCGAAGGAGTGCGGTGGCTCTCGCGGCGCTCCGCGACCGACATCGCGCTTCCGGGCAACGACTTCTGGCTGTTCGACTCTCACCTCGTCCTCGTCAACCATTTCGACGGCGAGGGCGAAAACATGGAGGTCGAGCTCACCGAAGACCCCGAGGTGGCGAAGCTTTGCGAGTCGGCCTTCGAGGCCGTGTGGCAGCGCGCGACGCCCCATGCGGCCTTCGAGCTGTTCTGACATCCCGAGCAGCACGGCCGCACCGACATGACATCGCCCTCTTCGAGCCTCCAGGAAGCCCGCAAGGCGCTCGGACAACGTCTGGCCGAAATCCGAAAGACAGCCGGACTCACCAAGCGAGCGTTGGCCCAAAGCCTGGGCTGGCACGAACCACTGGTTCCGGCAGAAGGAGAAGGCGCAGTTGACGAGCGTCCAGCGGTGGCGAATCGCGCGATCGGTGCGTACCTGGAGGTCTACCCAGCCGACTCAAGTTCATCTGGCCCTGAGGCCCTAGAACGCGTCGGCCCGTGTCGCCGGCCAACATCCGGGCGGCAAGTGCTCGCGCGGCGGCCTCGTGTCCGGCAACAGTGCCCGCTGGGTGGACGGTGAGGCCCAGTTCGTCGAGTGCCGGTGGAAGGAGGTCGGGGACGTCGTAATCCGCCTCCGCGCGTGTGCACGCGGCCAAGATCCGCAGGGCAGGACTGTCGAGGCCTGCAACGAGTGCATCACAGGCAGCGGTGACGACGTCGGTTGCGTGGATCTCGCCCATGTTCCAGACGACGGCATGGTCCTGTAGGGCGGTGGCTGCTGCTTCGGTCGAGGTCACTCGCTCATGATTGCCTTCATCTGTTCAGCGGCCATTTCCAACAGCGCCCGCGCGAAGTCCGTGTAGGGAATCATGGTCTTCGCATTGAGTCCGACGACCTCGGCGAGGTGGAGGGGGTCGGGGCCATGGGAGAGGGCTTCTTCGAGCTGCCGGTCGACGCGCAGCCGTTGCAGAGCGGCGGCCTGGCCGCGAAGCGGTGTGGTGGCTCGTGCCCACTCTCAAGGCCGCCGGCGAGCAGGCAATGGTGTCCCACGTATGCTCATTCGCCATGCGACCCGGCGCTACCGCTGGGACGGCCGCCCACCACCAAACGCCTGATCGGTGTCGTCAGTCATACCGCCCACACCACTGTGCGTCACCCCTTGACCGCACCGGAGAGCATGCCCGCGATGAAGTGCCGTTGCAGGAAGACGTAGAGGGCGACGACCGGCAGGGCGACGATGATGGACGCGGCGGCCAGCAGCGAGTACTGCGTCGTGTGCTCGCTCTGGAAGAACGCCAGGCCCAGTGGGGCGGTGCGCTTGTTCTCGTCGGTGATCATCACCAGCGGCAGCAGGAACTCGTTCCACGTCCACATGAACACCAGCATCGCCATGGTGAGGAGGGCGGGGCGACCGACGGGGACCAGAATCCGCCACAGGATCCGCCAGTCCGAGGCGCCGTCGAGCCGGGCGGCCTCAAGGATGCTGACCGGTACCGAGCGGAAGAAGTTGCGCATCCAGAAGACGCCGAAGGCGAGGGACTGGGCGGTCTGCGGGAGGATCAGCGCCCAGTAGGAGTCGGTGAGTCCGGCGCCGCGCAGGTTGAAGTACAGCGGGATGACGAAGGCCTCCGGCGGCACCATCAGTCCGACCAGGGTGACGTAGAACAGCAGCTGCCGTCCCGGGTAGGTGAAGTGCGCGAAGGAGAAGCCGGCGAGGATCGCCAGCACCCCCGTCATCAGGACCACCACCACGGCGACCAGGACGCTGGAGCGCAGATACGCGGCGAAGTGACCCTCGTTCCACGCGGTGGCGAAGTTGCCCCAGTCCAGGCTCTTCGGCCAGGTGAAGGACGGCGAGGACTGCGCGGCCGGAGTCAGTGCGGACGTCACCACGCCGAGCAGGGGGACCATGGCCAAAACGGCGAAGACCGTCAGGACGGCGTAGTTGAGCAGGCGTTCGCGACCCGAGATCACGTCCCGTCCTCCTTCGGCTGGAGCTTGGTGATCAGGATGGTGACGATCAGGATCAGCACGGTCAGGACGACGGCGATGGCGCAGGCGGAGCCGACCTGGCCCGTGCCGAAGGCCCGGTTGTAGACCTCGAACGCGGGCAGGCTGGTGGCGTTGCCCGGGCCGCCGTGGGTGGCGACGTACACCAGGTCGAAGGTGCGCAGCGCGGCGATGACGGTGAGGGTGAGCGCCACCGTGATCTGCCCGCGCAGCCCCGGCAGGGTGACGGCGAAGAACTCCCGTACCACGCCCGCTCCGTCGATCCGGGCGGCCTCGTAGAGTTCGGCGGGGATCTGGCCGATGCCCGCGGTGAACAGCACCAGGCACAGGCCGATCTCCAGCCAGGTCCCGATGAGCCCGACGGCGGGCAGGGCGGTGGAGAAGTCCCCGAGCCAGGGGCGGGTCACGGCCTTCAGGCCGATGGTTCGCAGGGCGGTGTTGAGGATGCCGTCGGGGGCGTAGATGGCCGTCCAGGCGGTGGCGGTGACGACCATGGCGACGACCTGCGGCAGGAAGATCAGGGCGCGGAAGAACGACACGCCGCGCAGCCGGGAGGCGCGGGTGGTGACGGCGGCGAGCAGCAGGGCGAGCACGATGGGGAAGACCGCGAAGAAGAGGATGAGGACGAAGGAGTGGAGGAAGCCGGCGCGCAGCTGGGGATTGCGGGCGATCTCCGTGTAGTTGGCGAGTCCGGCCCAGGTGGAGGCGGACACGCCGTCCCAGTGGTAGAGGGAGATCTGCACCAGCTGGCCGAGCGGGACCAGCAGGAACGCGGTGAGGACGGCCAGGGCGGGCAGGGCGTAGAGGTAGCCCTTCCACTGGATGCGGCCGCGGCGCCGGGCCGGACGCCCACTGGGGGCGTCGGCCCGGCGGTTGCGGGCCGTCGGGCGGGGTGCGGTGACAGCCATGGGGGACGGCCCTACTTGCTCTGCTGGAACGAGGCGTAGTCGGACTGGAGTTGGTCGGTGAACTTCGCGGGGGTCAGTTGACCTGCCGTCAACTCCTGTACGCCGGCGGTGAGCGTGTCGTAGAAGGTCGGGGTGGTGTAATCGAGGTAGGGCAGCAGGCCGTCCTTCTGGCTGACCGCCTTCCACTCGTCGAGGACACCGGCGTAAACGCTGTCGGCGGCGGGCTTGTGGTCGGCGGGCGGCAGGGCGGGGAGGTTGCCGTGGTCGGCGGAGACCTGCATGCCCTGTTGGTCGACGAGGAAGTTGATGTAGGCGGCGGCCACGTCCGGGTGCTTGGACTTGGAGGTCACGGCCCAGGCGAGCCCCTCGCCGCCCTGGGTGAGTGGAGGCTGCCCGGCGGCGGGGCTGAGCGCGGTGAAGCCGACGTTCTGCTTCATCTTGGGCTCGACGACGGCTGCCTGCCAGGTGCCGTCCACGAGGAACAGCGCCTTGCCCTGGGCGAAGGAAGCCACGGCCTGGTCCTCGCTCTGGCCGTTGAAACCGGAGCCGAGGTAGCCCTTGTCGGCCCAGCTTCGCAGCGTGGTCGCGGCTTTCAGGGTGCCGGGGTCGGTCCACTTGGCGCCGCCTGTGTTGAACACGAGTTTGCGGACCCCGTCCTTTCCGGCGGTGGCGGCCTGGATCACACCGAAGATGTGGATGCCGGGGCTTTTGTCGGCGTCCCCGTAGGAGATGGGCTGCAGGCCCGAGGCCTTCGCCTTGGCCAGCGCCGTCTCGAACTCCTGGAGCGTCGTGGGCACGGACAGACCGAGGGACTGCAGCTTGGCTTTGTTGTAGTAGATGCCGACGATCTCGCCGGTCTGGGAGACGCCGTAGAGGTTGCCGGTCTTCCAGGTCTTGCCGTCGGCGCTGAACCGGTTGAGGTCGAGCAGCTGGGAGGGGAATGAGGTGTTCCAGCCGTAGGTCTTGGCGTAACGGTCGACGGGCTGCAGCAGCCCCGCCTTCACGAAGGCGCCCATGTCGGGGTAGCCCTGGTTGGCTTGGACGACGTCGGGCGGGTTGGCGGAGGACAGGGCGAGCTTGAGCGTTGTCTTGAGGTCGGAGAAGGACCGGGAGACGCGCTTGATGGTGACGTTCGGGTACTTCTGCATGAACGCCTTGTTGAGCGCCGCGGTGGAGGCGTTCGTGCCCGGGTCGGTGTTCTGGTCCCACTCGGTGAGGGTGACCTTCCCGGCCTTGGCGGGATCCGTGGAGACGGGTTTCGCGCTGTTGTCCGTGCTGTCGGCGGACGAGCCGCCGCTGGGTCCGGGCGCGCAGGCGGCCGCGGCTGCGGTCAGGCAGGCGACGGTGAGCGCGGCGGCGATGCGGCGGTGCCGGTGAGGGCGCGTTCTGACGCTCATGGGTGCTCCTCCTGGTGCTGACGGGTGGGGTCCTGGCAGGGCATGAGGGGATGCGGAGCGGATGGCGGGCAACGGCCTGGAGCCGACCGGGACGACGGGAGGAGGGACAGGTGGGGGGCGGGTGGCATCCGCCGCGGTGCGTCAGCGGGCGGCGGCCTCGATCAGCGCCCGGTCCTCTTCCGGCACGTCGGGCACACGGTGCAGGAACTCGCGGATGGCGCCCCAGCGCGGCGCGCTGCTCGCCCCGCCGAGTGTGCGCACCGACAGGGAGGCGCAGATGCCGGCGAATCTGAGCCGGGTGGCGAGCGGCCAGTCGCGCAGCACGCCATGGATGAGGGCCGCGGTGAAGACGTCACCGGCGCCGGTGGGGTCGGCGGCGGTGACCTGCGGGGCGGGGACGCGGACCAAGTCGCCGGTGGCGCGGTCGAGGGCGAGCGCGCCGTTCGGCCCGTCGGTGACGACGACGTCGGGGACCAGGTCGGCGAGGACCTTGACAGCCTCCTCCACGGTCGCGGTGCGGGTGTAGCTCATCGCCTCGACAGCGTTGGGCACGAACAGGTCGATCTCCTTCAGCCGAGTGAGGACGTCCGGCGACCACTCGCCGGTCGGGTCCCAGCCGACACCGCCGACCACGCGGGTACCCCGGGCGCGCAGTTCGGCCACCCAGCCGGGCAGCGGACGGGCGATGCCGAGGTGCAGCGCGCGGACGTCGGGGCGTTCGCCGTGCCAGGTCTCGGGGCGGCGGGCGCCCTCCTCCTCGTACGTGATGAAGGCGCGGTCGTGCTCGTTCGTCACGGCGACGGTGACGGGAGTGCGGACGGCGGGGTCGCGGCGCAGCCAGGTCAGGTCCAGGTTCTTCTCGGCGCCGAGTTCGGCGGCGAGGTGCTCGCCGAAGAGGTCGGTGCCGATGACCGCGAACAGCCCCGTGTGCAGGCCCAGTCGAGCGGCCGCCACGCAGCGCGTGGCCGTGCCTCCGGCGGCGACGGCGAAGCGGTCGGCGTAGACCTCGCTGCCGGGCGTGGGCAGGTGCGGGGTGCCACCGAAGACCAGGTCGCAGAAGACCTCGCCGGCGAAGACCACATCGAGCACGAGAGCGCCTTTCTTTGCGTCCGGAACGTCCCGAGGGGCCGCCATCCGGTTGCTCAACTATGAGCATCGCCGCCATCTCATGACAAGGTTCGGTCAGTAACGTGATTGTTTCCGCTTCCGTATGACCGATGTCAGTCATCCGGTGTTACGGTCACCGCGTGACTTCGAGCAAACGGCACGCGAGGATCGTGGATTCGCTCAGGGCTACGGGCGTCGCCTCGGTGCGTGAGCTGGCCGAACGGCTGCAGGTGAGCGAGTCGACCATCCGGCGCGACCTGAAACAGCTCGACCGCAACGGCGAGCTCGTCCGCACCTACGGGGGCGCCGCGTTGGCCCTGCGCGCCCCCTCCGACGAGGAGCCCTTCGACGTCTCCGCCTCGCACGACAGGGCGATGAAGGAGGCGATGGCCGAGCAGGCCGCCGAGCTGGTCGCGGACGAGAGCGTGGTCGTGCTCGACATCGGCACGACCACGCCGCTGATCGCCCGCCGGCTGCGCGGCCGCCCGGTCACCGTCATCACCAGCAATGTGGCGGTGCTCGACGAGCTGCGCGACGACGAGGCCGTGCGGCTGGTGATGCTCGGCGGAGTCCTGCGCCGCAACTACCAGTCCCTGGTGGGCTCGCTCACCGAGCAGGCGCTGCGCCAGGTGAGCGCCGACGTGCTGTTCCTCAGCTGCACGGGAGTGCGCCCCAACGGCCACGTGGTGGACAACATGGCCGTCGAGGCCCCCATCAAGCAGGCGATGATCGAGGCCGCCAGCCGTGTGGTCCTCGTCGCCTCGGAGACCAAGTTCCCGGGCTCGGGGTCCCTGCGGCTGTGCTCGCTGTCCGACGTCGACGTTCTGATCACGACCGGGGGCGCCGATCCCCGGACACTCGAGCTCTGCCGCCAGGCGGGCGGAAAGGTGATAGCCGCATGAAGCTGACCGTCCTGGGCGGTGGCGGATTCCGTGTGCCGTACGTCTACCAGGCCCTGCTGAACGACCAGGGATCGCCACGGATCGACGAGGTGTGGCTGTACGACACCGACGCCGGCCGGCTGAAGGCGATGACCGAGGTCCTCGCCCAGTTCGCCGACGGGTTTCCCGACGCGCCGCGGGTCTCGGCCACCACGTCGCTCGACGAGGCGCTGGAGGGCTCCGACTTCGTCTTCGCCGCCGTCCGCGTGGGCGGGCTCGCGGCCCGGATCTGCGACGAGCGGGTCGCGCTCGACCTGGACGTCCTGGGTCAGGAGACGACCGGCCCGGGCGGTCTGGCGTACGGGCTGCGCACGATCCCGGTCATGCTGGACATCGCGCACCGGGTGCGGCGACTCGCCCCGGACGCGTACGTCATCAACTTCACCAACCCGGCGGGCATGATCACCGAGGCCATGCAGAGCGTCCTCGGCGATCGGGTGCTCGGTATCTGCGACACGCCGTCCGGCCTGGGACGACGCATCGTCGCCTCGCTCGGACTCGACCATGCCAGGGCCCAGTTCGACTACGTGGGCCTCAACCACCTCGGCTGGATGCGGCGGGTGCTGCACGACGGCGAGGACGTCCTCCCCCGGCTGCTCGCCGACGACGAGCGGCTGGGCGGTCTGGAGGAGGGCGTCGTGTTCGGCCGCGAGTGGCTGCGCGACCTCGGGGTGATCCCCAACGAGTACCTGTACTACTACTACTTCAACCGGGACGCGGTGCGGTCCATCCTCGACGCGCCGCAGACCCGGGGCGAGTTCCTCGCCCGGCAGCAGGCCGCGTTCTACGAACGGGTCACCGAGGCGGCGGCCGGCGCGGCGGTGCCGCTGTGGCGGGAGACGGTGGCTAACCGCAGCGCCAACTACATGGCCGAGGCCAAGGGCACGGTCCAGGGCGAGGCCGAGGCGGAGGAGGGCTTCACGCCCGACCCTGCGCATCAGGGCTATGCGGGCGTCGCTCTCGCCGTCATGGCCGCGATCAGCCGTAACGAGCGCGCGACGATGATCCTCAACGTGCGGAACGGCTCGACGGTGTCCGCGCTGCCGCAGGACGCGGTCGTCGAGGTGCCGGTCACCGTCGACGCGAACGGCGTCCACCCGCTGTCCATCACCCAGCCCGGCCTCCACCAGGCGGGCCTGATGCAACAGGTCAAGGCGGTCGAACAGCTCACGATCAGCGCCGCCTTGACCGGTTCCCGCTCCGACGCCGTCAAGGCGTTCTCGCTCCACCCCCTGGTCGACTCGGTGACCGTGGGCCGCCGTCTGCTCGACGGCTACGTCGACCGCGTCCCCGAGGTCGCGGCGGTCTTCGGAGCCGGCGGGCGTTAGCACGGCCCGCCGGTCACCTGGTCCAGCACATCGGCATCACCCCTCGTTAGGAGTACCGACATGCCAGTACGGACCCGAAGAACATGGAAGGCCGCGGGCGGCGTGGCCTGCGGAGCGATCCTCTGCCTGCTGGCGGCGACCGCCCCCGCGCAGGCCGTCACCGTCCCCCCGACGACGCAGGGTGCCGTGACCACAGCACACGACAAGGCCTCGGCGGCCGTCGAGGCCATGATGGGCTTCTACGACGAGAGCACCGGCCG
The DNA here is from genome assembly GCF_017614965.1 of Streptomyces griseorubiginosus. Taxonomy (GTDB): domain Bacteria; phylum Actinomycetota; class Actinomycetes; order Streptomycetales; family Streptomycetaceae; genus Streptomyces; species Streptomyces griseorubiginosus_B. The sequence goes on along the minus strand of NZ_WVUG01000079.1, from coordinate 2,162 downwards.
CTTCGACTCCGACGCCCCATGGTGGCAGTCGGGAAACGCCCTCCAGGCACTGCTCGACTACATGGTGAAGACCGGCTCGCGCGCCTACCTGCCCGAGGTGAAGAACACCATCGCGCTGCAGCGGCAGCCGCTGCCGTGGTGGCCGCAGGGCGGCGGCGAGTTCAGGGCGGACTCCACCGATGACACCGGCTGGTGGGCGCTCGCCATGGTCCGGATGTACGACCTCACCCACGACCGCCAGTACCTGGACATCGCGAAGACCGACGAAGCCTATATGCGCCAGTACTGGGACGACACCTGCGGCGGCGGGATCTGGTGGGACCTGCCCGGCAAGACGTACAAGAACGCCATCAGCAACGAGCTGTACCTCAAGCTGACCGCCTCACTGCACAACCGGATCCCCGGTGACACGGTCTACCTCGCCCGCGCCCGCCAGGCGTGGGCCTGGTTCAGCGGCACCGGCATGATCAACACAGATCACCTGGTCAACGACGGCCTGAACACGCAGGGCGGCGGCTGCGACAACAACGGCGGCACCACCTGGACGTACAACCAGGGGGTCGTCCTCGGCGGCCTCGCCGAGCTGTACCGGGCCACCCACCGGCCGGATCTCCTCGCCGAGGCCCGGCGGATCGCCGACGCCGTGATCACGAGCCCGTCGCTGTCGCCGGGCGGAATCCTCACCGAGCCCTGCGAACCTGCGGGCTGCGGCTCCGACGGGCCGGCCTTCAAAGGCATCTTCGCGCGCAACCTCGCGGAACTCGACGCCCTGCTGCCCGGCCACCCCTACCGCGGGTATCTCGCCGCCCAGGCACGCTCCGCCTACGCCTACGACCGCAACGGCTCCAACCAGTACGGGCTGAGCTGGTCCGGGCCGTTCGACACCGCAACGATCGCGCGCCAGGAGTCGGCCGTGTCGCTGCTGACCGCCGCGCTGCCCGGCACGCTGCCGTAGGGGGGTGCCCAGCGGGTCCTTGGAAGCGCCGGGTCGCATGGCGTATGAGCATACGGAGTGTGACGATCGCGGCGGACAGGCAGAGGTAGAAGTCCACGACCCGGCTGCCCTTCTCGGTGCGCCATCGTAACGGCCGTGACGGCGGCGGGGCGTTGACGCGTCCGCGTGGGGGTGCCCGGTCGTGGCGGTTGGCCCCGGCCGGACATGCCGAGCGGCACGCCAGTGCCCTCGGTGGCCACCGAGCGTTTCAGAATTCGCGGCGCTGCTGCAACACCGACGGACGTGCCGCCCATCCCCGTAGAGCAGTCGAGAGCAGCTCACCGCTCATGGAGAGGGGATCGGGACGTGGCAGAGCAGAGGGGCAGACGCGTCACGGTTACGGCGGTCGCGGCGGCGGCGATGGCGGCGCTGACGGCGTCGCAGGCGCCGGCGGCGACCGAGGCGCGGGCCGCCGTGCCGGTCCGGGAGACCGCGGAGCACGGGCCGAGTGTGTCCGGTGACACTCCGTACCGCACGGATCTTCCGCCCCTCACACGCAGGCACAAGGGCACGGGCACGGCATCGGTGGCGACGGGCGGCGCGGTCCCCGCCACCGTCTTCGCCGCCTACCGGCACGCCGAGGCCGAGCTCGGCCGCACCACTCCCGGCTGCGGGCTGCGCTGGCAGTTGCTGGCCGCGATCGGTCAGGTGGAGTCGGCGCAGGCGGGCGGTGGGCGGGTGACCTCCGACGGAACGACGGTGACGCCGATCCTGGGTCCGCGGCTGGACGGCGGTGCATTCGCCGTCGTGCGGGACACCGACGGTGGCGCGTACGACGGGGACGCTGTGTACGACCGGGCGGTCGGGCCGATGCAGTTCATCCCGTCGACGTGGGCGCGGTGGGGTGCGGACGGGAACGGCGACGGGCGGTCCGACCCCGACAACGTCTTCGACGCGGCGCTCGCTGCGGGGCGGTATCTGTGCGCGGCCGGGCGGGACCTGTCCGAGGCCGCCGGGCTGGACCGCGCGATCCTCGGCTACAACCACTCGGCGGCGTATCTGCGGACGGTGCGGGCCTGGTACGCGTACTTCCTGGAGGGGCATCGGGTGGTGCCGGACCGTTCGACGAGTACGGCGGATCCAGCGGTACGGACCTCGACGGGCCCCGAGCACTCGCGGCCGCAGCCGACACCGAAACCGTCCCCTCGCCCGGGCACCACCCCTTCCC
>NZ_WVUG01000078.1 GCF_017614965.1 Streptomyces griseorubiginosus | reverse complement strand
CGTCTACGTCGGCGTTCTGGAGCCGCACCGGCGCGGCACCGAAGCCTCGGTGATCACCGAGATACGGGACGGCGGGGAGGGCGGGGACGTCGTGTGGGAGTCGCGCAGCACGTATCTCGCGCGCCACCGCACGCACGCCGAGCCGTCCGCCGAACGGGCCGAGCGGGCACCGCTTCCCGTGCTCGCCGAGTGGCGGCTGGCCGGCGACGTCGGGCGGCGGTACGGGGCCGCGTCCGGCGACCGCAACCCCATCCACCTCCATCCCCTCACCGCCCGCCTCTTCGGCTTCCCGCGCGCCATCGCGCACGGCATGTGGACCGTGGCCCGCTGCCTCGCCGCCCACGGGGCGCCGGAGCCGGTGCGGGTGCGAGCGGAGTTCCGGGCACCGGTGCTGCTGCCGGGGACGGTGACGTACGGGGCGGAGGGGGGCCGGTTCGAGCTGCGCGGAAGCGGTGACCGTGTCCATGTGAGCGGGCGGGTGGATCCGCTGTCGTAGCGTCTGCCCGCTCCTCGCGGCCGACGGCACGGCCTCCGCGGCGCCCCTGCCCCTGCCGTGACGGACCGGTTCAGGCGCGGCTGACGCTGACCCCGCCGATCAGGCCCCACGCGTCGATGCGGACCGTCGGGCCGCCCGGCTCGGTGGGGCCGTCGTCCTTCACACCGCCGAGGCGGATGCCGTGGACCTCGACGCGGACGTCGGGGCGGACCTTGAGGCTGACGCCGCCGATCAGGCTCAGCTTGGTGACGCGGAGCTCGGCGCCGTCGGGGATGTCGACGTCGGTGAGGTCGATGTCGGCGCCGCCGATGAGGGAGGCGGTGAGGGTGCGCTCGTGCAGGGTCTCGCCCTTGAGGCGGTGGCCGCCGATGAGGCTCACCTTGATGTCGGTCTTCTGCGGGTCCTCGCCACTGGTCTTCGTCATGGGCATGAAAGTACGGGCGGAGGGATGCGTTCCCCCAGTGTCCGTCGTCCGCCGATCGGGATGACAGATGTCACCCCTCACGTCTCATGAACAACAGGCGAACACCTGCCGTCCATTGACTCGGGGCGGTTTCGAACATCCGCTGCCGGTAAGGCGGGTTGACCAAATTCTCACAGTGGGCACCCACATACGCAGGAAACCACACAGGGAAGACTCACCTGGCGCTCAGGAGCCGTTCCTAACCTCCGGGCATGTCCCACAGACGTATCGCCGTAGTCGCGGACTCCGACACCCGCTGGAAATGGGGCGCCTCGGTGGCCCGGCAACTCGCCCCGGAGCACGCGCTGGACGCCCTGTTCCTGCGGGGCCGTTCCACCCCCACCGAGCGTCAGCTCGCCGAGGTCGGCATCGAGCCCGACACGCGTCGCGAGGTGACGGTCGCCGAGCTCGCCGGCGACGGGGAACTGGCCGCCGCCGACGTGGTCGTCCTGGCCGTCTCCGGCGGCACGGTCCTCGCCCTCACGCACACCCTCGGGCGGGCCTGGGAGGGGCGCGAGCGGCGACCGGTCACGGTGAGCGGATACGTCGGGGTCGTCTACGAGAAGATGGTCGACGGGCTGCTGACCCGCGCGGGCACGGACATCGTCCTCGCCAACTCCGCCCACGACACGGCCCGTTTCGCCCGCGCCTTCGACTCGGTCGGCGTGGACCCGGACTCGGTCGTGGAGTGCGCCCTGCCCTTCCTGACCGGGCAGCCCCACCGTCCGTCCCCCGAGCGGCCGTTCACCCTCACCTTCGCCGTGCAGCCCTCGGTGCCGAAGGAACGGAGCGCCCGGCTGCACCTCCTGGAGCGGGCCGCCGGACACGCCCGCCGCCATCCCGAGCGCGAGGTGCTGGTCAAGCTGCGCAGTCTGCCGGGCGAGCAGACCACGCACGTCGAGGCGGACCCGTACCAACTCCTCGTCGAGCGGCTCTCCGAGCCCGCCCCGGCCAACCTCCGGCTGGTCTACGGCAACATGGCCGAGGTCCTCGACCGCACCGACCTGCTGGTCACCGTCAGCTCCACGGCCGCCCTAGAGTCCATGCACCGCGGCATCCCGACGGCCATCCTGACCGACCTCGGTGTCCGTGAGGCGCACGGCAACCACTACTTCCTGCACTCCGGCTGCCTGGCCTCCTGGGACGACCTCGACGCGGGCGCGCTGCCGATGCCGCGTGCCGAGTGGGCGGCGGCGCAGGGCATCGGCCGGACCGACCCGTACGCGGCGGCCCGCGCCCGCCTCGCCGACCTGCGCGCCCTGCGTCACCTGCCGCCCCTGCGCCCGTACTACACCCCGAGCTCCGCCGGGCCCTACCTCCTGCCGATCCTGGCCCGCCACGGCCTCGACGAAAAGGGCCACCCGCTGCCGACATCCGCTCCGGCCGCATCCGGCGGGGTACGGGGCGCGGTCCGCACGGCGGCCCGCCGCGGCGCGAAGAGGCTGTACCGAGTGGGCCACCAGAGGGTGGCACCGGCACTGCGCCGCTGGGGCTCGGCGTGAGGGGGCGTGGCGCTTCGGCGGGTGCCGTCACGCAGGTGGCCGTCAGCGGTGTCCCGGGTGGGACCGGGATCGCGGTGGCCGACTCCGTCCGTGGGCTGCTGGAGGTGTTGGAGTGGGGTGAGCGGGACGGGTCGGGGTGCGAGGTCGCCGTAGTGCTGCCGCGGCACGCCCGGACGCGGGAGCAGGTGTGGTGCACGGCACGGCTGGCCCGGACCGAGGGGGTGCCGGTCGGGTTGTACGGGTCGACGCTCGCGCTCGCTCCCCGTCTGGCCGGTGCTGGGCGGGTCGTCGTGGGGGCGTCCTGTTCGCGGGCGCTGCGGCTGCTGGTGGCGACGGTCGGGGCGCGGGACGTCGTCGAGGCGCGCGGGCCCGGGCACGGCTGGGTGCGGCGGCGGTTCGGGCCGCCCGAGGTGCTGTCCGGGACCGATCTGGTCGGCGCGCCGGGCGTTCCCGTGGACGAGACGGCCGCGCTCGCCCACCGGCTCAACGCCGAGCGCTACTTCGCCCACCCGCGCGAGAGCGGCCAGCGGCTGCGCCGGCTGGCAGAGCGGGCCGGGGTGGACGTCGTACGGCCCGAAGCGGCCCTGGAGACCGAGCTGTTGCTCGGCCCGGTCGCGTCCCGTCTCGTCACCCTGCGCCCCGAGCCCGGCCTGGCGTCGCTGCTCGCGGGAACCGGCGTGGACGTCGTCGACGCGGCCGCGTCACAGGACGGGCTGCTCCGCCTCCTGCGGGGGTGACCAGGGCCGCCCCTCCATCAGGTTGCCGAGCCCGGCCCAGGCGAAGTTCATCAGCGTGGCCGCGGCCTGCCGCGCGGTGACGCCGGGGGTCGCGTTGGCCCAGGCCGCGAGGGACTCGGCGGCACCGACCAGCGCTTCGGCGAGCCCCGCGACCTCGCTCTCGGCCAGATCGGGATCCCGGTGCGCCTCCCGCGCGGCCACCACGATCAACTGCGTCACGAACGCGACGAGTTCCTCGCGCATCGCCGCCACCTCGGCCGCGAACGGCTCGCCGTGGGTTCGTGCCTGCAGATGCAGCACGGCCCAGCCGTCCGGATTCTGCGCGGTGTGCGTGAAGAACGCCCGCAGCCCTTCCCACAGTTGCCGGTCGACGGGCAGCTCCCGCCGCACCCCGGACCGCACCGCCTCCGTCAGCGCCTTCGCCTCACGCCGGATGCACGCGGTGAACAGGTCTTCCTTCGAGTTGAGGTACAGATAGACCAACGGCTTGGACACGCCCGCCAGTTCGGCGATCTCGTCCATCGACGCGGCCATGTACCCACGCTGCCCGAAGGTGCGCACGGCGGCGTCCAGCATCTGCTGCTCCCGCACCGCCCGCGGCATCCGCTTGGTCTTCACGGCACCCATGCCGCACAGAGTAGTTGGGACCAAGCGTGTGCAAACCCCGCGTGACAGGCTTACGACGTCTGGGGTGCCTGGCCCTGCGTGCGGGCCGCGTCGTCCGCGTCGTCCTCCTGGGCCGCGTTCGCCTCGAAGTTCGCCTTCATCCGGTCGACCCGCTCGACGACCTTGATCGAGGCCCGGTCGCGCTCCTTGCGCAGGACGACGAAGCTGATGGGGGCCGAGATCAGCAGGGCGAGCAGGACCATCCAGATGCCGTTGGAGGCGCCGAAGCCGCGAGGGACGATGCCGGTGTAGACGAGACCCCAGACGACCACGAAGCAGCCCGCGAAGATCCCGAGGCGCATCAGCGTGTAGCGGAGCATCTCAATCCACTCTTCCGTCAACGGTACGAACATTCCCAAAGGGCACCGTCCAGTGAAGCACGTCAGGTACCCGATCTTGCAGGCGGGGGCTCAGCGCAGCGGCAGCAGCATGATCACGTCGTCGCGGTCGTCGCCCGGTGCCACCCGGATCGCGCCGGGGACGCGGCCCACCTCCTTGTAGCCGCAGGAGCCGTAGAACCGCTCCAGCCCCAGGCCGCCCCGGCAGGTGAGCCGGATCGCCTCGATGCCGTCGATTCCGCACGCCGCGTCCTGGGCGGCGGCCAGCAGGTCGCGGCCGTACCCCTTGCCCTGGTGGCGGGGGTGGACCATCACCGTGTAGAGCCACAGCCAGTGGGTCATCAGCCGGTGCGTGTTGAGGGCGAGGAAGGCGGTGGCGGCGACCCGTCCGTCCTCGTCGTGTCCGACGAGCAGCCGGGTGCGGCCCTCCGCCATCGCGACCATGTGCCGCACCAGCTCCGGCCGGATCGTCTCCGCCGTCACCGGCGGCACGAAACCGACGGAGCCGCCGGCGTTGGACACGTCCGTCCACAGGTCGAGGATGCCGTCGCGGAGGGCGGGGGTGACGGCGGGGTCGAGAGTGAAGGTAAGGGACACGTGGGTATCGTAGCCCTTACGCCAGAACGCGTGCCGCGACTTTCAGATCCGCTACGAGCCCTTGGTACGCCGACTCCCGATCGTCCGAGCGCAGCACGGACGAGGGATGAACGGTGGGCACCAGGCGCTCCCGCCGCCCGTGAATCTCCTCCTCCAGCACCGTCCCGCGCACCTGCGTGACCCGGAACGACGACCCCAGCAGCGCCTTGCCCGCGGTGGCCCCGAGCACCACGATCAGCTCCGGCTCCACGACGGCCAGCTCGGCGGCCAGCCAGGGCCCGCACGCGGTCATCTCGCGCAGCGTGGGCGCCTTGTGAATGCGCCGCTTACGGGGCTCGGCCTGCGTGAACTTGAAGTGCTTGACCGCGTTGGTGACGTAGGCGTCCCCCGGGTCGATACCGGCGTCCGTGAGAGCCCGGTCCAGAAGCTTCCCGGCGGGCCCGACGAACGGCTTCCCCTGCCGGTCCTCCTGATCCCCGGGCTGCTCCCCGACCAGCATCACGCGCGCGTGAACGTCCCCTTCCCCGAACACCGTCTGAGTGGCATCCCGATGCAACGGACAGCCCCGGCAGCCGGCGGCGGCCTTGCGCAGTGCCCCCAAGTCGCGCCGCTCCGGGAGAAAGGGCTCCGCTGTGTAGGCGTCTTCGGACGACATGCGCTGCGAGTACCCACCCAGGGGGCGGGGGACCACATCGATGTGCGGCTGCGCCGCGGGGCGCGACCAGTCCCCACTCGCCCGCACCCGCCCCCCGACGGGGCTCAGACCCGCATCGGCTGCGGCTCTTCCCTTCGTGCCGGGTCGGGGCCCTCGTACTCTCGGATGATCTCGTAGCGGGTGTTGCGCTCCACCGGGCGGAAGCCGGCGTCGCGGATCAGGTCCAGGAGGTCCTCGCGGGTCAGCTTGTTCGGGGTGCCGAAGTTGTCCGCGTCGTGGGTGATCTTGTACTCGACGACCGAGCCGTCCATGTCGTCGGCGCCGTGCTGGAGCGCCAACTGCGCGGTCTGGACGCCGTGCATGACCCAGAAGACCTTGACGTGCGGGACGTTGTCGAAGAGGAGCCGGGAGACCGCGAAGGTCTTCAGGGCCTCCGCGCCCGTCGCCATCTGGGTGCGCGCCTGGAGCCGGTTGCGGACCTTGCCGTCCTTCATGTCCACGAAGTCGTGCTGGTAGCGCAGCGGGATGAAGACCTGGAAACCGCCGGTCTCGTCCTGCAGCTCACGCAGGCGCAGGACGTGGTCGACGCGGTGACGCGGCTCCTCGATGTGGCCGTACAGCATGGTGCACGGGGTCTTCAGACCCTTCTCGTGCGCCAGCCGGTGGATGCGGGACCAGTCCTCCCAGTGGGTGCGGTGGTCCACGATGTGCTGCCGGACCTCCCAGTCGAAGATCTCGGCGCCACCACCGGTGAGGGACTCCAGACCCGCGTCGATCAGCTCGTCGAGGATCTCCGAAGCCGACAGCCCGCTGATCGTCTCGAAGTGGTGGATCTCCGTCGCCGTGAACGCCTTCAGGGAGACGTCCGGCAGGGCCTGCTTCAGCTCCCTGAGCGACCGCGGGTAGTAGCGCCACGGCAGGTTCGGGTGCAGCCCGTTGACGATGTGGAGCTCGGTGAGGTTGTCGCTCTCCATCGCCTTGGCGAGCTTCACCGCCTCCTCGATGCGCATCGTGTACGCGTCCTTCTCACCCGGCTTGCGCTGGAAGGAGCAGTAGGCGCAGGACGCCGTGCACACGTTGGTCATGTTGAGGTGCCGGTTGACGTTGAAGTGGACCACGTCACCGTTCTTGCGGGTGCGCACCTCGTGGGCGAGGCCGCCGAGCCACGCCAGGTCGTCCGACTCGTACAGCGCGATGCCGTCCTCGCGGGACAGCCGCTCACCGGAGCGGACCTTCTCCTCCAGCTCGCGCTTGAGCCCGACGTCCATGCCACGACCTTTCCTCTACGACAACTCGACCCAACGGTACGCCCACGGGCTCACACCTGTTCGGGCAGCTCACCCACCCGGTTCTCCCACTTCGTGGAGAGCACGATCGTGGTACGGGTCCGGGACACGCCCTTCGTCCCGCTGAGCCGCCGGATGATCTTCTCCAGGCCGTCCACGTCACTCGCCCGCACCTTGAGCATGAACGAGTCGTCGCCGGCGATGAACCAGCAGTCCTCGATCTCGCCGAGCTCCTTCATCCGCTGGGCCACGTCCTCGTGGTCGGCCGCGTCGGAGAGGGAGATCCCGATCAGCGCGGTGACGCCGAGGCCGAGCGAGGCGGCGTCGACGGTGGCGCGGTAGCCGGTGATGACACCGGCCGCCTCCAGCCGGTTGATGCGGTCGGTGACGCTGGGCCCCGACAGACCGACGAGGCGCCCCAGCTCCGCGTACGAGGCCCGGCCGTTCTCCCTCAGGGCCTGGATGAGCTGCCTGTCCACCGCGTCCATGCGATCGATGCCTTCCGCTGAAGAGTTCCCGAGTGATGAGAGGTAGTGCGAGGTGCTCACAGGTGCCGGCGCCCTAGTCCGCGCTGTGCCCGCCGCCCAGTTGGCCCTTCCAGCGCCGGTACAGGCCGTGCCCGACGCCCGCCGCGTCCAGCACCCGCCCGGCGACGAAGTCCACCAGGTCCTGGATGTGCGTGGCGCCCGCGTAGAAGGCGGGCGAGGCGGGGACCACGGTGGCGCCCGCGTCGTCGAGGGCGACGAGGTGGCGCAGCGTCTGGCCGTTCAAGGGGGTCTCCCGTACGGCCACGACCAGCGGCCGGCGCTCCTTCAGTGTGACGCTCGCGGCGCGCTGGAGCAGATCCTTGGACAGCCCGAGCGCGACACCGGCCACGCACGCCGTGGAGGCCGGCACGATGAGCATGCCCTTGACCGGGTACGACCCCGAGGACGGGCCCGCAGCGAGGTCCCCGGCGGGCCAGTACCGCACGGCGCCGATGTCCACGGTGTAGGTCCCGGGCTTTCCGTCGGCCCCCCGCGTCAGCCATTCCCGCAGGTCGTCGCGCCAGTGTGCGTCCCGGAACGAGATCCCCGTCTCGTCCAGGAGGGTGAGCCGGGAGGCCCGGCTGACGACCAGGTCCACGCTCTCGCCGGCGTCGAGCAGCGCACGCAGCACCGACGCGGCATATGGCGTGCCGGAGGCGCCGGACACCCCTACGATCCAAGGTGTACGCGGCGTCTGTCCTGGCTTGACTGGGTCCACGACACCGAGCCTATCCGGCGCCGCGGGGTGGGAACCGGTCGAGGGGGCTCGGCCGTTGTTCTTAAGGACCCTCTAGGGTCGGGCGGATCGTTGGGGGACGGCATGTCGGGTACGGAGCTCGAGTGGTCGCGGGGTGAGCGGGCGAAGGCCGCGGCCAAGCTGATGGTGGGCTGGGTCGCCCTGCTGTGGCTGCTGGAAGTGGTCGACGTGGTCAGCGGCCACGCGCTCGACGGTCTCGGCATCATGCCGCGCCGGGTATCCGAGCTGGTGGACATCGTCCCGGCCGCGTTCATCCACTTCGGCTTCGCCCATGTGGCCGCCAACAGCGTGCCGCTGCTGGTCATGGGCTTCCTCGCGGCGCTCGGCGGACTGCGCCGGTTCGCCGCCCTCTGCCTCGTCATCATCGTCGCCGACGGACTGGGCGTGTGGCTCATAGCACCGGACCACACCAACACCGCGGGCGCGTCCGGCCTGATCTTCGGCCTGTTCGGCTACCTGTTGGTCAGCGGCTTCGTGGAGCGCCGCCCGCTGGGCGTCCTGGTGGGCCTGCTGATCGGCGCCGTCTGGGGCACGTCGATCCTCCTGGGCCTGTCCCCCCTGCAGACGGGCGTCAGCTGGCAGGCCCACCTGATAGGCCTGGCGACGGGAGTCGGGACGGCGTTCTGGTTCCGGCGCCGCCCCGCCTCGCCGCCCGCGCTCACACGGTGAGGCCCCGCACCAGCAGATCCAGCAGCGCGCACACGAACAGGGCGATGCCGATGAAGCCGTTGACGCTGAAGAAAGCGCGGTTGAGGCGGGACAGGTCGTGGGGCCGCACGATCGAGTGCTCGTAGACGAAGGCGCCCGCGACGATCATCAGACCGACCCAGAAGAACCCGCCGGCGTCGGTCACCACGGCGTACCAGACGAGCAGGGACATGGTCAGCAGGTGGCACACCCGCGCGCCCCGGATGGCCGCCGGGATGCCGAAGCGGGCCGGGACCGACATGACGCCGATCTCGCGGTCGGTCTCGACGTCCTGGCAGGCGTAGATCAGATCGAACCCGCCGATCCAGATGCCCACGGCGAGGCCGAGGATCACCGCGTGCCAGTTCCACTCGCCGGTGATGGCGAGCCAGCCGCCGATCGGGCCCATGGCCTGGGCGAGCCCCAGGATGGCCTGCGGGAAGTTCGTGAACCGCTTGCCGTAGGGGTAGACGACCATCGGGACGACCGCGACCGGCGCCAGCGCCAGGCAGAGCGGATTGAGCAGCGCCGCCGAGCCGAGGAAGACCACGACCGCGATGAGGGCACCGGTCCAGGCGTGCTTCACCGACATCGCACCGGTGACCAGCTCGCGGTGGGCCGTGCGCGGGTTCCGGGCGTCGATCTCCCGGTCGATGATCCGGTTCACGGCCATGGCGAACGTCCGCAGACCCACCATGCAGACGGTGACCAGGAGCAGCCGCCCCCAGTGGATGTTCTTGTCCCACTCGTACATCGCGGTGAGCGCGGCGATGTACGCGAAGGGCAGGGCGAACACCGAGTGCTCGATCATCACCAGGCGCAGAAACGCCTTGGTGCGTCCTGGCTGTGGGATCGCGGCGGAGGCGCTGCTCATGAAAGGCCGTACTCCTTCCAGCGGCGGTCGACCTTCGCCGCCGTATCCGGGTCGGACAGGACCATGTCGGGCCAGCCGCCGTCGCGGGTGTAGCCCTCCTCGGGCCACTTCTTCGTCGCGTCGATGCCCGCCTTGCCACCCCAGAACTGCTGGTAGGAGGCGTGGTCGAGATGGTCGACGGGGCCTTCGACGACGCTGAGGTCGCGGGCGTAGTCGGTGTTGCCGAGCGCCCGCCACGCGACCTCGTGCAGGTCGTGGACGTCGCAGTCGGAGTCGACGACCACGATCAGCTTCGTCAGGGACATCATGTGTGCCCCCCAGATCGCGTGCATGACCTTCTGGGCGTGCTTGGGGTACTTCTTGTCGATCGAGACGATCGCGCAGTTGTGGAAGCCGCCCGCCTCGGGCAGGTGGTAGTCCACGATGTCCGGGACGATGATCTTCAGCAGGGGGAGGAAGAACCGTTCGGTCGCACGGCCGAGGGGTCCGTCCTCCGTCGGGGGCCGGCCTACGACGATCGACTGCAGCAGCGGCCGCTTCCGCATCGTCACGCAGTCGATCCTCAACGCGGGGAACGGTTCCTGCGGGGTGTAGAAGCCGGTGTGGTCGCCGAAGGGGCCCTCGGGGAGCATCTCGCCGGGCTCCAGCCAGCCCTCGATCACGACCTCCGCCTGCGCCGGCACCTGCAGCGGCACGGTCTTGCAGTCCACCATCTCGATCCGCTTGCCGGCGATGAACCCGGCGAACAGGTACTCGTCGATGTCACCGGGCAGGGGCGCGGTGGAGGCGTACGTCACCGCGGGCGGGCAGCCGAAGGCGATCGCGACCGGCAGCCGCTCGCCGCGCCGCGCCGCGACCTGGTAGTGGTTGCGGCTGTCCTTGTGGATCTGCCAGTGCATGCCGATGGTGCGCTTGTCGTGCCGCTGGAGCCGGTACAGGCCGAGGTTGCGGATCCCGGACTCCGGGTCCTTGGTGTGGGTGAGGCCCAGGTTGAAGAAGGAGCCGCCGTCCTTGGGCCAGGTGAACAGCGCGGGCAGCCGGTCGAGATCGACGTCGTCCCCGGTGAGGACGACCTCCTGCACCGGCGCGTTGTCGGACTTCACCTTCTTCGGCGGTACGTGCGTCATCGCGCCGAGCTTGCCGAAGGCCTCGCGCACCCCGACGAACCCGTGCGGCAGTTCGGGCCGCAGCAGACCGCCGATCTTCTCGCTGATCTCGCCGTACGACTTCAGGCCCAGGGCCTTCAGCAGCCGCCGGTCGGTGCCGAAGACATTCATCGCGAGGGGCATGGCGGAGCCCTTCACGTTCTCGAAGAGCAGCGCGGGGCCGCCTGCCTTCTGCACCCGGTCGACGATCTCCCCGACCTCCAGGTAGGGGTCGACCTCGACCTTGACGCGCTTGAGGTCGCCCTCGCGTTCCAGGGCCCTGAGCAGGGAGCGAAGATCGTCGTAAGCCATGGGTCCCAGTATCGGCCACCCGCTACCCTGGCCCCGTCACCGGGGCCGACTCACCACCGCTGGGAGAGCACGCGAGCATGCTGAGGTATCTGCCGTTCCTTCTGGTGCTGGCCCTGTGGATCTACGCCTTCGTGGACTGTCTGAACACTCCCGAGGAGGAGGTGCGCGGACTGCCCAAGGTGGCCTGGGTGATCGTCATCCTGCTGTTCGGTGAGGTGCTGGTCGGGCCGGTGGCCTGGCTGATCGCCGGAAAGTCCCGGTCGGCCGCGACCGGGTCCGCGGGGCCCGCCGCGCCGGGGCGCTGGATCGCGCCGGACGACAACCCCGACTTCCTGAAGTCCCTGGACGACACCAAGGGCGACAAGGACACGGACAAGAACAAGGAGTGAGCCGCCGCGGCGGCGGGACCGCCCTGGCGGCGGGGACCGCACTCACGGCGTCGGGCCGTACAAGGTGTACGTCGCCGCAGCCCCCGAAGCGGACAGTGCGCCCCTGGGCCCGGACCGGTCGGAACCGGACACTTGGCTCGTATGACGACTGCTCCTGCCGACTCCGCCGGCACCCTCGCCCCCGCCTACGGTGACAAGGTCATCGCCGTCGAAACGGCGGGCTCCGAGCCCATCCCCGACGCAGAGCGGCACGGCAGCCCGCTCCAGCTGCTGTGGACGTGGGCCTCACCGAACATCGAGTTCGCGACCGTCTACATCGGTGTGATCGCGGTCCTCTTCTTCGGGCTGAGCTTCTGGCAGGCCACGGCCGCCATCGTGCTCGGCACCGCGGTCGGCGCGATCACCCAGGGCGTGCTGTCGCTGGACGGGCCCCGGTTCGGGGTGCCGCAGATGGTGATCGGCCGCCTCTCCTTCGGCTACTTCGGCAACATCCTGCCCTCGGCGGCCAACGGCCTGGTCGCCGGTGTCGGCTGGTTCGCGGTGAACAGCGTGAGCGCGGCCTTCGCACTCAACACGCTGACGGGTCTGCGCCCGCTGCCGTCCCTGTTCCTCGTGGTCGTGGCCGAGATCCTCATCGGCTTCATCGGCCACAACTTCGTCCACACCTTCGAGAAGTACGCCTTCCCCGCGCTGGCGGTGATCTTCCTGCTGGCCGGCGTGTGGACCTTCAAGGACGCCGACCTCGGCGGGGGCGGCACCGGCGGCGGGATCGGCGGTTTCCTGCTCGCGTTCAGCGCGGCATGGGGTTACGCGGCGGGCTGGAACCCGTACGCCACGGACTACTCCCGCTACCTGCCCCGCACCGCGAACAAGATGAAGACGGTCCTCTACCCGGCCGTCGGCCTGTTCGTGTCCGTCGCCGTGGTGGCGGTCATCGGCGCGGCCTCCGCGACGCTCGTGGCCCCGAAGGACGCCACCCCGACGGCCGCCTTCACCGGCCATCTGCCGGGCTGGCTGGGCGACCTGGTGCTCATCGCGATCATCCTCGGCGGCATCTCGGCGAACGCCCTCAATGTGTACTCCGGGGCCATCTCCATCGCGTCCTTCGGCCTGAACCTCCCCACCTGGCTCAGCCGTGGGGTGCTGGTCGTGGTGTCGGGCGTGGCCGGTACGGCGGCGGCGTGGGCGTCACTGGACGACGCGGGTGCGGCGTACGAGGCGTTCCTGCTGGTGATCGCGTACTGGGTGGCGCCGTGGCTCGGGGTCGTCCTGACCGAGCGCTGGCTGCAGGGCCGGACGGCGACGGACGAGGCCCTGGCGGCCCGCCTGAGGGACCGCGCCTTCACCAACTGGCCCGGCCTGGCGGCCCTCTTGATCGGCGTCGCGGTCTCGGTCCCCCTCTTCTCCAACCAGGAGGACTACGTCGGCTACGTCCCCAAGCACTGGCCGTCCTTCGGCGACATCACCCCGGTCGTCGGCTTCGTGGTGAGCGCGGCGCTGTACGCGGTGCTGCGGAGCCGGGGCCGGCGCACGAGCGCGGCGGCCTGAGCGGGCCGACGGGGCAGGGCCTCCACACGTTGATATACAGGCATTGCGCTGTATATCAACGTGGCCTCGGGAGGCCGTGTGTCCAGGATCCTGGTCGACATCGACGACGACATACTGGCGTTCGCCCAGCGGCAGCTCGGCACCAAGACGAAGCGGGACACCATCAACCGCGCCCTGACCATAGCGGCCGCGATCAGCGCGGACGACCGGGCACGGGCACTGCGCTGGCTGCGGGAGAACTCGGAGGACTACCTCGACTTCGAGGCCCTCGAGGCGCTCGAGCGTTCAGGACAGTGACGTATCTGGCC
This sequence comes from Streptomyces griseorubiginosus, assembly GCF_017614965.1. GTDB lineage: Bacteria > Actinomycetota > Actinomycetes > Streptomycetales > Streptomycetaceae > Streptomyces > Streptomyces griseorubiginosus_B. The sequence continues at coordinate 18,168 of NZ_WVUG01000078.1, read as the reverse complement.
GACACCTCGGCGGTCCGGCGCCTTCCGCGCGGGCAGATCACATCCCCGTGGCCCAAACACGTCGGCAACTGGCCATCTGCCCGCCAGTCGAGGCTGAGTTGATGCACGGGGTACGCGCGGAGCACGACCACGAGCACCTTCGGCTGGGTACCCGCCCCCGACGACGTCTGGCCGAAGATCATCGCCGTCCAGCGAGAGCTGCTGAAGATCGGCCATCACCGGGGCCCGTCACCCATCGACATCCTGATCGCTCTGACCGCCGGACGTGGGCGGCGACCACGGCCCGAGCCCGCACACCTTCCGTCAAGCCACCGTCCGCAGCCCCCGTACCTGAGTCGCCCCCATCCCCCGGACCACCCGGTGTGCGCAGGCCGCCTGCAGCAACTCGCCCAGGAGGTCGGGGTCGTCGATCTCCAGGCCGAGCAACGACTCGATGCGCTCCAGGCGTTGGTAGAGGGACTGGCGGCCGATGTGCAGCAACGACGCCGTGCGCGTCGGCGAGCAGCCGTGCCGCAGATGCACCTCCAACGTGCGCACCAGGTCGCTGGGATGCGCCGCCTCCCACGCCAACAGCGGCCCCAACGTGTGCTGCACCAACCGGGCGAGCCGGTCCCGGTTGGTGTCCACACCGCCGCGGGTCAGCTCCCGCTCCAGGGCGAGCGCGCGGGCGGAGGTCACCAACGGGCCGTCGGGGACGGAGGGTTCGGCGGCCGGCACGGTCAGCGCCAGTTCCAGCGTCGTACGAGCCGCGCGCAGGGTGTCGCTCCAGCGCAGCCAGCCACCGCCCGCGTCCACGGCATGCCCGACGGCGACGGTGAGACCGGGGTCAGCGGCGGCACGGAAGGCGTCCTGGACCGCGCGGATCGGGTCGCCGGTTGCGGCGGTGGGCAGCGCGAGCAGGGCCAGCACGTCGCCCGGGAAGGCCGCCCGCAGCACCGCGGCCCCGCTCAGCAGCCGTACGGCCCGGTCCACCGCGCCGGTCTCCCGGGTCCCGTGCACGGACACCCCGATCAGCCGTGCCCCCGGCCCCGGATGGAACCCGGCGAGGGCCGAACGGGCCTCCACCTCGGGCTGGTTGAGGGCCGCCCGGTCGGCGAGGTCGGCGAGCAGTGCGGCCGTGTGGTCGTCGCCCCAGGGCCGTACCACCGACCGCCCGGACAGCCCGCGCGCGACGATCGCCCGGTTGGCCGCCTCGGTGATCCGCACGAAGGGCACGACCCGGTGCAGGGCCAGCAGGGGCAGGCCGAGACGGTCGGCCTCGTCGACGACCTCGGCGGGCATGTGGGGCAGGGAGCGGCCGATCTCCACCGCCAGCCCCGCCGCCCCGCGCGCGGCCAGCTCACGGACGTACCGCCGCCGTACCTCCTCGTCGGCGTCGGTGAGTCCGAAGCCATTGGTGAGCAGCAATTCGCCGCCGTCGAGGAAGTTGGCGCCCTCGTAGACCTCGCTGGAGTGGACCCAGCGCACGGGGCGGTCGAGGGCGGTCCGTCCGGTCAGCAGGCGGGGCTCGGAGGCGCGTACGGGATCGAGGTCCAGGACTTCGCGGAGCGTGAGGGCGGCCACGGGCACCTCCTGGGCGTGGACAGTTCGTCCGGCGGCGGGTTGCCCGGAGAGTACTTTCCGCACGTTGCCCTCGTGTTTCGGCCACAGGAGAGTGGAACGTATGGATCAGGCACAGGCACACACCTGGCTCGCCACCGCCGTCGCGGAGGCCCGCGCCGGGCTCGCGGAGGGCGGCATCCCGATCGGGGCCGCGCTCTACGGCGCCGACGGCACGCTGCTCGGGCGGGGCCACAACCGGCGCGTCCAGGACGACGACCCCTCCATGCACGCGGAGACGGCCGCGTTCCGGAACGCGGGACGGCAGCGGTCGTATCGCGGTACGACCATGGTCACCACCCTCTCGCCCTGCTGGTACTGCTCCGGACTGGTCCGGCAGTTCGGCATCTCCCGGGTCGTCGTCGGCGAGGCGGCGACCTTCCACGGCGGACACGACTGGCTGGCCGAGCACGGCGTGGAGATCGTGCTGCTCGACGACCCCGAGTGCATCGGCATGATGCGCGACTTCATCAAGAACCATCCGGCTCTGTGGAATGAGGACATCGGTGAGTGACGCCCCTGCCCCGCGCATCCCGACCATCGATCTGCGGCCCTGGCTGGAGGGCGACGCGGACGCCCGCGCGGCCATCGCCCGTACCGTCGACGAGGCCCTGCAGAGCGCCGGGTTCCTGCTGGTGACGGGGCACGGGGTCGACCCTGCCCTGCGCTCGGGGATCCGGGAGGCGGCGCGGGCCTTCTTCACCCTGCCCGCAGGAGTCAAGCAGCCCTACGAGGCGAAGGTCGGCGGTCGCGGCTGGCTCGGGCCCGGCGCGGAGGCGAACGGCTACTCGGAGGGCACCGAGACCCCGCCCGACCTGAAGGAGTCGCTGACCTTCGCGACGCACGAGCCCTTCGAGGACCCGGTGATCAACGCGGAGTGGTACGCGCCCAACGTGTGGCCGGCGGAGGTGCCGCAGCTGCGGACGCTGTGCGCCGAGTACCTGGAGCGGATGGCGGAACTGGAGAAGCGGCTGCTGTCCCTGCTCGGCGAGGCGCTCGGCCTGGAGCGCGACTTCTTCTCCCGGCACATGGACCACCCGACGTACGGCTTCAACATCAACTGGTACCCGGGGACGGACGTCGTCGGCCAGCCGCAGCCGGGTCAGTTCCGCATCGGCCCGCACACCGACTTCGGGACGGTGACGATCCTGGACCGGCAGGCGGGCAAGGGCGGCCTGCAGGTCTGGACGGACGACGGCGGTTGGGAGGACGCGCCCTACGACCCGGACGCCTTCACCATCAACATCGGTGACCTGATGGCCCGCTGGACCGGCGACCGCTGGCGCTCGGGCCGGCACCGGGTCCTCCCGCCGCCGGCCGACGCCCCCTCCGAGGAGCTGATGTCCCTCGTCTACTTCGGCGAGTGCACCCCGGGGACGGTCGTGGAGTCCGTGCCGGCTCCGGTGGGACGGGTGGCGTACCCACCGGTCGACTCGCATGTGTACCTGCGGGAGAAGCTGGACTCGATCACGGTCGGCTGACCGGCTTCTCCCACCGCTGCGGCCACGGCCACGGCTGCCGCACGCCCGCCGCCGCTACACGCCCGCGTACGAGTGCTTGCCCGAGACGAAGATGTTGACGCCGTAGTAGTTGAAGAGCCAGCAGCCGAAGGCGATCAGGGCCAGGTAGGCGGCCTTGCGGCCCTTCCAGCCGGCGGTGGCGCGGGCGTGCAGGTAGCAGGCGTAGGCGACCCAGGTGATGAACGCCCAGGTCTCCTTGGGGTCCCAGCCCCAGTAGCGGCCCCAGGCGGACTCGGCCCAGATCGCGCCCGCGATGATCGTGAACGTCCACAGCGGGAAGACGGCCGCGTTGACGCGGTAGGAGAACTTGTCCAGCGAGGAGGATGCGGGCAGGCGCTCCAGGAACGAGGTGGCGAAGCGGCCGGGCGTGCCGCCGTTCTCCAGCTTGGTCTCGTAGGAGTCCTTGAAGAGGTACAGCAGCGTGCCGACCGCGCCCACGTAGAAGACCGCGCCGCACAGGATGGCGGTGGAGACGTGGATGTACAGCCAGTACGAGTGAAGGGCGGGAACCAACTGGTCGCTGGCGGTGTACAAGACAGTGACGGCGATGCCGAGATCGAGGAGGACCGTCGTGATCAGGAACAGGCCGAGCCAGCGGACGTTCTTCTTCAGCGCGAGCAGCGTGAGGTAGACGGTGACGGCCACCGCGGAGAACGTGATGTTGAACTCGTACATGTTGCCCCACGGCGCCCGCTCCACCGAGGCCGCGCGGGCGATCACGCCGCCGAGGTGGATGAGGTATGCGAGCACGCTGAGCGAGATGGCGATACGCCCGTAGAGGTCGCCCTGCTCGTCCCCGCCGTGCGCCCCGGGCCCGTCCGGCACGTCCCGGGCACCGGCCGCGGACCGTACGACGACCTTGGGCCGCTCCAGTACGGCGGTGCCGCCGGCCTTCTGCACGGTGACGGCCGGTGCCTTGCCCTTGGCGCCCTCCGCCTTGCCGGTGAGCGCGGCGGCCGTGCGGCCGACCCTGCTGCGGCTGCCGAAGAGCCATTCGGCGATGTAGGCGAAGAAGGCCAGGGTGTAGACGGCCATCGCGGAGTAGATCAGCGTGTTGCTGATGTTCGCGAGGTGTTCGTTGGTCGCGGTGGCCAACTCGGTTCCGGCGGAGAGAGTCACTTCTCAGCCCCTTCGGCAGGTACGACTTGGGGGTCGGGGGTGGTTGAGTCGTCTTGGTCTGGGGAGCCGGCACCGGGTTCGGCGTCGGAGTGGTCCTGGGAGTCCTCTTCGGGCTCGGGGGCACCGGGTGCCTGGTCGTAGAGGATTCCGGCGAGGTCGCCGAGCTCCTCCGGGACCTTCGCGGACTCGCTGCGGCCGAGACCGGCCATCTCGACGACCGTGACGCCGTCGGGGCCGGTCACCGCGCGCACCCAGACGCGGCGGCGCTGGATGAACAGGGAGGCGGCGAGACCGAAGATCGCGACGAGGGCGCCGGCGAGCGCCCAGTCGGTGCCGGGCTGCTGGACGATCTGGAAGTTCGCCCACTCCTTGGTGGTGTCGTAGGTGATCGACCCGGCGCCGTTCGGCAGCCGCATGGTCTCGCCGGGCTTCAGGTTCGCCCTGAGCTGCTGGCCCTTGGCGTCCTTGAACTCCTTCACATGCGACTTGTCGAGCTGGTACACGCTCTGCGGGATGCCGGAGTTGACCCCGAGGTCACCGTGGTACGGCGTCAGGTTGAGCACCGGGTTGAGCAGGGCGGGGAAGGTGGAGGCGGTCTCGCTGCCCTTGGTGTAGGTGGGCAGGAGGAACGCCGAGATGCCCAGCTGCTCGCTGACGCCCTGGGCGTTGCGGTAGCCGTCGAGGACCTTGACCACGCCGGTGGAGGTGACGTTGGAGTCGAGCGGAAGGAGGGGGACGGCGTCGCGGTAGACGACGTTGCCCTTGCCGTCGCGGACGGTGATGAGGGGTGCGTAGCCGTGGGCGGTGAGGTAGACCTTGGCGTCGCCGATGGACAGCGGTTCGTTGACCTTGACGAGCCTCTTCTTGTCCTTGCCGTAGGCGCCCTGGCTGTAGGTGACGGCGGCCTGGTAGGTGCGCGGGGTGCCCCGGTTGGGGCCGTTCGTCTCGTACGTGCCGGTGAACTTGTTCAGGCGGAAGCTGAACGGCACCAGATCGTCGGTGGTGAAGAGGTTGCCGGACTTGAAGTCGTCGTACTGGGTGGTGGTGTTGGAGAAACCGTCGCCCTCGACGATCAGCTTGTTGCCCTCGGACTTGTAGAGCTGGCCCCAGGCGAAGGCGATCAGCAGCACGATCAGGGCGATGTGGAAGGCGAGGTTGCCGACCTCGCGCAGATAGCCCTTCTCGGCTGCGACGGCGTCACCGGCGAGGTGGGCGCGGAAGCGGCGCTTCTTGAGGAGGGCGAGCGCGGCCTCGCGGACCTGCTCGGGTTCGGTCTCGGTGCGCCAGGTCGTGTACGCGGGCAGCCGGGTCAGCCGCCTGGGGGCGCCCGGCGGGCGGCCGCGGAGCTGGCCGACGAACTGCCAGGTGCGCGGGATGATGCAGCCGATGAGGGAGACGAACAGCAGGATGTAGATCGCGGAGAACCACACCGAGCTGTAGACGTGGAAGAGGCCGAGCCTGTCGTAGACCGGCGCGAGGACGGTGTGCGCCTTGCGGAAGTCGGCGACCTTGGTGGCGTCGATGCCGGACTGCGGGATCAGCGAGCCGGGGATGGCGCCGAGGGAGAGGAGCAGGAGCAGCAGCAGCGCGACCCGCATGGAGGTCAGCTGCCGCCAGAACCAGCGGGCCCAGCCGATCACGCCCAGGGAGGGCAGGTTCGGCAGGTCCTCCCTGGGCGCGGTGGACAGCTGGGAGCCGGCGGCGCCGAGGTCCGGGTCCTCGGCCCGCTCGGTGGTCGTACCGGTTGTGGTCTTGCTCATCGATCAGATCCCCACGGTGAAGCCGGCGGACCAGGACTGCATGTCCTGCACGATTCGGTCCCAGGCGCCGGTGACGAGGAGCAGACCGGTCACGATCATCATCGTGCCGCCGATCCGCATCACCCAGACATAGTGGCGCTTGACCCAGCCGAAGGCGCCGAGCGCCTTGCGGAAGGCGACCGCGGCGAGCACGAAGGGCACGCCGAGGCCGAGGCAGTAGGCGACGGTCAGTATGGCGCCCCGTCCGGCGCTGGACTGCTGGGAGGACAGGGCCAGTACGGAGGCGAGCGTGGGTCCGATGCAGGGGGTCCAGCCGATGCCGAACAGGGCGCCCAGCACGGGGGCACCGGCGAGACCGGCCACGGGCCGCTTGTGGAAGCGGAACTCACGCTGGGTCATCCAGGGCATGAGGCCCATGAAGAAGACGCCCATGAGGATCATGAGCACGCCCAGCACCTTGGACAGGATGCCCTTGTTGTCCTGAAGGGTGTCGCCGAAGAAGCCGAACAGGGCGCCGCTGGAGACGAACACGGCGGTGAAGCCGAGCACGAACAGGGAGGCGCCGGCGACCATGCGTCCGCGCCGGGCCTCGGCGAGGTCGGTGCCGGTGACGCCGGTGACGTAGGAGAGGTAGCCGGGGACGAGCGGGAGGACGCACGGGGAGAAGAAGGAGACGAGTCCGCCGAGCAGCGCGATGGGCAGGGCGACCAGCAGGGCGCCGTTGAGCACCGTGCCGTTGTAGCCCGTCGCGGCGAGCGTGGTGACGGATGTCACGTCACTTCTCCGCGAGGACCGGGGCGATCATGCTGCGCAGCTTGTCCTCGCTGAGCGCGGCCAGCGAGCGGGCGGCGATCCCGCCCTCGCGGTCCAGGACGAGCGTGGAGGGCACCGCCTGCGGGTTGAGCGTGCCCTTCTTGAAGCGCAGCATCAGCTTGCCGGTGGGGTCGTAGAGGCTGGGGAAGGTGACGCCCATCTGCTTCTCGAAGGCGACCGCGTTCTGGACGCTGGTGTCGCGGGTGTTGATGCCGACGAACTGCACGCCCTTGGCCTTGAGGCTCTCGTAGACCTTCTCCAGGCCCGGCGCCTCGGCGCGGCAGGGCGCGCACCAGGAACCCCACACGTTCAGGACGACGACCTTGCCCTTGTAGGAGGCGACGTCGAGCTGCTGCCCGTTGACCGTCTTGCCGGACAGGTCGGGCGCGGCGGCGCGCTGCCCCTTCTTGGCGGTGGAGATGCCGTCCTTGCCCATGACGAAGTTGGTGTCACCGCCTCCGCCCGAGGTACCCCCGGAGCTGCACGCGGACAGGGTCAGCGCCGCGGCCGCGGCGGCTGCGGCGAGCAGGACGGCGCGGCTGCGGTTCGAGCGCAGGGGGACGTGGCTGGCGGCACTCATGTGAAAAGTTTCGCATGCCCGTTCCGGGGATCTTGCCCGCCCCCCTCACGGGCCTCTTGGGGCCAGGAAGCCGCACGTCAGGCGGCTTGTCCGGAGGGTGAGGGCGAGGAGGACGGGGTCGGCTGAAGGAACGCCTTCCAGCCGCCGGCGGGGCGCTGCCCGACGTCGAGCGTACGGAGCTTGGCGAGCACCTCCGGCTTCTGCACGTCCATCCAGTCGACGAACTGCCGGAAGGAGACCAGCCGTACGTCCGCGCCCTTCTCCTTCTCCCGGGCGATGTGCTTGAACGCCTCCTCGACGGCGTCCATGTAGATGCCGCCGTTCCAGTGCTCGAAGTGGTTGCCGATGAAGAAGGGCGCCCGGTTCGTCTCGTATGCCCGCTGGAAGCCGGATATGTACGCCTGCGCGGACTGGGTGCGCCAGGCCGGGTAGTTGTAGGCGGGCGCCTTGGTCGAGTTCAGCGACTGGTTGGCGAGCATGTTGTAGTCCATCGACAGGACCTCGAAGGACCGGCCGGGGAAGGGGATCTGCTGCAGCGGCAGGTCCCACACGCCCAGCTTCTTGTCCGGCCACACCTGCCGGCCGCCGGGCGAGGAGGCGTCGTAGCGCCAGCCGAGCGACCTGGCGGTGGGCAGCAGGTTGTTCTGGCCGAGCAGACAGGGTGTGCGGCCGCCGACCAGTTCCTTGTCGTAGTCGAAGGGGAGCGAGGGCAGGTCGGTCCAGCCGGTGTTGGTGCGCCACTGCTTCACGAACGCCTTGGCCTGCTGGATCTCGCTGCGCCACTGTGCGGGCGTCCAGTTGCCGACGGTGCCGTGGCCGGAGCAGAAGTGGCCGTTGAAATGGGTGCCGATCTCGTGGCCCTCGAGCCAGGCGCGGCGGATGTTGGTGAGCGTCGCCTTGACGTGCTCGTCGGTGAGGTAGCCGATGTCGGAGGCGCCGCGCGGGTTGTTCGGCGGGTCGTAGAGCCGCTTCTTCGACTCGGGCAGCAGGTAGAGCCCGGACAGGAAGAAGGTCATGGACGCGCCGTGCTGCTTGGCGAGGTCGAGGAAGCGCGGGAAGAGGCCGTTGCCGACCTCGCCTGCGCCGTCCCAGGAGAAGATGACGAACTGGGGCGGGGTCTGGCCGGGCTCCAGGGGCTCGGGCTTGGCCGGCTGATGGGGCTGCTTGCCGCTGAAGGAGGTCGAGCCGTCACCGATGGGCTTGGCCGGATGCGCCGTACTCCCGGACTTCTTGCCGCCCTTGGAACCCGAAGCGGGGTGCGGCCCGTCTGACGGTTTGAGGGTGCCGCAGCCGGCGAGTCCGGCGGCCGCCGCGGCTCCCGCGCCCAGCCCGAGCATTCCCCTGCGAGAGAGTGCGCGCATTCCAACCCCGATTCGTCATGTGCTCTGGTGGTCACCCCTTCAGAGGACACGACGAACGGGGAGGTTCCTCGCGATCACACTAATCCCGCAATAAATGTCACGAACGTGTCATAAGACACAAGATGAACATCCTGCGCGGGCTCAGGCGCTCCTGCGCGGGCAGGCGCTCCTGCGTCGGCTCAGGCGCCGAAGGCCTTGCTCTTCCCCTTCGCCGGCTTGGCGCCCGCGAGGAGATGAGCGGGCACCAGATCGCGGGCCGGCTCGGTGTAGCCGACGGACACGATCTTGTCACCCCGGTAGGTGAAGCTCGTCAGCGAGGCGAGGGTGCACTGCCGCTTGCGCGGGTCGTGCCACAGCCGCCGCCTCTCGACGTAGGAGCGCACGGTCCAGATCGGCAGCTGATGGCTGACCAGCACCGCCTCGTGCCCACGCGCCTGCTCCTTGGCGGCGTCCAGTGCCTGCATCATCCGTACGACGATGTCGACGTACGGCTCGCCCCAGGACGGCTTGAACGGGTTGACGAGGTACTTCCAGTTCTCCGGCTTCCTGAGCGCACCGTCGCCGACGCCGAAGGTCTTGCCCTGGAAGATGTTGTCGGCCTCGATGAGCCGCTCGTCGGAGGCGAGCGGGAGCCCGTGCGCCTTGGCGATCGGCGTGGCCGTCTCCTGCGCCCGCTCCAGCGGCGAGGCGCAGACGTACGTCACGTCCCGGGAGGCGAGGTGCTCGGCGACCCGGTCGGCCATCTGCCGTCCGAGTTCCGAGAGGTGGTACCCGGCGAGACGGCCGTAGAGGACCCCGTCCGGGTTGTCGACCTCGCCGTGCCGCATGAGGTGTACGACCGTGATGTCCTGCTGCTCGCTCATGCTGCTGTGGCCTCCGCCGCCGCTCGGGCCGCCGCCGGGAGGGCGTCGGCGATGCGCTGCACGGCCTGTTCGTCGTGGGCCGTGGACACGAACCAGGACTCGAAGGACGAGGGCGGGAGGTAGACGCCCTGCGCCAGCATCGAGTGGAAGAAGGCGGTGAAGCGGAAGGACTCCTGCGCCTTCGCGTCCTCGTAGTCACGCACCGAGCGGTCCGTGAAGAAGACGGAGAACATGTTGGAGGCGCTCTGCAGCCGGTGCGCCACGCCCTCCTTGGTGAGCGCCTCGGTGACCAGCGCCTGGATCTGCTCCGACACGGCGTTGACCTTGTCGTAGGCGGCGTCGTCGAGCAGGCGCAGCTGGGCGAGGCCGGCCGCGGTGGCGACCGGGTTCCCGGAGAGGGTGCCGGCCTGGTAGACGGGCCCGGCGGGGGCGAGGTGCTCCATGACGTCCTGCCGGCCGCCGAAGGCCGCGGCCGGGAAGCCGCCGCCCATGACCTTGCCGAAGGTCATCAGGTCGGGCCGGACGCCGTCGATGCCGTACCACCCGGCGCGACTCGTCCGGAACCCGGTCATGACCTCGTCGGAGATGAACAGCGCGCCGTTCTTCGCGCAGGCGTCCTTCAGCCCCTGGTTGAAGCCGGGCCGCGGCGGCACCACGCCCATGTTGCCGGGCGAGGCCTCGGTGATCACACAGGCGATCTCGCCCGGGTGCCGGTGGAAGGCCTCGTTCACGGCCTCCAGGTCGTTGTACGGCAGCACGATCGTGTCGCCGGCCTGGGCACCGGTGACGCCGGGGGTGTCGGGCAGCGCGAACGTGGCCACCCCGCTGCCGGCGGCGGCGAGCAGCGAGTCGACGTGACCGTGGTAACACCCGGCGAACTTGATCACCTTGGAGCGCCGGGTGAACCCGCGGGCGAGCCGGATGGCGCTCATGGTCGCCTCGGTCCCGCTGCTGACCAGCCGTACCTGCTCCACCGGCTCCACCCGGGCGACGATCTCCTCGGCGAGCGCGACCTCGCCCTCACCGGGCGTGCCGAAGGAGGTACCGCGCGAGACGGCGTCCTGGACGGCGGCGATGACCTCGGGGTGGGAGTGGCCGAGGATCATGGGCCCCCAGGAACACACGAGGTCAACGTAGTCCCGGCCGTCCGCGTCCGTCAGATACGCGCCCCGGCCCGACACCATGAACCGGGGCGTGCCGCCCACGGCCCGGAAGGCGCGCACCGGGGAGTTCACGCCGCCGGGCGTGACGGCGGCCGCGCGGTCGAACAGCGCCTGCGACTCGGGGGCTTCGTATGGATATGGCAGTTCGCTCATGACCTGCGGCTTCTCCGACCTCTCGGGCTGGGCGGGCTCCGGTTGCCCGGTGACCTCCCCAGGGTAGGTCAGCGGGGCGCGGCGGCAGCGGGGCACCACCGCCCTCCCGCTGCTGACCCGGGGAACAGTCGCGGCTCGACGTGATCTGCGAAACTGGGACCTGATACACACACCTCGAACGGCTCTGTCGTACGTATAGGAGTGCGTACGGATGTACGGCTGATGTACGACCGGGTGTACGGAGGCTTGTTCAGGGGCTGCGAAGATCCTGCGGACAGGTGTTTCAACGCACGTTTCGGCGGGCGGCCGTGGGGGAGGTCACTGACACGATGATCGGGTTGCGCGGCGGGGGCCACGCGTCCTAGAAAAGCAGTCGGGTGGAGATATGCATCGCGGTGGCGGACTGGGCGAGGGGACTGACGACCTGGGTCCTCGACGGGCCCAGCGGGGAAGGCACCGACGCGAGGCGGAGGAAGCTACCGAGAGACGTCAGGGACAGGGTGTACCGAGTGAGCCCGAACCGTTCGACCGGCGGACCGACCGCCGGCTCGACCGGCTGCGGGCGGGGAGCAGGAATGGTGGTCGGGTGGGGGTGACGTACAAGTACTTCGGCGCGCCGGACGGCGCGACCGCGGCCCGCGTCCCGATCTCGATGCGCCCCGAGGAACTCGGCGGCGACGAGCTCGGCATGAACGGCATGTTCACGAAGATCAAGCCGGAGACGATGGCGGCGATGGTCCTCACGGGCATAGAAGGCGTGCCCCTGCACAAGGTCCCGCCCCTGGAACTGGTCGTCCTGCACCCCGACTACGCCGTGGTCAAGCTCCCCATGACGGTCGTCGACCCCCTCCGCGGCATCGGCGAGGAGGCGGTGGGCGCGGCGGCCTTCATCTGGTCGACGGTCCCGGACCGCGGCGGCCCGCGGGACGCGTTCAACGTGTACCAACTGCTCCACGAGTGGCAGGACTTCAGCCATCGGCTGCATGAGGCGGGGCATCAGCCGTACTGCTTGGTGTGGCCCTGAGCCGCGGTTCGCGGGGCTCGGGGAGTAGCCGTCAGGCCGAGTAGTGGGTGGCCTCGGTTCCCAGGACGTTCAGCAGGTCCAGGGCCTCGGCGCTGCGGGATCCCGGTGGTGCCGTGTAGAGCACGAGGTACTGGTCGCGGTCGGTGAGGCTGAGCGTGTCGCAGTCGACGGTGACCTCGCCGACCGTCGGATGGCGGAAGGTCTTGGTGAGCATCGGCGCGGCCTGTACGTCGTGCCGCTCCCAGAGCCGTGCGAAGTCGGGACTGCCGGTGCGCAGTTCGTCGACCAGGCCGGTCACGTCCGGATCCGTCGGGTAGCGGGCGACGGCGGCGCGGAGCTGCGTGACCACGTGATGCCGGAACTCGGCTTCGTCGGAGATCCCGTACAGCGTGGCTCCGTCCCGTGTCGGCGCGAGGAACACACGGCGCGCGAGATTGCGGTCCCTGGGGGCGAGCGGTGCGAAGTCCTCCATGAGCGCGGCCGCGAGGTCGTTCCACGCGAGGACTTCGAACGCGGTGGACATCACGAAGGCGGCCGTCTGCGGGAGCCGTTCGAGCAGCGCGAGGATGCTCGGGCGGACGTCGCGCCGGTGCAGTCCGGTGCGGCTGGGCGCGGTCCCCGCGAGGGTGTGGAGGTGGTCGGACTCGGCGTCGGTGAGCCGTAGCGCGCCCGCGATCCCGGCGAGGACCTCGGCCGACGGTCGCGGCGCCCTGCCCTGTTCGAGCCGGACGTAGTACTCGGTGGAGATGTGCGCGAGGACCGCGACCTCCTCACGGCGCAGACCGGGGGTGCGGCGCCGGGGTCCGCTGGGCAGGCCGACGTCCTGCGGGCACAGCCGCTCGCGGCGGCTGCGGAGGAACGCCCCGAGTTCCTGTTTGTCCATAGGACCAGTGTGCGCCCGGCGCGGCGGTCGGATCCTGGTACAGCCTGTGCCTGTATCCGGCCGGCGGGCGACCGGACGCTTGGGTGTCATGACGAACACCACGAACGCTGCGAACAACACGAACGCTACGAACGCTACGAACAACACGAACACCGCAAACAGCGCACACACCGCACCCCTCGGCCTGCTCACCGGCAAGGTCGTGTTCATCACCGGCGCCAGCCGAGGCATCGGGGCGGCCGCCGCCCGGCTCTTCGCCGCCGAGGGCGCCGCCGTCGTGCTCGCCGCCCGCGGCACCGACGCCCTGGAGCGGATCGTCAAGGAGATCCGCGCCGAAGGCGGTACCGCCGACGCCGTCACCCTGGACCTCGCCGATCCCGCGAGCATCCGCGCCGCGGTCGACCGGGTCGGGGAACTGCACGGGCGCCTCGACGGCGCCTTCAACAACGGCGCGGTGATCCAGCAGCCGGGCCCGCTCGACACCACCAGCGACGAGGACATCGACGCGCAGTTCGCCGTGAACTTCCGCTCGCACTGGACCGCCATGAACGCGGAGGCAGCGCTCATGCGCCGCTCCGGCGGCGGGGCGATCGTCAACACCTCCAGCATCGGCAGCCGCCGCGCCAACCCCGTCCTGCCCGCCTACGGCGCCATGAAGCGCGCGCTCAACAGCATCACCGAGACCGCGGCCAGGACCTGGGGCCCGGAAGGCATCCGCGTCAACGGCATCACCCCCGGCGGCACCGCCACCGAGATGATCGACGCCTGGGAGGCGGCGACCCCGGGCGTGGTCGAGGCCAACAACGCGGCCACCCCGCTGGGCCGCATGGCCGAGCCCCGCGAGGTGGCCGAGGCCGCCGCGTGGCTGCTCAGCGACCGCGCCTCCTACGTCAGCGGCGCCATCGTCCCCGTCGACGGCGGCGCCGGCGCCTGACGAGAGCGGCGGATGCCTCGGGCCGTCTCAGGCGCCGGCGCCTGACGAGAGCGGCCCGTGCCCCGGGCCGTCTCAGCCGATGGCGTACGCCCGGTACACCGTCTCAGCCGATGGCGTACGCCCGGTACACCGTCTCCACCGAGCTGTCCCCGGCTGCGTCCGTCACCTCGGAGCGCAGGGCGACGGCGCCGGAGGCCGGGTTGTGGACGGACGCCTGCCAGGCCGTGCCGGAGTGCGTCACGGTCGCCGCCTTCCAGGTCCTGCCGCCGTCGGCGGACGACCAGACCCGGACGGACTTGACGCTCACGCTGGTGAGCCTCGTGTCGGGCCCCTGGGACTCACGCCCGGGGGTCACGCCGACCGTCGTGGTGGTGTTCGGCGCGGCCTGGTTGCGGCCGTTCAGCCCGGTCGGCAGGAACCGGGTCAGGAAGACCGGCGCGACCCACGACCTGGCCGGGTCTGCCACCTTGAAGTGCCAGTCGAGGGTGACGCGCGAACTCAGCATGCCGGCGGGGAAGGTGATGCCCGGACGGTAGCGCCCGCCGTCGACGGTCAGGCGGTACCAGCCGGCCGAGCGGACGGGAGCGAAGAACTCGTCGTCGCTGTTGCGCCAGTCCGTCAGGGTCTGCTTCTTGACGGTGGTGGCCCCCTTGGACAGGACCACCGTCTCCTTCGTGACGTCCCCCGAACCACCGCCCACGTCGGGGTCGTTGACCAGGGCGTCCGGCCAGAAGGTGACGGACCGGCCCCCGAGCAGCGGAAGGTTGTGCGTCGGACCCCACACCGCCCGGCCGAAGGACTGCGTGACGCTCTGCCCCGCCGTCAGTGTCCGCAGCTTCGGGAAACCGCCGCCGACGTTCTCGCCGTTGCTCCCGCTGATGTCGTCGCGCGGCTGCCAGGTCCCGGGGGTCACATGGACGGTGGCGCCGTACGGGGCGTCGTCGTCGCGCACCCCGGCCATCAGGTCGGTCGTGCAGTCGTCGACCTTCGGCTCGGCCTGGAGCGCGGTGTAGACCTGGGTGCCCATCTCGGTTCCGCTGCGCACCGCGAAGTGCACGCTCGCCAGCTGGGACCGCTTGAACGACCCGCCGGGCGCGGCCGGGATGCCCTTGCTGTTCTTCACGGCGACGTAGCCGTCGTCGCCCGACCACTGCGCCAGGTACCCGAACTGCAGCAGCGGGGAGGAGTTGGGGATGGCGAAGAGGGACCCCTCGTCGTTCCAGCCGCCCGCGCTGAAGGCGGACGGCATGTCCACACCGGCGGCGCACACCTGCGCGCTGATCCGCGGCGGATCCGTCACGTCGGCGGGCGTGTCCAGGGACACCTTGACGGCCTTGCCCTTGCGGGCGTCCAGCGTCACCGCCTTGTTCCCCGACACCTGGACGACCTGCGCGCCGATGGTGTCGGTGCCCAGACCGTCCGGGGCGCTCTCGTAGATGTCGGTCATCGCCAGGTAGCGCCCCGACGGCAGGCCTAGCCGCTTCCCGGAACTGACGCTGTACGTCCGGCCGGACGGCACGGCGACGACCGTGACCGTCGTCGCGACCTTGGTGCCGTGCCGACCCAGCGTGGTCATGGTCAGTGAGGCCGACGCCGCCTGCGCGGACGCGGCGGACACGAAAAGCGGGACCAGCGCGGCCACGCCCACGACAGCGAGCGTTCTTCTTCGCACCATCATCCGTCGCACCAACATCAACTCCCCCTCGAGCCCCCGAAGTCGGCTCATCGTAGCCATGGCGCGGACATGGCAGACCCAAGGGAGGAGCCGCGCCTGATCAAGCTGTGACAAAGACGTGCCGGGTGCCCGAGGGTAGGGTGGGCGCACTCGTGTCGAGGTGGGTGATGGCGGTGGAGTGGCGGGAATTCGCCGAGGCGATGGCCCAGCTCGCACGGAACCTGCTCGCGCAGGAGTCGCTGCAGGGGACGCTGGACGAGATCGCGGCCTCGGCGGTGCGGCTGGTGGAGGGCTGCGACGCGGCCGGGATCCTGGCGATCCGCAAGGGCCGGGCGGTCACGCTGGCCTCCTGCGGGGAGCTGGTCGAGGCGTCCGACCGGCTGCAGGGCGAGCTGGCCGAGGGGCCGTGCTTCGACCTGGCCCGGCGCGCGAACGGCGCGGACGGGGAGCGGGTGTACCGCATCGCGGACCTCACCGAACCGCAGCCGACCTGGCCGCGGTTCGCCTCGGCGGCCCGTGATCTCGGCGTCGGCAGCATGACCGGGGTGCTGCTCTACACCCATGACGAGGACTTCGGCGCGCTGAACCTGTACTCCCACCGTCCGGGCGCCTTCGGCAAGGACATCGAGACCGCCGGCTGGCTGCTGGCCTCGCACGCCGCCGTGGCCCTGGCCGACGCCCGCACCATCGACCAGCTCGAGGACGCCATGAAGACCCGGCACGCCATCGGCGAGGCCATGGGCATCCTCATGGAACGCCACAAGCTCAGCGAGGACGACGCCTTCAACGTGCTGCGCCGCATCTCCCAGCACCACAACGTCAAGCTGCGCGACGTCGCCCAACGCGTCCGCGACGACAGAGGCGACACCCGAGGCGACCGCGGCGACCGGTGATCGCCCCCGCGGAGCCCTCTCACCGCGCCTTATTGCGATCTACTTGCAACAACTGCCTCAAAGCATCAGCATGATCCCTGACGGGGTCGGCCCGATCGTCTTCTCACCCGGCGACCGCCGGCCCGGCCGACCCCGTCAGGACCCGGCGCCGGTCAGACGGCCGCCGGCGCGGCCGGCTCCTCCAGCAGGTCGACCAGCGTCGCCCGGGCGCGCGCCACGCGGGAACGCACCGTACCGACCGGGCAGTCGCTGACCTCGGCGGCCTCCGCGTACGGCAGTCCGGCCAGCTGGGTGAGGACGAACGCCTCGCGACGCTCGTCCGGCAGCGCGGCCAGCAGATCCAGCAGCGCGACGCCGTCGTCGAAGCCGGGCAGGTCGCACGGCTGGGTGAGCTCGACGGCCAGTTGCCAGTCCGGTACGTCGGACAGCCGGGGCCGGGAGGCGGCGTAGCGGTAGCTGTCCATGACGGCCCGGCGGGCGATGGACAGCAGCCAGGAGCGCGCCGAGGAGCGGCCCTCGAAACGGTGGAGGCCGGCGAGGGCGCGCAGGAACGTGTCCTGGGCGAGGTCGTCCACGGCCTGCGGGTCGGCGCACAGATGGGCGACATAGCGCCGGACGTCTCGCTGCAGGGCACGCACGAACCGCTCGACGGCGTCGGAATCGCCGCCCCGGGCGGCGAGCGCCCAGGCCGTGATCGACTCGTCGAGCGCCGCCGTCCTGTCGTTCGAGGCGCGCGAGGTGGGCAGGGCAGGGGTCATCACCTGGTGTCCTTCTCGGATCCGTGATCCGGACCGGGGCGCGCGAGGGCGCGGACGGTCCGGTGAAGGGGGAGACGGCCTACGACGCGGTGGCGCCGGGGCACAGGAGCGCTACGGCGCGGTCGGCACCGGGGCGCCGCGGCGTTACGGGCGCCTGTGCGGTCGTACGGCCGTGGCCCGGGGCGCGCAGGGGCTGCCCCGGGGAGCCTGCTGTCCTCAGACGACAGCCGTCGCGGCGGGAGGACCCCGAGAGGTGATCGCGTGGACGAGAAGGAGCAGTCGCGGCGCCCGGTCCGAGCAGCGGCGCCGCGGGTGCGGACGCGGCCGTTCCGGTGTGACGGGCGGGACCAGGAACAGCCGCAGGGGCGCGGCCAGCCGTCCGGCGACGGCGCGCAGGATGCGGAAGGCGGCCCTCTCTCCGTACGCCAGCCACAGACCGCACAGCAGCGCGGCCATCAGGTGGGCGGCGAGCATGCCCAGCGAGGGCGAGCCGACGGCCGCGGTGTGGGACGTGGGGTGCATCGGCGCCGCGTCCATGGTGCTCATGTCCATGGTGCTCATGTCCATCGAGCCCATGCCGCTCATGTCCATGGCGGTCGCGGAACCGGATGTCCCGGTGGCCGACTGGGCGAGGGAGAACGCCTCGTGCAGGGCCGTCTGGGCGGCGACCACGACCGTCACGATCAGCGGCAGCCCGCGTTCACGCCCGGCCAGACACCAGCCGGCGACGCCCGTGGCCGCCGTACCGGCGCTCAGCGCCCACGCGGGCACATGGCTGCCGGACATCATGACGTGCCCCAGGGCGGCGAGCACCACGCACACGGCCGCGAACACCGCGGCCCGTACCGTGCGAGAACACCACCCTGCCGTCATGGCGCCTCATCCTCGCATCCGGGCGTCCCCCGTCAGGCGGAGGTACGGAAATCCACAGGGGACCACACTCAATCCACAGGCTGTGATCCCAACCACGGAATCGGGGGCATCCTGGTGTCCGTACGCGCGGACCGGGAGGTGCGGAATGCGGTGGTGGGCCGGGGTGTGGGTGGCGGCCGGGGTGGTCGCGCTGGTGG
>NZ_WVUG01000773.1 GCF_017614965.1 Streptomyces griseorubiginosus | reverse complement strand
TCCGTTCCTTGAGAACTCAACAGCGTGCCAAAAATCAACGCCAGATATGTTGATACCCCGTTCCCGGCCGGTTTCGGTCCGGGGCGAGGTTCCTTTGAAACAAACACAGCGAGGACGCTGTGAACCATCGGATCATTCCTCCGGTGGTTCCGCTCTCGTGGTGTTGCACCGGATATCCGGTAAACATTCACGGAGAGTTTGATCCTGGCTCAGGACGAACGCTGGCGG
>NZ_WVUG01000077.1 GCF_017614965.1 Streptomyces griseorubiginosus | reverse complement strand
GGTGGAGAGGGGTCAGGCGCCGAGGGCGGGGAGCACCACGGCGTCGATGTACGACAGGAGGAAGGCCTGCGTCGGCGGCCGTTCGTCGATCAGCGTGCGGGCGGCGAACCCACCGATCATCATGTGCATCACGTAGTCGATCGCGGGGTTGTCCGCACGGACCTCGCCCCGGTCGATCGCCCGTTGCAGCACCTGGCGGAACTCCGCCATCTCGGGCTCGATCAGATACTCCTTGAACGCCTTCAGCAGGTCCGGGTTGCCATGGATGGCCATGGCCAGACCTCGCATCAGCGCGGAGTTCTGCTCCATCTCGCAGTCGTCCGACGCCATCGTGAGCGCGTGCAGGTCACCCCTGAGCGAGCCGGTGTCCACCGAACCGCCCGCCGCGCCCGGCTTGTTGTGCCGCACGGCCTTCGCCACCAGCTCGGCCTTGCCGCCCCACTGGCGGTAGAGCGTGGCCTTGCTCGACTTGGTGCGCGCGGCCACGGCGTCCATGGTGAGGGCGTCGTAGCCGACCTCCCTGAGCAGGTCGAGCACGGCCGCGTACAGCTCGGCCTCGCGCTCGGGCGTGATCCGGCTGCGACGCGCGGTCGCGACCTCAGTCATGCCACTCACCTTTCCGCTCGGGGGGGTGCCTTCCTCGTACACCATGAACATACCCTGCCAGCGAGCGAAACGAAACCGTTTCGTACGTGTGCTGGCTCACGTGTGTGAAGGAACCGTAAGTATCCACAAGTTGCCCTGCCCCATCCAGGGGAAAAGCATGGGGAGGTGAGCTATCTGCGCCTGCCGCACCTGAGCGGCGACCTGTTGACCTTCGTGGCCGAGGACGACCTCTGGCTGGCTCCCCTCGACGGCCCGGGCCGCGCCTGGCGCCTCACCGTGGACCGTACCAAGACGGGCCACCCCCGCTTCTCGCCCGACGGCGCCACGATCGCGTACACGAGCTGGCGCAGCCTGGTCCCCGAGATCCACGTCGTGCCGGTGGACGGCGGCCCGGGACGGCAGCTCACGTACTGGGGCTCGCCCGACACCCAGGTCTGCGGCTGGGACCCGGGCGGCACGGTCCTCGCCGTCGCCTCCCACGGCGAGCCCTTCTCCTACTTCACCTGGGCCTACAAGGTCACCCCCGACGGCTCCCCCGGCCGCAAGCTCCCCTGGGGCCCGGTCTCCGACATCCAGGTCGCCGACATCGCCGGCGAGCGCAGAACGCTCCTGCTCACCGGCACCCCGCCGCACGAACCGGCCGCCTGGAAGCGCTACCGGGGCGGCGCCACGGGCCGCCTGTGGCTGCACGGCGAACGCCTGCTCCCCGACCTCGACGGCCACCTCCACTCCCCCATGTTCGTCGGCGGCCGGATCGCCTTCCTCTCCGACCACGAGGGCATCGGCAACCTCTACTCCTGCGCGTACGACGGCTCCGACCTGCGCCGGCACACCGACCACGACGCCTTCTACGCCCGGCACGCCTCCAGCGACGGCACGCGCGTGGTGTACCAGTGCGCCGGGGACCTGTGGATCGTCGACGGCCTCGGCGCCGAGCCGCGGAAACTCGACGTACGGCTGAGCGGGCCGCGCGCGGGACGCCGTACGTACCAGGTGCCGGCGGGCCAGCACGTGGACGGCATCTCGGTCGACGAGACGGGCCGGGCCAGCGCGGTCGTCGTACGCGGCAGCCTGTACTGGCTGACCCACCGGGACGGCCCCGCCCGCACGCTCACCGACACCCCGGGCGTACGGGTCCGGCTGCCCGAAATGCTGGGCTCGACCGGCCAGGTCGCCTACGTGACCGACGCCGAGGGCGAGGACGCGATCGAGATCGCCTGTCTGCCGAGGGCGACGGGAGACCGCGAGCCGCGCCGGCTCGCCTCCGGACAACTGGGCCGGGCCCTGGAAATGGTCTCCGATCCGCAGGGCGAACGCCTCGCCGTCGCCTCGCACGACGGACGGCTCCTGCTCCTGGACGCGACGGAGGACTCCAACGGCGAGGTGACCGAGCTCGTCCACTCGGTCAACGGCCCGGTCCGCGACCTCGCCTTCTCCCCCGACGGAGCGTGGCTGACCTGGTCGCACCCGGGGATCGGGCGGACCCTGCGCCAGATCAAGATGGCCCGCATAAGAGACCGCCACGTCATCGACGTCACCGACGGCCGCTTCGAGGACGAGGGCCCGGTCTTCACCCGGGACGGCCGCTATCTGGCCTTCCTGTCCTGGCGCGGCTTCGACCCGGTGTACGACGTCCACACCGGGGACCTGTCCTTCCCGCTCGGCTGCCGCCCCTACCTGGTGCCCCTGTCCTCGGCCACCCCCTCCCCCTTCGCGCTGAACCCGGAGGGCCGGCCTGCCGCCGGGGGCCTGGACCCGGTGGAGGAGGACGAGGGCGACGGTGCCGTGACCGTGGAGGTGGAGGGCCTCGAGAGCCGGGTCACCCCGTTCCCGGTCGCCGCCTCCAAGTACTCGGCGCTGTACCCGGTCGCGGGCGGCGGGCTGGTCTGGCTGCGCTGGCCGATCTCCGGCGCGCTGGGCGAGACCTTCGCCAACCCGGACGACACCACGGGCCGCCCCACGCTCGAACACTTCACCATCAGCAAGGCGAAGAAGTCCGAACTCGTCGAGCACCTCGACTGGTTCGCGGTCAGCGGCGACGGCACCCGGCTGGTCGTGGTCGACGAGGGCGATCTGCGGGCGGTCCCCTCCACCGAGTCCGGCGACGGCGACTCGACGGTCTGGATCGACCTGCGGCGCATCCTGCACGAGGTCGACCCGGCCGCCGAGTGGCGTCAGTCCTACGAGGAGGCGGGCCGGCTGATCCCCGCGTACTTCTGGGACCCGGGGATGTGCGGCGTCGACTGGACAGGGGTCCTGGAGCAGTACCGGCCGCTGGTCGAACGGGTCGCGTCCCCCGACGAGTTCGCGGACCTGCTCCGCGAGGTGCTCGGCGAACTCGGCACCTCCCACGCCTATGTCACGGCCGCCCGCCGCAACGAGGGCCCGCCGCACTACCAGCGCTGGCAGGGCCTGCTCGGGGCCAACTTCGTGCACAGGGACGAGGGCTGGGTGGTCAAGCGGATCCTCCCCGGCGACTCCTCGGACTCCAAGGCACGTTCCCCGCTGGCCGGCACCGGCATCCGCGAGGGCGCGGTCCTCACCCACGTCGACGGCCGCCCGGTGGACCCGCTGACCGGCCCGTACCCGCTGCTCGCGGGCGCCGGCGGCACGACCGTGGAGCTGACGTTCACCCCCGCGGAGGGCGAGGCGGGCCGCTCCCGCCGGGTCGCCGTGGTCCCCCTGATCGACGAACGCCCCCTGCGCTACCAGGACTGGGTCGCCAAACGCCGAGCCGTCGTACGGGAGTTGAGCGCCGGACGGTGCGGCTATCTGCACATCCCGGACATGGGCGGTTCGGGCTGGGCCCAGTTCAACCGCGACCTGCGCATGGAGGTCTCCCGCCCCGCGCTCATCGTCGACGTGCGCGGCAACGCGGGCGGCCACATCAGCGAACTGGTCGTGGAGAAGCTGACCCGCACCATCCTCGGCTGGGACCTGACGAGAAACGCCCAGCCCGTGTCGTACGCCTCGAACGCCCCGCGCGGCCCGGTGGTCGCCCTCGCCGACGAGGCGACCTCATCCGACGGCGACATGATCACCGCCGCGTTCAAACTCCTGAAGCTGGGCCCCGTCGTGGGCCAGCGCACCTGGGGCGGAGTGGTCGGCATGACCGGCCGCCACCGCCTGGGCGACGGCACGGTGATCACCGTACCGATGAACGCGGCCTGGTTCGACGCGTACGGCTGGGGCGTCGAAAACCGGGGCGTCACCCCCGACTTGGAGATCCTCCGCACCCCCCTGGACTGGGCGGAGGGCCGCCACGCCCAACTGGACGACGCCGTACGACTGGCCGTGGACCTCCTGGAAACCAACCCTCCGGCCACACCGCCGGACTACTCGAACGTCCCGGACCGTTCACGTCCCAAACTCCCGCCCAGGTGAGGTCTTTCAGGGGCGCGGCGAACCGCGCACGGCGACGCAAAAGTGGGGTGCCCCACAACACAGGGCACCCCACCTTGTCGGCTGAAGCCCAGCGCAGCGGCTACGCCTCGAAGTCCTCGAGCCGGTCCTCCTCGTGCCGGATGCGGTCCGACTCCTCGTCCCGCATCCGGTCACGGTCGCGGTCGCGGTCCTGGCCCGGGCCCTGGCCCTGGCCCGGCTGACGGCCACGCTGACCCTGCTCACGGGCCTGCTCGGCCCTCCGCTTGGCCTGCTCCTGCAACTGCTGGGACTTGTCCTGGAACTGGTCCTTCATACCCATGTGGGTTCACTCCCATTGAGGGTGAGGGGAAAGGCCCTTGGTCGGGCCTCGACCAGATTCACACGCCCGGACAACCCTCGCATTTCGATCAGTTACGCTGCGTAGCCCGAGCCGCCTCGTCCGCCGCCCCACCTGCGCCGACGAGCCCGCCGCGCATGCCCTCAAGGCGTGACCCGAAGCGCCGCATCTCCCGCTGTCCGACGGTCCCGATGATCCCGGGCAGATATCCGCGCACGCCCTGCATCCCGCGCAGCCACCACTGCCCGTACACATGGCTCGACCGCCGCTCGATCCCGGCCACGAGCCGGTCCACGGCCGGCCCCAGCGGGTACGTCTTGTTGGACGGCCAGGGCAGCCGCTGCCTGAGCTCCCGCATGACCTCGTCCTGGTCGGCGCCGCGCACCATGTCCGTGTCGGTCCAGGACAGATACCCGACGCCGACGCGTACGCCCTTGTGGCCGACCTCGGCCCGCAGACTGTGCGCGTACGCCTCCACACCGGACTTGGAGGCGCAGTACGCCGTCATCATCGGCGCCGGGGTGATCGCCGCGAGGGACGCGATCTGCAGCAGATAGCCGCGGCTCTCCGTCAGCACCGGCAGGAACGCCCGTGCGGTGACGGCCGATCCGATGAGGTTCACCTCGATCACCCGCCGCCAGGCCTCCGGATCGGAGTCGACGAAGGGACCGCCGGTCGCGACGCCCGCGTTGGCGACGACGATGTCGACCTTCCCGAACCGCTCCTTGACCTCGGCGGCCACCCTGCTCATCGCCTCGTGGTCGGTGACGTCGGCGTACCAGTGGTCGCTGTCGCTGTGCAGCCGCCCGGAGACCTGCTTGAGGGCGTCCGGTTCCAGCCCGACCAGCGCCACCTTGACCCCGCGCGCCGACAGTTTGCGCGCGAGCAGTTCGCCGACCCCGCGCGCGGCGCCGGTGACGACCGCGACCTGCCCTTCCAGGCTCACCCTGCTCATGCACCCTCCTTGATCGTCACGTACGTCGCCACCAGGTCCCGGATCCGGGCCGTCACCAGCTCCGGCGCCTCCACCGGCGTCATGTGGCCGAGCCCCGGCAGCTCGGTCAGGCCCACGCAGTCGGGCAGCGCGGCGACCAGCGCCCGTGCCTGCACGGGCGGTGTGAGCCGGTCGGCGGTCCCGACCACGACGGCCGTCGGCACCCTCAACTCCCGTACGGCGTGGTCGAGATCGAGCAGGTCCAGCACCTGCGACCAGGCATGGCGCACCGCGCGCGGGCAGGCGTGCACGATCCGCGCGCACGCTTCCACCATGTGCGGTGCCGAACCCGGCCCCATGGTCCCGTACTTGAGGATCCGGCGCGCGAGGGGCGTGACCGGTCCGAGCGGCGCGCGCGAGCCGAGGATGTGCTTGGTCAGCCAGGTCCGCAGCGCCCCGGCCCCGATGGGTACGACGGTCGACTCGGCGACCAGCCGCGAGGATCCGGTGCTGCACAGCAGGACGGCGGCGACATGCTCCCGGAACCCGGGCCGCCCGCTCGCGGCCATCACGGTCATGCCGCCCATGGAGTGTCCGGCCACCATGGCCCTCTCCCCGGGTTCCAGCGTCGCGTCGAGTACGGCCTCGAGGTCGTCCGCGAGGGCCTCCGTACTGCAGGCCGGGCTCGCCGGGCTGCGTCCGTGGCCGCGCTGGTCGTAGGCGATGACACGGTGGTCGACGGCGAGGTCCCGGATCTGGGCCGCCCAGAAGGCGGTGGAGCAGGTCCAGCCGTGGGCGAGGACGACGGCGGGGGCACCGTCGGGTCCGTGGATCTCCACGTGCAGTCGGGCGCCGTCGGCGGAGACGGCGGTGAGCTCACGGGTCGGGGCGGGCGGGGCGTACGGCCCGGAGGCCACGGCGGTCAGGCGGCTCACGCGCCCACCTCCGCGGCCTCGCCGGCGGGTACGCGCAGGAGTTCGTACTCGGCGAGATCGACCCGCCGGGTGGCCCGCCGGAACTCGGTCGTGGTCCCGGGCCAGATGGTGGTGTTACGGCCGCTGGGGTCGAGGTACCAGCTGGTGCAGCCACCGGTGTTCCACACCGTCCGCCGCATCCGCTCCTGCACCCGGCGGTTCCAGGCGGCGACCGCGCCCGGCCGGGCGTCCAGGGCCGCTCGGCCGCCGAGGACGTCCAGTTGCCGCAGGAAGTCCGCCATGTAGTTGAGCTGGGACTCGATCATCAGGATCATCGACGAGTTCCCCAGGCCGGTGTTGGGCCCGATGATCGTGAGCCAGTTCGGGAACCCGGCGGCGGACGCTCCGCGCAGGGCCTCCATCCCGCCCTTCCAGGCCTCGGCGAGGGTCTTGCCCTCGGCGCCCACGACCCGTTCGGCGATGGGCATGTCGGTGACGTGGAACCCCGTACCGAAGATGATCGCGTCCACCTCGGCCTCGCTCCCGTCGGCGGCCACGACCGTGGAACCGCGGATCTCGCTCAACCCGCTCGCCACGACATGGACGTTGGGCCGCGCGAGCGCCGGGTAGTACTCGCTGCTCAGCAGGATCCGCTTGCAGCCGATGCGGTAGTCGGGGGTCAACTTGGCGCGCAGGGCGGGGTCCTTGATGGCGCGGCCCATGTTCCGCTTGGCCAACTGCTCCACGAAACCGAGCTCGTCGGGGTGCTTGGTGAACGCCTGGACCTGCAACTCCCGGATGCCCCACAGCAGTCCGCGCCGGGCCTTGGCGGTGAAGGGCAGCGCGCGGTGCAGCGCCCGTTCGGGCCCGGTGATGGCGCGGTCGACGCGGGGCAGCACCCAGGGCGGGGTGCGCTGGAAGAGGGTGAGGTGCCCGACCTCCGGCTGGATCGCGGGAACGATCTGGATGGCGGAGGCGCCCGTCCCGACCATCGCGACGCGCTTGCCGCGCAGGTCGTAGTCGTGGTCCCAGCGGGCGGAGTGGAAGACCTTGCCGGGAAAGGAGTCCAGCCCCGGCACCTCGGGGATCTTCGGGTCGGACAGCGGCCCGGTGGCGGAGACGACGACGTCCGCGGAGAGCGACCCGGAGCTGGTCTCGATGTCCCACCGGAGCTTCGCGCCGTTCCAGGTCATCATCTTGACCTCGGAGTCGAAGCGGAGGTGCGGGCGCAGTCCGAAGACGTCCGTCACATGCTCCAGATAGGCGCGGATGTGCTCCTGCCCGGAGAAGGTGCGCGGCCAGTCGGGGTGGGGCGCGAAGGAGAACGAGTACAGGTGGGACGGCACGTCGCACGCGCACCCGGGATAGCTGTTGTCCCGCCAGGTGCCGCCCACGCTCCCGGCCCGCTCCAGCACGACGAAGTCGGTGACACCCTCGCGCCGCAGCCGTACGGCGGCCCCGAGCCCGCCGAACCCGGACCCGATCACCGCCACCCGCACATGCTCGTGTTCGGCCATGCCGTCGCCCTTCCTCCGCAACTCCGCCAGTGAACACTGGCGCAATGGGAGGGTAGAGCAGCTCCGTACCGATGGGTAGGGGGCGCGGAAGGGAAAGTTACCGGCGGTACAACATAGGCTGCGGGCGTGACAGGGGCTGACGGACGACGCGAGTACCGCATGGAGGAGCTGGCGCGGCTGGCCGGCATCACGGTGCGCACGCTGCGCTTCTACCGCGAACGCAAGCTGATCCCGCCGCCCCGCCGCGAGGGCCGTATCGCCTGGTACGACGACCACCACCTGGCCCGGCTGCGCACCATCGCGGCGCTCCTGGAACGCGGCCACACCCTCACCGGCATCGCCGAACTGGCGGAGGCCCTGGACCACGGCCGCGACGTCGCCGACGTCCTCGGCGTCGCCCCCACCGAGGAGGAGCCGGTCCGCCTCACCCCCGAGGAACTCGCCGCCCGCTTCGAGGGCCAGGTCACCCCCGAGAACCTCGCCGCCGCCCTCGACCTCGGCTACCTGGGCACCGACGGCGACGAGATCGTCCACATCAGCCGCCGCCTCCTGGACGTCTCCTCCGCCCTGGTCCGCGAGGGCATCCCCCTCGCCGAGGTCCTGGCAGCGGGCGCCCGCGTCCGCGAACACGTCGACGAACTCGCCGAGATGTTCGCGGCCCTGGTCCTCCGCCACGGCACGGAAGACGACCTCCACCGCCTGCGCCCCCTGGCCCGCAGCGTGGTGGAGGCAGAGCTCTCGCTGGCGCTGGATCGGCGGTTGCGGAAGCGGGAGTGACGGGGTGCCTCACCGGAGGTCGTAGACGACCGTCACTGGCGCGTGGTCCGACCAGCGCTCGTCATGCGTGGCCGCCCGCTCGACGTACCCCTTCACGGCCTTGGCGGCCAGCCCCGGCGTCGAGACGTGGTAGTCGATGCGCCAACCGCTGTCGTTGTCGAAGGCCCGTCCGCGGTAGGACCACCAGGTGTACGGGCCCTCGACGTCCGGATGCAGGGCGCGTACGACGTCCACGTAGCCGCCGTCGGTCTGGTCGAACACCTGGGTGAGCCACTCCCGCTCCTCCGGGAGGAAGCCGGAGTTCTTCTGGTTGCCGCGCCAGTTCTTGAGGTCGGCCGGCTGGTGGGCGATGTTCCAGTCGCCGCAGACGACGACCTCGCGCCCGTCGGCGGCGGCCCGCTCGCGCAGCGCCTTCAGGTGGACGAGGAACTCGGCCATGAAGCGGACCTTCTCGTCCTGCCGCTCGGTGCCGACCTCGCCGGAGGGGAGGTAGAGGGAGGCGACGGTGACCCCGGGCAGGTCGGCCTCGACGTACCGCCCGGTGGTGTCGAACTCGGCCGAGCCGAAGCCGACCCGCACGCGGTCGGGCTCACGGCGGGTGTAGAGGGAGACGCCGGCGCGGCCCTTGGCGGCGGACGGCGCGTGCACGACGTGCCACCCGTCCGGCATGCGCACCTCCTCGGGCAGCTGCTGGGGCTCGGCCCGCACCTCCTGCAGGCACAGCACATCGGCGGAGGTCCCGGCCAGCCACTCGACGAAGCCCTTCTTCGCGGCGGCACGCAGTCCGTTGACGTTGACGGAGGTCACAGTGAACACCCGGGAACCCTACCGGCACACTGGACACCGTCCAGATCCCGTCTAGGCACAGGTGTACGGTCCACAGCATGAACATTCGCCGCGTCCCCTTCGACCACCCGGACGCCGTCAAGCTCAACGACGAGGTCCAGGCCGAGTACCACGTCCGCTACGGCGACGGTGGAGACGCCACCCCGCTCGACCCGTCCGACTTCGCGCCCCCGAACGGCGTCTACCTGATCGCGTACGACGAGTACGACAGCCCGGTCGCGACCGGCGGCTGGCGCGCCCAGGACGCCAACGGCGAGGGCAACCGCGACGGCGACGCCGAGCTCAAGCGCATGTTCGTGGTGGCCTCCGCCCGCGGCCGCGGCCTCGCCCGCCGCATCCTGGCCGCCCTGGAGGAGGACGCGCGGGAGGCGGGACGCGCCCGGATGGTCCTGGAGACCGGCCTGAAGCAGCCGGAGGCCATCGCCCTGTACACGTCCAGCGGCTACGAGCCGTGCGAGAAGTTCGGCTACTACCGCTTCCACGAGAGCAGCCGCTGCTTCGCGAAGGCCCTCAACTCCTGAGATCCGCTGGCACCCGGCCCCCCATACTCACTGACATCCCGTCAGCCAAAACAAAGATCCCGCCCGATCTTCCGATCGGACGGGATCTCATCAACTGCCTCAGGTTTCCCTGGCCAGTTGTTGCGGTGGACCTGAGGGGATTTGAACCCCTGGCCCCCTCGATGCGAACGAGGTGCGCTACCGGACTGCGCCACAGGCCCTTGCAACGAGTGAAACTCTAGCACCCCGATCCGCGTGCTTGGAAATCCGTTCCCGGGCGGGCGGGGACGGCAGCGGCACAGGTGGGACGGGTGGGAGCAGCCACCCCGCCGTCTACTCGTTGGCGGCCTTCGGCCGGCCCCCGTCCTCGTACTGGTCGAACAGCGGCGTACGTCCCCGTTCCCGCGCCCGCCGCGCGGAGGCCGCCCGGCGGGCGTCACTGCGCCCGTCGTCCTCGGCCCTCTCCTCCGCGTCCGCCTCCGGCGCCTCCGCGCCGTCCCGGCGCTCGGCCGCGGCGGCGTCCTGCGTCTCCTGGTCCCGGGCCACGGAACTCGACCGGGCCGAGCTCCAGGCGTCCGGCGCCCCGAGGTCCACGTCCGCGGTCGCCCGCGGAGCGACCGGCGCGGTCACGTACGTCGGCAACGGCACCGGCACCGGATCCCAGCTGTCCCCGTGCCCCGGCCGCCGCTGCCGCTCGCGCTGCTGGTCGACCCATTCGGCGTGGTCGGTCTGCTCGACGAGGGCGCGCCGGTCGGCGGCCAGCGCGGACAGCCCGGGGTCGGCCTCGGGCTCCGGGCTCTCCTCGGGCTCGTCGACCTGTGACTCGACGGTGGGGCGGCGGCGCGGTTGGCGGGCGCGCTCGCGCAGGTGCTGCGCGGCGGCCTCGGCCCGGCGCCGGTCCATCTGGAAGGCGAAGCGACGGCGCTCCTGGGCGCGCAGGTAAGCGATGTACCCGCTGAGCAGTACGGCGGGAACGCCGGGTGCCCACAGGAACGCGAGGCCTCCGACGGCGGCGACGATCGTGCCGAGCGTGAAGGCGAGGAAGAGCATCACGGTGGTGCGCCGACGGCGCGCGAGCACCTTCGTACGCCGGGCGCGGGCCGCGGCGGCTTCCTGCGAGGGCGTGCGCCTCGCCCCTGGCACTCGCTTTCGCGCCGGCGTGGAATTGGATCCGCGTGCCGGGGCGGAGTCGGTTCCGCGCGCCGGGGCGGTGCCTGCTGCGGCCGCCGGCGCTGAGTCGCCCGCTCGGTGGTTCGCGGAGGCCGCGGGCGCGGAACTTGATCCGGGCGCCGGCGCGTCGGACTTGTCGCGCGCCGGTTGCGCACGCCCCGACGCCTGCGCCTGCACGTCCGCGCGCGCCTGCGGGCGCGTCGGAGGCATGGCGAAGGCCCGGACGTCCACCGAGTCGGTGATCGCGTCCGGAGCGTCCGCGCCGGGCTCCCCCTCTTCGGTGGAGCGCGCGCGCAGGTCCCTGGCGTACCGACGCTCCATGCCCGCTCGTCCGGACAGCAACCGGATGGCGGTGCTGAAGCGTTCCGTCGGACGGGCCTCGTTCAGCTCGTCCTGCCTACGGAGCCACATCGGCACCAAGTAGGCGGCCCAGGCCCCGACAATGACTGCGTAGATGAGGCCGCTGCTGCTCACGCCTCACACGGTAGAGGGGTTTGCGTGAGGCCATCTGCCAATTGGGCCGGTGTGTCGCACGATCTGGCTGATATTTCGAACTTTTTTTGTGACCGATGCGATCAGCCGCCCGCCGAGGCCGCGAATTTAATGCCTCGAGACGGTCACCGTGCGATCAATTTCGAACAAGTATTCAATTACCTCGGCACCTGGGGCGACTATGCCGGATTCCCCGGAGTGTTGTGGGCGTTCCGGTGGGTTGTGCGCGGCGCGTCCTGCGAGGCCCGCTGAGAGGTTGCCCTCTTCCAGCGGCTGAGCAACCCGTCCGGGACCTCTTCCGCGGTGAGCGCGAACACGAGATGGTCGCGCCAGGCTCCGTCGATGTGGAGATAACGCGGCCTGAGTCCCTCCTCGCGGAATCCGAGTTTCTCCACGACCCGTCGGCTCGGCCCGTTCTCGGGGCGAATGCAGACCTCGATGCGGTGCAGACCGACGGCCCGGAAACAGTGGTCCACGACAAGCGCCACGGAGGTCGGCATGACGCCGCGGCCGGCCACCGCCTCGTCCACCCAGTAACCGATGTGCCCGGAACACATGGAGCCCCAGGTGATGCCGGCGACCGTCAACTGCCCGACGAGCCGCCCCTGGTACTCGATGACGAACGGCAGCATCCGGCCCGCGTTCGCTTCCGAGCGCAGGTGCCTGACCATCTGACGGTAGGTCGGCCGGTGCGCGATCGGGCCGCTGGGCGTGGGCGGCGGAATGGTCGCCTCCCAGGGGCGCAACCAGTCCCGGTTGCGCCGGTTGACCTCGCGCCACGCCCGCTGGTCGCGCAGTTTTATCGGCCTCAGGACGATGTCTCCGTCCGTCAGCACGACGGGCCAGGATGGGCTGTTCAGCTCGCACCCCCACTGGTGGAGCCGGGTCTGGGGTGGTCGCCGCCGCGGATCTGGTCGACGGCGTGGACCAGCAGGGGTTCCAGGACGGCCAGCCCGTCCCGGACCCCGCCGGTGGAACCCGGCAGGTTGACGATCAGCGTGCCCCCCGCGACCCCGGCCAGGCCCCGGGAGAGCGCGGCGGTCGGCACCTTCTCCCGCCCGAACGCCCTGACGGCCTCCGCGATGCCCGGCACCTCGTAGTCGATCACCTTGCGCGTCGCCTCGGGGGTGCGGTCGGTGGGCGAGATGCCGGTGCCGCCGGTGGTCACGATCACGTCGTAGCCGGCATCGGCGCCCGCGCGCAGGGCGGTCTCCACGGGGTCGCCGTCGGGGACGATCTGCGGGCCGTCGACGGCGAACCCGAAGCCCTTGAGTCCTTCGGCGATCAGCGGTCCGCCCTTGTCCTCGTAGACACCGGCGGCGGCGCGGTTGGAGGCCGTGACGACGAGCGCGCTGTACGGGGCGAGCAGCGCACCGCCGATCCCGGCATCGAGCGTCATGTCCGGCTCCAATGGCCCGACTTGCCGCCCGTCTTCTCCTCCACGCGCACGTCCGTGATGACCGCTCCCTTGTCGACCGCCTTGACCATGTCGATCACGGTGAGCGCGGCGACGGAGACCGCGGTCAGGGCCTCCATCTCGACGCCCGTGCGGTCCGTGGTCTTCACGGTGGCCCGGATCTCCACGGCGTCGTCCGCGACCGACAGATCCAGTTTCACACCGGACACCGACAACGGATGGCACAGCGGAATGAGATCCGGGGTGCGCTTGGCACCCATGATCCCGGCGATGCGCGCGGTGGCCAGGGCGTCTCCCTTGGGCACTCCCTCACCGCGCAGCAGTTCGATCACGCGTGGTGAGACGAGGACCCGGCCGCTCGCGCGGGCGGTGCGCGCGGTCACGTCCTTGCCGGACACGTCGACCATGCGGGCGGCGCCCGCCTCGTCGATATGTGTCAGGCGGTCCTGCACAGACGGTCCGGGGGTCTCCCCCCGGGAAGGCACGGTCATGGTGTGTGACGCTCCCGGTCCGGGCCCCTCACGGTGCGGCGCGTGGGCCTGCTGTGCGCGACACGGTACGCCAAGTCGGCGCGGACGACGGAGCGGGACCGTCCCATGAGCGGCCCCCACGCCGTTGGTCAGCCGAGCAGCACGACCTCGACCTCGCTGCCGGGCTCGACGGACTCCACGTCTTCGGGTACGACGATCAGCGCGTCGGCCTGCGCGAGGGCCGCGACCAGGTGCGATCCGGCGCCGCCGACGGGGCTGACGGAGCCGTCGGCGTACGTGCCCCGCAGGAACTGTCGGCGGCCCTTCGGCGAGGTCAGCGCCTTGCCGGTGGTGAGAGTGGCCCTCGTGCGCGGCCGGTGGACGTCGTCGAGCCCCATCAGGGTGCGGATCGCGGGGCGGACGAACAGCTCGAAGGAGACGTACGACGAGACGGGGTTGCCCGGGAGGGCGAGCAGCGGGACGTGATCGGGGCCGATGGTGCCGAAGCCCTGGGGTTTGCCGGGCTGCATGGCGAGCTTGCGGAACTCGATTCCGCCGCCCGCCTCGTCCTCGTCGGCGACGTACGACAGGGCTTCCTTGACGACGTCGTACGCCCCGACGCTCACGCCACCGGTGGTGACCATGAGGTCGGCGCGCACGAGCTGGTCCTCGATGGTGGCGCGCAGGGTCTCGGCGTCGTCGGCGACGGCGCCCACGCGGTAGGCGATGGCGCCGGCGTCGCGGGCGGCGGCGGTGAGGGCGAAGCTGTTGGAGTCGTAGATCTGGCCGCTGCCCAGTTCCTCGTCGGGCTGGACGAGTTCGCTGCCGGTGGAGACGACGACCACGCGCGGGCGCGGGCGCACGCGGACCGTGCCGCGGCCGATGGCGGCGAGCAGGGCGATCTGCGGCGGCCCGAGGACGGTGCCGGCCTCGAGGGCCCGGTCCCCGGCCCGCACGTCGCTGCCCTTGGCGCGCACATGCGCGCGTGCGTCGGCCGACCGGTACACGTGCACGTGCCCCTCTGCGCCCTCGGGGCCGAGGCTGCGGGCGCGCATCCCGGCGACCGGGCCCTCGCCGAGGCCCCCGTCGGTCCACTCGACGGGGACGACGGTCTCGGCACCGGGCGGCAACGGGGCGCCGGTCATGATGCGGGCGGCCTGGCCGGGCCCCACGTGGAGCAGCTCGGCCTGGCCCGCCGCGACGTCCCCGACGACGTCCAGCACCGCCGGGAACTCCTCGCTCGCGCCCGCGACATCCGCGACGCGTACCGCGTACCCGTCCATGGAGCTGTTGTCGAACGGCGGCAGCGACAGCGGCACCGTGACGTCCTCGACCAGGACGCAGCCCTGGGCGTCGAGGAGCTGCAGCTCGATGGGTTCCAGGGGGCGGACGGTGGTGAGGATGTCCTCCAGGTGCTCGTCCACCGACCACAGGTGGTCCGGGCCGGTGGTGCGGGGCGCGGCGCTGCTCAACGTTGCTACATCTCCTCGGCTACGTAACTGCGAAGCCAGGTCCGGAAGTCCGGGCCCAGGTCTTCACGTTCGCACGCGAGTCTGACAATGGCACGCAGATAGTCACCGCGGTCGCCGGTGTCGTAGCGGCGGCCCGTGAAGACCACGCCGTGCACCGGGCCGCCGACCTTCTCGTCCTGCGCGAGCTGCTGGAGGGCGTCGGTGAGCTGGATCTCCCCGCCGCGGCCCGGCTCGGTCTTGCGCAGTATCTCGAAGATGTGCGGGTCGAGGACGTAGCGGCCGATGACCGCGTAGTTCGACGGGGCGTCGTCCGGGTCGGGCTTCTCGACCATTCCGGTCACCTTGACGACGTCGCCGTCCGCGGTGGTCTCCACGGCCGCGCATCCATAGAGGTGGATCTGCTCCGGCGCGACCTCCATGAGCGCGATGACGCTGCCGCCGTGCTGCTCCTGCACCTCGACCATGCGTGCGAGCAGGGGGTCGCGCGGGTCGATGAGGTCGTCGCCGAGCAGGACGGCGAAGGGTTCGTCGCCCACGTGCGGAGCGGCGCACAGCACGGCGTGACCCAGCCCCTTGGGGTCGCCCTGCCGCACGTAGTGCATGGTGGCCAGGTCACTGGAGGCCTGGACCTTGGCGAGACGGCCGGCGTCGCCCTTCTTCTGAAGGGCCGACTCCAGCTCGTAGTTGCGGTCGAAGTGGTCTTCGAGCGGACGCTTGTTGCGGCCGGTGACCATGAGGACGTCGTCGAGACCGGCGGCCACGGCCTCCTCGACCACGTACTGGATCGCGGGCTTGTCGACGACCGGCAGCATCTCCTTGGGAGTGGCCTTGGTGGCCGGCAGGAACCGGGTGCCGAGGCCGGCTGCGGGAATGACAGCCTTGGTGATCCTGGGGTGGGACTGAGTCATGCCCGCAACCTTATCCGGTGCCTTTGCGAGGAATCCGCAGCTCCGGTTAATTGGCTCTCATATGAGCAGATTGGAAGGGTACGGGGTGCGATCAGTGAGTCACGCCGGACGTGCGGCCGAGTCTGACAAGCGAATGTTGCGGCGAGAGTTCCTCGCGGTGAGAAACAGGTTGACGGCGGATGACGTGCGAGAAGCCGCCGAGGCGCTGGCCGGCCGCGCCCTCGGGCTGCCGGAACTCGCGCGGGCGCGCACGGTGGCGGGGTACGTCTCCGTGGGGAGTGAGCCCGGCACCCTCGCGCTCCTGGACGCGCTGTGCGCGCGGGGCGTGCGGGTCCTGCTCCCGGCGCTTCTGCCGGACAACGACCTGGACTGGGGCGCGTACACCGGCGAGGGCTCCCTGGCGCGTGTCCAACACGGCGGAAAGATGGCCCTCTTCGAGCCGACCGGCGAGCGTCTCGGCCCGGACGCCGTGGCCGGAGCCGACGTGGTGCTGTTGCCGGGGCTGGCGGTCGATGCGCGCGGGATGCGACTGGGGCGCGGCGGGGGGTCGTACGACCGCGTCCTCGCGCGTCTGGAGGGTGCGGGCGCGCATCCGGCGTTGGTGGTGCTGCTCTACGACTCGGAGGTCGTCGAGCGCGTCCCGTCCGAGGCGCACGACCGGCCGGTGCACGCCGTGGTGACACCGTCGGGCGTACGCCGCTTCCACAGCGGCGCGTGAACCGGGGAAGAGCGCACGCCGATCATCACGCGCCCCTTCCCGCTCGCCGACACGCCCCGCACCCGCACCCGCACCCGCACCCAAGCAAAGGGGTCCTCCACGCGTGCGTGGAGGACCCCTTTCCGTGGCTCACGCCCGGAGGCTCGGCCTCATGGCTTCAGCACCAGCGTGTCGCTCGTGTTCTTGTCGACGGCCTTGTCGGAGAAGTTCCAGTCGAGGAGTTCACCGTCGGCCCACTTGCCGGTCTGGTCGGTGTAGTGGGCGCTGAAGGCGTGCCCGGAGGCTCCGGTGAGGTTGATCCACTTCGACTTGTCGAGGTCGTCGAGGTTGACCACCATGCGCATCGACGGGACCCACACCACGCCGTATCCGCCGGCCGCGTTCCAGCCGGTGGCGTTGACGGTCGCCTCGCCGCCGCTGAGCTTCCAGGGGCCGCGGTTGAGGATGTACCGCAGGAAACCGGGGCCGTCGGTGCCGAGGGTCTGGTTCTTCAGGAACAGGCGGTGCAGCCGGCCCCAGCTCCAGGTGTCGATGTCCTTGCCCAGCTTGGCGGTGAGCTCCCAGCGGGCGTCGATCATGGCGCGCTTGAACAGGTCGTCCCGGTTGTTCTGCGCTCCCGGCCGGGTGAGCGACTTGGGCGTGGTCCACCAGTCGCTCTTCGGGTCGTTCATCAGGGTGCGCACGACCTCGAACCAGCGGTCGCCGCCGTCCGGCTGCGCCTGGTCGGCGTCGCGCTGGCCGCACTCGCGGACCTTGTTGGTCGCGTCCGCGGGGCCGGTGGTGTTGACCGGGTCGACCCACAGGCACTGGCCCTTGACGCGCAGTTCCTTGGGCAGCTTGTTGCCGAACGCCAGCTTGAGGATGTTGCGCCAGACGGCGTTGAAGTAGGCGGCCGCGGCCGAGTCGGCGTCCTGGGTGTAGTCCCAGCCTTCAAGCAGCTGCTGCGCCTCGCGGACGTTCTTGTCCTTGATGTCGATCTTCAGCAGTGTGGGCACGAGCAGCTTGGCGATCTCGCTGCTGTTGTCGAGCTGCATCTGGCGCATGTCGTCCGTGGAGACCTTGCCGCCGTCCTTGATCTTCGACTCGATCAGGTCGGTGATGCGCTGACTGCGGGTCCCGTACCCCCAGTCCGTGGTGAGCGTGTAGGGGTACTTGTCCGGGTCGACCACCGCCTGGTTGGCGGTGACGATGTAGCCGCGCTTCGGGTTGTACTCGTAGGGCAGCGCCTTCTCGGGGATGAACCCGGTCCACTTGTAGCTGGAGTCCCAGCCCGGCGCGGGGATCGAGCCGTCGTCCTTCTTCGCGCGCGTGGGGATCTTTCCGGGCAGCGTGTAGCCGATGTTGTCCTTGTCGGCGTAGACCAGGTTCTGCGAGGGCACGTCGAACAGGGCGGCGGCGGAACGGAAGCCGCTCCAGTTCGATGCCTTGTCCATGGCGAAGACGGCGTCCATGGAGGTGCCCGGGTCCAGCGCGGTCCAGCGCAACGCGACGCCGTAGCCGTCGCCGCGGTCGGGGGCGGCGGTGTCGACGGTGGCCTTCCTGCCGACCTTGACGAGCTCGTCGTCCCGGTCGGACAGCAGCGGCATGCCGTCGGCGGTCTGGCGGACGATGATCTTCTTGGAGGCGCCGCCGGCGACCTTGATGGTCTCCGTGCGGGTCTTGAAGGGCTTCACCGTGCCGTCGTAGAGGTAACCGTCGCCGGTGAGCTTCTCCAGGTAGAGGTCGGTGACGTCGACGCCGGAGTTGGTCATGCCCCAGGCGATGTCCTGGTTGTGGCCGATGACCACGCCGGGCATGCCCGCGAAGGTGTAACCGGTGACGTCGTACTGGCACTTGCTGGAGACGGTCCGGCAGTGCAGGCCCATCTGGTACCAGACGGACGGCAGCGAGGCCGACAGGTGCGGGTCGTTGGCGAGCAGGGGGTGGCCGGTGATGGTGTGATCCCCGGAGACGACCCACGAGTTGGATCCGATGCCCTGGCCGTTCACGCCCACGGCGGCGGGAACGTCGTCCAGGACCTTGTAGAGGCCGGAAAGCTGGCTCTGCAGCGCCGAGGACGCCGTCGAGGCGGAAACGCCCGTAGAGCCGCTCGTGGAGGTTCCGCTCGTGGAGGTTCCGCCGGTCGACGTCCCGCTGGTGGAGGTTCCGCCCGTGGACGTTCCGCTGGTGGACGTTCCGCTGGTGGACGAGCTGCCGTTCTGTTCGAACGCCTTGGTGAGGTCGTTGTACTGGCCCTCCTGGACGATCGCCTTGTTGCGGCTGTACGGGTAGTCCGGGTACAGGTCGGCGATCTGCTTGGGGCCGAGGCGGCTGGTCATCAGGGCGCGGTCGATCTCGTCCTGCATGTTGCCGCGCAGGTCCCAGGCCATCGCCTTCAGCCACGAGACCGAGTCGACCGGGGTCCACCTCTCCGGCTTGTAGTCGTTGGTGAAGCCCAGGGCCGCGTACTCGAGGGAGATGTCCTTGCCGTCCTTGCCCTGCAGGTAGGCGTTGACTCCCTTGGCGTAGGCCTGGAGGTACTTCTTCGTGGAGGCCGACAGCTTGGTGTCGTACTCCCGCTGGGCCACCCGGTCCCAGCCCAGGGTGCGCAGGAACTCGTCGTTCTTGACCTGGCCCTTGCCGAACATCTCCGACAGGCGCCCGGCGGTCATGTGACGGCGCACGTCCATCTCGTAGAACCGGTCCTGCGCCTGGACGTAGCCCTGCGCCATGAACAGATCCTCGTCCGAGGAGGCGTAGATCTGCGGGATGCCGTAATTGTCGCGCTTGACGTCGACGGGGCCTGACAGACCGTCGAGTGTTATCGAACCCGTCGTCTGCGGGAAGGAGGCGCGGACGGTACTGATGGACCAGTACGCCCCGTATGCAACGCCCGCAATGAGGGCCAAGACCAGTACCAGCACGATGAGTCGGGCTTTGCGCCCCTTCTTCCTGCCGGACTTGGCGGGCTTGTCACCCGTTGTGGCGGTGATGTTGGGGGGCATCGCTGTCCTTGCTGTCCTAACGCGAGCGGCAGGCGGGCTGTGACTTTGAATGAGCGCTGGAGCAACCATAGGCGCAGGGCCCCGAGCCCCTTGACGCGGTGTCGGGAACGAGCGCGAGCGGGCGTTCGATCTTGCCTCGCGGAGCGTCAAGAAATCGTCAAGAGTTAGGTAAGGTAACGAAGTACTTGGATGCGGAGTCCCACGACCTCGTGTCCCATGTACGTGAGCTCCCGCGCGGGACGCGTGTGAGTCAGGGAAGGGAACGGCCGCTGACTGTCCACCACCTCAACCAGCTTCTGCTCGTCTGCTCGCTCGTCCTGCTCGTCGCCGTGGCAGCGGTCCGGATCTCCTCGCGCAGCGGGCTCCCCAGCCTGCTCGTCTACCTGGCGATAGGGATCCTCATGGGCCAGGACGGCATCGGCGACATCCGCTTCGACAACGCCGAACTCACCCAGGTCATCGGATACGCGGCCCTCGTCGTGATCCTGGCCGAGGGCGGTCTCGGCACGAAGTGGAAGGAGGTCCGGCCGGTGCTGCCCGCCGCCTCCGCGCTTGCGCTGGCCGGAGTCGCGGTGAGCGTCGGGGTCACGGCCACGGCCGCGCACTACCTGGTCGGGCTGGAATGGCGGCAGGCCCTCATCATCGGCGCGGTCGTCTCCTCGACGGACGCGGCGGCGGTCTTCTCGGTGCTGCGCAGGATTCCCCTCCCCGCGCGCGTGACGGGCACGCTGGAGGCCGAGTCCGGCTTCAACGACGCTCCCGTGGTCATCCTGGTGGTGGCGTTCTCCACGGCCGGCCCGGTCGAGCACTGGTACGTGCTGCTGGGCGAGATAGCTCTCGAACTCGCCATCGGTGCGGCCATCGGTCTCGCGGTGGGCTGGCTCGGCTCCTGGGGGCTGCGGCACGTGGCACTGCCCGCCTCCGGCCTCTACCCGATCGCCGTCATGGCGATCGCGGTGACGGCGTACGCCGCGGGCGCGCTGGCCCACGGCAGCGGCTTCCTGGGGGTCTACCTCGCCTCGATGATGATGGGCAACGCGAAGCTGCCGCACTGGCCCGCCACGCGCGGGTTCGCCGACGGGCTCGGCTGGATCGCCCAGATCGGCATGTTCGTCCTGCTCGGCCTGCTGGTCACGCCGCACGACCTCGGGGACGACGTCGTGCCCGCCCTCGTCATCGGCCTGGCGCTGACCATGGTCGCGCGTCCGCTGAGCGTCGTGCTGTGCCTGCTGCCGTTCCGGGTGCCCTGGCAGGAGCAGACGCTGATGTCGTGGGCCGGGCTGCGCGGGGCGGTGCCCATCATCCTGGCGACGATCCCGATGGTGGAGGGCGTGGACTCCAGCCGCCGCATCTTCAACATCGTCTTCGTCCTCGTCGCCGTCTACACACTCGTCCAGGGGCCGACCCTGCCGTGGCTGGCCCGCAAGCTGAACCTCGGCGAGGGCGGCGAGGCGGCGGACCTGGGCATCGAGTCGGCCCCGCTGGAGCGACTGCGCGGACACCTGCTGTCCGTGGCGATCCCCGAGGGCTCGAAGATGCACGGCGTCGAGGTCAACGAGCTGCGTCTGCCGGCCGGAGCCGCCGTCACGCTCGTCGTCCGCGAAGGAAAATCGTTTGTTCCTATGCCGACGACGGTGCTGCGGCGCGGCGACGAACTGCTGGTCGTCGCCACCGATCCGGTGCGGGACGCCGCGGAGCGGCGGCTGCGCGCCGTGGGCCACGGCGGCAAGCTGGCCGGGTGGCTGGGGACCAACGGGGCGGGCGCGGGGCGCTGAACCCGCACTGTCGCGCCGCGGACGGCGCCCGGCCCGTACACACCGGGCCGTTAAGGGCGCGTTTCGTACGGTTCACACCGTTGCCAATCGCAGGTGAACGCGCGCGTGGTGCTCGTTTTCACAGGCCCACAAACCATTGATCCCTGTACGATGAAGGCGCACCCTGATCGAACCAACTCTGCCTGACGCAGAGCTGGCGCGACCGTATGGCGGCCGGCCAGTCCTCCTCAGTGGACACCGGTATCTACCGCAGTTCCGCGCAAGAGGACAGCTCTCGGCGCCCCCGCACGGGCGCGCTACCAGGCGGCAGAAAGGCACGGGCCGTGGCATCCACGGTCACCACCGAGCCGTCCAGGAACTCGGCGGCGCCGGCCCGCCCCGGATACGGACAGCTGCTGCGCACCCGCGGCGCCTGGACGTTCCTGCTTCCCGGCTTCGCGGCGCGCCAGCCGTTCGCGATGCTCACCATCTCCATCGTGCTGCTCGTGCAGCACACCACCGGCTCGTACGGCGCCGCGGGCGCCACCGCGGCCGTCACCGGCGTCTCCATGGCCCTCTTCGCGCCCTACAGCGGCAGGCTCGCCGACCGGTACGGGCAGCGCGCCGTCCTCATTCCCGGGGTGCTGCTGCACTCGCTCGCGGGGCTCACGCTGACGGCGCTCGCGCTCGCCCACGCGCCCCTGTGGGCACTGTTCGCGGCGGCCGTTCCGACAGGTGCCTCGGTGCCGCAGATCGGCCCGATGGTGCGCGCCCGCTGGGGCGTGAAACTGCAGGACACGCCCCTGATGACCACTGCGGCCGCCTTCGAGTCCGTCACCGACGAGCTGACCTTCGTGTTCGGTCCGCTGCTGGCCACCGCCCTGTGCACCACCGTGACTCCGGCCGCGGGCCTGGTGACGGAGGCAGGGCTCACCCTGTTCGGCGGCCTGCTGTTCGCGGCGCAGAAGGGCACGCAGCCGGTGATCACCCTCGCCGCGCACGCGCGCGTGGAGCACGCGTCCGCTCTGCGGGTGCCCGGAGTGCGCGTCCTGGTGGTGGCGTTCCTGGGCATCGGCTCCGTCTTCGGCGGCATGCAGGTGTCGCTGGCCGCGTTCAGCGAGTCGATCGGGGAGCCCGGACTGAACGGCGTGCTGTACGGCGTCTTCGCCGCGGGCAACATGCTCTCCGGCATCGTCTGCGGCGCCGTCGCGTGGAGGACCGCGCCGCAACGCCGCCTCGTCGTGGGCTACGGCGCGCTCGCTCTGGTGGCCTCCGGCCTGTGGGCCGCGCACTCGCTGTTCGTCCTGGCCGGCCTCGGCCTGCTCGTCGGCATGTGCATCGCGCCCGCGCTGATCACCGGTTACACGCTGGTCGACGGACTGGTTCCGGCCGGCGCTCGTACCGAGGCGTTCACCTGGCTCACCGGTGCGGTGGCGCTCGGCCAGGCGGCCGCCGTCACGGTCGCCGGACAGCTCGAGGACCGCTTCTGGGACGGCGCGGGGTTCCTGGTGCCGATGGCCGGTACAGTGCTCGCCCTGGCGACCCTCCTGGCGCTGCGCTCCAGGCTCGTGGCACACCCCCGCGGCCGGACCGTCGCGCGTGGCGTCGGTCACCGCGTGCCGGTCACGGTGGACTGATCCTCAGGAATACGTCACTATGGACCCTCGTTAGCACTCATTGAGTGAGAGTGCCAGGAGGAAGACAGTGCCCACCTACCAGTACCAGTGCACCGAGTGCGGCGAGGGCCTCGAGGCGGTGCAGAAGTTCACCGACGACGCTCTGACCGAGTGCCCCAACTGCGGTGGCCGCCTGAAGAAGGTGTTCTCCGCGGTCGGCATTGTCTTCAAGGGCTCGGGCTTCTACCGCAACGACAGCCGCGGCTCCTCGTCGAGCAGCTCGCCGTCGTCGTCCAAGCCGGCGACCTCGACCACGTCGTCCTCGGACTCGAAGTCCTCGGACTCGAAGTCCTCGGGCACGGGCACCTCCTCCAGCAGCAGCTCCGCCGCCTAGGCACCGCTTCCGGGACCCTGCCGTCGTACGACGGCGGGGTTCTCGGCGTTCGCGGCCGGTTCTCCGTGCGTCGCCGGGGACGGATACTGTGCTGGCCATGGCGAACGCAGAGATCGGTGTAATCGGCGGCTCGGGCTTCTACTCGTTCCTCGACGACGTGACCGAGGTCCAGGTGGACACCCCGTACGGCCCTCCCAGCGACTCCCTCTTCCTCGGCGAGGTCGCCGGACGGCGCGTCGTCTTCCTGCCCCGGCACGGACGCGGCCACCATCTGCCGCCTCACCGGATCAACTACCGGGCCAACCTGTGGGCCCTGCGCTCCGTGGGCGTGCGGCAGGTCCTCGGGCCCTGCGCGGTGGGCGGTCTGCGCCCCGAGTACGGGCCCGGCACGCTGCTGGTGCCGGACCAGTTGGTCGACCGGACGAAGTCCCGGGTGGTGACGTACTTCGACGGGCAGCCGCTGCCTGGCGGCTCCGTCCCCAACGTGGTGCACGTGTCCCTGGCGGACCCGTACTGCCCGGTGGGGCGGGCGGCTGCGCTGAAGGCCGCACGTGGCCGGGACTGGGAGCCCGTGGACGGCGGCACGCTGGTCGTGGTCGAGGGACCGCGCTTCTCGACCCGTGCGGAATCGTTGTGGCACCAGGCACAGGGCTGGTCCGTCGTGGGCATGACCGGTCACCCCGAGGCTGCGCTCGCCCGTGAACTGGAGCTGTGCTACACGTCGATGACCCTGGTGACCGATCTCGACGCGGGCGCCGAGACCGGCGAGGGCGTCTCGCACGACGAGGTGCTGCGGGTCTTCGCGGCGAACGTGGACCGGCTGCGGGGTGTTCTCTTCGACGCCGTGGCGGCCCTGCCGGCCAACGAGGACCGGGACTGCCTGTGCACGACGGCGCTCGGCGGGATGGATCCGGGGTTCGAGCTGCCGTGACGCGGTGACGGACAGGGGGTCGGGTACGCCATGTGATTCATGGAGCCGCGAGGACTGATTCCGGTACGGAACTCCCCGTTCGAGGGACGGAGTTTTCCACAACTCGTCGGTAGTCCACGGGCCCCGGCGGAGATCGGCTCGAAGCCTCATCGTGGGCCTGCAAGCCGATTCTCCGACGCAGGTGGTGATGCTCCATGTCCCTTCCGACCCCGCCCCTCTCCCCCTCTTCTCAACGCCCGCCGGGCGCCGACGCTCCCGCCACATGTGAGGTTCCGCATTTCGCTCCCGTGCGGGTGCGCGGCGGGCGCCATCAACTGCAGCGGCTCGTGCGGAGCCGCAGGCGGGCCCTGGCAGCCGGTCTCGCCGTCACTGCTGCCGCACTGGTGGCCGCGGGACCGCGAAGCGGCGACGGCGCACGCGGGCATCCGGTGGCGGATCCCG
Source organism: Streptomyces griseorubiginosus (assembly GCF_017614965.1). Classification (GTDB taxonomy): domain Bacteria; phylum Actinomycetota; class Actinomycetes; order Streptomycetales; family Streptomycetaceae; genus Streptomyces; species Streptomyces griseorubiginosus_B. Next base: position 7,380 of record NZ_WVUG01000077.1, on the reverse strand, counting down.
TGCCGAAGCGCCCTGCCGTCGAGATGGTGGTCGCGCCGGTCCGCATCGCGGACGCGGCCACGGTCCGGCTGCTGCGGCCCGGCGACCGGGTGGACGTCATCGCCGCCCAGGAGACGGCCACGGGTGGCGACGCACGCGTGGTCGCGCGCGGGGCGCGGGTGACGAAGGTGCCGGAACCCTTGGAGAGCGCGACCGACAGCGGAGCGCTGGTCGTGCTCTCCGTTCCCCGTACGACCGCGGCACGCCTCGCCGGTGCGAGCGCCACGGCACGGCTGGCGGTGACACTGTGCTGAGCGTCCTCGCCCGTTTCATGCGGGACTTTCTGTCAAGCCCTTCGATCGAGCGACCCCGTTGGACAGAACGGCCCAGCGTTGACGTAGGTTGCGGAGCTGTTTGTTCCACAACCTGTGCGTGCGAGGAGAGGCCCCGCGGTGAGCGAGAAGAAGGACACGACCGTCTGGCAGGGCTTCAAGGCCTTCCTGATGCGCGGGAACGTGGTCGATTTGGCGGTGGCGGTCGTCATCGGCGCCGCGTTCACCAACATCGTCAACTCGGTGGTGAAGGGGATCATCAACCCCGTTGTGGGTGCGTTCGGGACCAAGAACCTGGACAGCTACACGTCCTGCCTCAAGGGCCCCTGCACCGGAACGGGCGACAGCGCGACGGGAGTCCGGATCCTGTGGGGCTCCGTTCTCGGCGCGACCCTCACCTTCGTGATCACCGCGGCGGTCGTCTACTTCCTGATGGTGCTGCCGATGTCGAAGTACCTGGCGCGGCAGGAGGCCCGGAAGAAGGCCAGGGAGGGCACGCACGAGGTGATCGAAGTGACCGAGCTGGAGGTCCTCAAGGAGATCCGCGACGCCCTGGTCGCCCAGCGCGGCTCCGGCTACGGCGGGCGGTAACGACGGCGGCCCTCCTGACCCGGCGGGTCTGGCGGGCGGCGGCCGACGCGGCTCAGAGGTGGTGGGGAGGCTTCTCGTCGAGGAAGCGCCTGAGGTCGGCCGCCGCGTCGGCGTCGGTGCCCGGCCGCTCGCCCCAGCCGCGGTCCGTGTCGTCCGAGGACTGCTGGTCCAGCGGATCGTCGAAGATCAGCGGGGGCTTCGGGGAGCGCGGCTCGGGGGCAGAGGTCATGTCTCCAGGGTACGGCCCTGAAAGCGGGAGCCATCCCGGCGCGAAGATGCTCCGAGCGAGGACAGTGTGCTCGATGGTGGGGCAGGGCGGACGTGGACCTCGTTGCCGAGGTCGGCCGGGCGCAGGGCGAAGTCGAGCGTGGGAGGATCTGGTGTGCTGGAACGCATGACATCCAGTTCGACTCCGCCTTCGGGCTCCTCCGACGCGTCCGCGAGTCACGGACCGCTGCGTCGGCTCACCGCCCGGGGCCGTGACGAGGCGCACCGCGTCGCCTCGCCCCTTGAGCTCTTCTTCGACCTCTGTTTCGTGGTGGCCGTCGCGCAGGCGGGCGTCGGCCTGGTGCACGCCGTCGCCGCAGGACATACGGGCAGTGGGATCGCGAGTTACGCGATGCAGTTCTTCGCGATCTGGTGGGCCTGGATGAACTTCACCTGGTTCGCCTCGGCCTACGACAACGACGACGTCCTGTACCGAGTCGTCACGCTGGTGCAGATCGCCGGTGTACTGGTGCTGGCCGCCGGAATCTCGCGGGCCTTTGAGGACCACGACTACCTGGTGGTCTGGCTCGGCTACGTGATCATGCGGCTGGCGATGGCGGCGCACTGGCTGAGAGCGGCGAGATCCGCGGAGGGAGCCGAGAGAACCACGGCGCTGCGGTACGCCGGTGGCGTGCTGCTGTGCATGGTCGGCTGGCTCGGTCTGGTCGTTCTGCCGGAGCATGCCCGCCCGTGGGTCTTCCTGGTGATGGCGATCGTCGAGATGTGTGTCCCGCTCTACGCGGAGAAGGACTTCGCCACGTCCTGGCATCCGCACCACATCTCCGAGCGGTACGGGCTGTTCACGATCATCGTGATCGGCGAGACGATCGCCGCGGCCACGGTCGCCGTGCAGTCGGGGGTGGACGAGCACGACGCGCTGGGCGAACTGCTGCCGATCGCGGCGGGTGGGCTGCTCATCGTCTTCGCGGCCTGGTGGATCTACTTCGTCGTGCCGATCCACGGACGTCTTCGTACCAGCGGCCAGGCGTTCCTGTGGGGTTACGGCCACTACCTGATCTTCGGCTCGGCCGCCGCCATCGGTGCAGGGCTGGAGGTGGCGGTCGAGCAGGCCGTCGGCAGGGCGCACATCTCCACACTGGCGGCGTCGGCCGCGGTCACTCTGCCCACGGCGCTGTACCTGGTGTGCGTGTGGGCGCTGCACTCGCGCTACTTCAAGGTGGGCATCACCCAGCAGCTGGTGCTGCCGGTCACGGCACTGCTGGTGATCGTCTGCACGTTCCTCGGCAGCTGGGCGGTGTTGGCGGCGGGCATCGTGGCGGCGCTCGCGGTGGCGACGGGTGTGGCGTTGACGGCGCGCATGGTCGCCCGGGAGCGCGGGGCGAGCGGAACGAGCGGGGAGCAGGCGACCAGTCCCGTCGCCTGACGCACACGCGCTGTGGCGGTGGCGCGGGCGAGACTGGCTCCATGACAGTCGACGCTTTGACCGACGTCGCCGGGCTGCGGGTGGGGCACGCGACACGCACCGGCGGCGGTTGGCTCACCGGCACCACGGTCGTCCTCGCCCCGGAAGGCGGCGCTGTCGCCGCCGTGGACGTCCGGGGCGGCGGCCCGGGCACCAAGGAAACCGACGCCCTCGACCCGCGCAACCTCGTGCAGAAGGTCGAGGCGATCGTGCTCACCGGCGGCAGCGCCTACGGGCTGGACGCGGCGTCCGGGGTGATGGCGTGGCTGGAGGAGCAGCGGCGCGGCGTGCGGGTCGGGGAGGACCCCTCTCATGTCGTACCGGTGGTGCCCGCCGCCTGCGTCTTCGACCTGGGGCGGGGCGGTGACTTCCGGGCCAGGCCCGACGCCGCCACCGGGCGGGCCGCGGTCGAGGACGCGGCGGCGACCGCGGTCGGCGCGAGCGTGCGGGAAGGGTGCGTCGGAGCCGGCACGGGAGCCGCCGCCGGGCCGATGAAGGGCGGGGTGGGCAGCGCGAGCACCCTGCTGGACTCCGGGATCACGGTGGGTGCGCTGGTGGTGGTCAACGCGGTGGGGTCGGTGATGGATCCGGAAACGGGCGTGCTGTACGGGGAGTTGTTCTCGGGGCGCGTGAACCATCCGGAGGCGCACGTCCACGAGGCCGCGCGCCGACGCCTGGCCGAGGCCGCGGCGAAGAACGGGCGCCCTCCGCTGAACACCACACTCGCCGTGGTCGCCACCGACGCGGACCTGTCGAAAGCGCAGGCGCAGAAGCTGGCCGGTACGGCACACGACGGCATCGCACGCGCCGTACGGCCGGTGCACATGCTGAACGACGGCGACACGGTCTTCGCCCTGGCCACGGGGGCGCACCGACTCGACGCCGGGAACCCCCTCGCGCTGAACGCGCTCCTCGAGTCCGGTGCGGACCTGGTGACGCGCGCGATCGTACGCGCCGTGCGCGCCGCCCGGTCGGTGGACGGGCCGGGCGGAGTATGGCCTGCCTACGAGGAGTTGTACGGCGGCGAGTGAGCGGCGGGGACGGGCGCACGAGACGTACCGACAGAGCGCCGGCTGATCGCGAGCGCCCCCGTGATCACCGCAAACGGCCTCTGAGCGGCGGATTTTGACGGATCATCGGGCCAAGCGGGAACTTCTCGCCCGGCCCGCGCGTTTTCCCGGCGTACGTTTTCTCGGTTCCCGGACATGATGTCCGGCCGAGGGGCTACGGTATGCACCCACAAGGTGACATGCAGCAACGCCGGGAGAAACCTTGAGCGTTCCGTACGAGACCACTGCGTACGAACCACCCGAGTCGCCCGAGTCTCCGGAGGAGCACCTCGAGCGGCTCCTCGGTCGTGCCCTGAACTCCTTCGAGTTGCCGGACGACACCATACGGCGACTCGACTGCGCGCTGGCGTATGACACTTCGCTGCATTCGGCGCACCACAGTTCGGGGCTGCACAGGGAGACGTACCGGCACACCTGGCTGCTCGCCGACGGGTCGGCGCTCACCCTGTGGGAGCTCGTGCACAACACCGCGCCGGGCAGCGTCACGCAGCACGAGGTGTATGTGGACGAGGAGGAGGTCCGCACCGCCACCGCCCGCCTGCCGCTGCCCCCGGACGCGCCGGACTTCGAGCTGCCGGTGACCGTGCATCTGTCGCCGGTCCCCGCGCCCCGGCACGCGTACCTGCCGGACGACTCGGCGGACCACGCGCGCCGGCTGCTGCGCCGCGCGGAGAACGCGGACCGGCCAGGTGCGGAGACGGCGGCGTTACTGGCCACGGCGTTCGCGCACCAGATCACGCAGGCCTTCGGACGCCCGTGTCGGGCGGGCCGTGCCGGGCTGTGCTTCTCGCTCTACGAGCACGCGTTCCTGCTGCGTGACGGCGCGGAGGTCTCCCTCTGGGAGGTCGAGCACACGGCGACGCCGGACGGGCGGCACATGTGCGAGGTGTACGTCACCGAGGACGCGGCGCGGGACGCCATGGAGCGCCGCGCGTCGCGGGTTTCCTGAGGCTTCCTGAGCCCCCGCGCCGACGGCGCGTGAAGCGGGGCGCACGGTCCCGGCGCACGCCTCAGCGCCAGGCCGGTGTCTCGCGCCTCAGTGGCCGTCGTTGAGCCGGCGTACGAGAACGGCGAACGCGTCTCGCTCCGCGGGGGTCAGTTCGACGGCCTCCAGGTGGGGACCGCCCTGACGCTGGGGCGGGAGGCCGCGCAGGGTGTCGTCCGCGCCCCACAGGGCTGCTCCGGAGCGGTAGCGGCGCAGGAGGCGGACCAGGCCGAAGCTCCAGACGACGGTGGCGAGGGCCAGCAGCGCCACGCCCAGCGACTGGAGTATCGAGACGTGCTCATCGGGCATGAGCCCAGTAGACACCACGGTCCGGGATTTTAGGCCTGGACCGTGACGTATCTCGCAGGTCGTACAGGTGCCGCACTTGCCACTTAGACGCCGCGACCAACTCACAGTGCGCCAAAGGGACATGGGTCGGCCGTGGCCCCTCCTGGGGGACCACGGCCGACCGCCACACGGAGTGCGGGGCGCTGGTTACGCCGCCACCGGCTGCTTCGTATCGGCCGTCGCCGCGGCCGGGTCGGCGGCGGTGCCGGGGCTCACGGCGCCGGGCGCCGGCTTGCGCATCCCCTTCAGGACCACGACCAGGGCGGTCGTGAGACACACGCCGACCGCGATGGCGATCAGGTAGAGGAAGGGGTTGCCGATCAGCGGGACCACGAAGATGCCGCCGTGCGGGGCGCGCAGGGTGGCGCTGAACGCCATCGACAGGGCGCCGGTGATCGCGCCGCCCACCATGGAGGAGGGGATGACGCGCAGCGGGTCGGCCGCGGCGAACGGGATCGCGCCCTCGGAGATGAAGGAGGCGCCGAGGACCCAGGCGGCCTTGCCGTTCTCGCGCTCGGTCTCGGTGAAGAGCTTGCCGCGGACCGTCGTGGCCAGGGCCATCGCGAGCGGCGGGACCATGCCGGCGGCCATGACCGCGGCCATGATCTTCATGGCCGAGTCGCTCGGGCTGGAGACCGCGATGCCGGCGGTGGCGAAGGTGTACGCGACCTTGTTGACGGGTCCGCCGAGGTCGAAGCACATCATCAGGCCGAGCAGGGCGCCGAGCAGGATGGCGTTGGAGCCGGAGAGGCTGTTCAGCCAGTCGGTCATGCCCTTCTGGGCGGAGGCGATGGGCTTGCCCACGACGACGAACATCAGGAACCCGACGATCGCCGAGGAGATCAGCGGGATCACCACGACCGGCATGATGCCGCGCAGCACCGCGGGGATGTTGATCCGCTGGATCGCCATCACCACACCGCCTGCGAGCAGACCGGCGACCAGGCCGCCGAGGAAGCCCGCGTTGATCGTGGACGCGATCATGCCGCCCACGAACCCGGGGACGAGACCCGGCCGGTCCGCCATGCCGTACGCGATGTAGCCGGCCAGGACCGGGACGAGGAAGCCGAAGGCGACACCGCCGATCTGGAAGAGGAGGGCCGCCCAGCTGTCCGTCTGGGTCCACACGAAGTGGTCCATCACCGACGGTGCCGTCTTGATCTCGTATCCGCCGATCGCGAACCCGAGGGCGATCAGCAGACCGCCCGCCGCGACGAACGGGACCATGTAACTCACGCCGGACATCAGCCACTTGCGCAGCTTGGTGCCGTACCCCTCGCCGGCGTCGCCGGCGCGCTCGACCGGCGTGCCCCTGCCCGCGGGGGCGCCCGCGGTCACCTCACCGCGCGCCGCCTTCCCGCGCACCTCGGAGATCAGCTCTCCGGGGCGGTTGATGCCGGCCTTCACGCCGACGTCGACGGTCGGCTTCCCGGCGAAGCGCTCCTTCTCGCGTACGGGCACGTCGTGGGCGAAGATCACGCCGTCCGCGGCGGCGATGACCGCCGGGTCGAGCCGGGTGAAGCCCGCCGAGCCCTGCGTCTCGACGACGACCTCGACGCCCGACTCGCGTCCCGCGTTCTCCAGCGACTCGGCCGCCATGTAGGTGTGGGCGATGCCGGTCGGGCAGGAGGTGACCGCGACGATGCGGAAGGGGCGCTCGTCGGCGGAGGGGGCGCCCGGCGCCGGGGCGGAGGCGTCCTCGACGCTCGCGCCCGGCGCCGGGGCCGTGCTGTCCGTGGCGGCGTCGGCGGAGGCCGCCACCGACGACGCCACGGAGTCTGTGGAGGCGCCCTGAGCGGCGCTCGCGGCGCCCTTCGCACCCTCCGCCGCGCTGCCCGCGCCCGCGGATCCGTCCTCGTCCGCGCCCGCGCCGCTCACGCCCTCGGCGTCCGCCGCCGGCGCGTCCCCGCGGATCAGCGCCGCCGCGGCCGCCGCGTCCCCCACCGACCGCAGCGCGCCGGTGAACTCGGGGTTCATCAACTGCCGGGCCAGCGACGACAGGATCGTCAGGTGGGCGTCGTCGGCACCGGCCGGCGCGGCGATCAGGAAGATCAGGTCGGCGGGGCCGTCCGGCGCGCCGAAGTCGACGCCCGCGGCGCTGCGGCCGAAGGCGAGCGTCGGCTCGGTGACGTGCTCGCTGCGGCAGTGCGGGATGCCGATGCCGCCGTCGAGGCCGGTCGGCATCTGTGCCTCGCGGGCGGCCACGTCGGCGAGGAAGCCGTCCAGGTCGGTCACCCGGCCCAGGGCCACCATGCGCTCCGCGAGGGCACGCGCCGCCGCTTCCTTGGTGTCGGCGGACAGGTCGAGATCGACCAGGTCCGCGGTGATCATGTCGCTCATCGCGGGCTCCTTAGCACGCGTATCGCCCGGGGAGTGGGGTGGGCG
>NZ_WVUG01000772.1 GCF_017614965.1 Streptomyces griseorubiginosus | reverse complement strand
TGCTCCTTAGAAAGGAGGTGATCCAGCCGCACCTTCCGGTACGGCTACCTTGTTACGACTTCGTCCCAATCGCCAGTCCCACCTTCGACAGCTCCCTCCCGCAAGGGGTTGGGCCACCGGCTTCGGGTGTTACCGACTTTCGTGACGTGACGGGCGGTGTGTACAAGGCCCGGGAACGTATTCACCGCAGCACTGCTGATCTGCGATTACTAGCAACTCCGACTTCAT
>NZ_WVUG01000771.1 GCF_017614965.1 Streptomyces griseorubiginosus | reverse complement strand
GCCCGGCACACCCGCCGCTCCACTCATCCGTTCCACGCCGAAGCAGTACTAGGAAGATGAAGACGATCAAGTGTGCCGAATAATCAACGTTCCACCCATGAGCAACCACTCCGAGACATTCGCTCGAAGCTGGCTATTGCTCCTTAGAAAGGAGGTGATCCAGCCGCACCTTCCGGTACGGCTACCTTGTTACGACTTCGTCCCAATCGCCAGTCCCACCTTCGACAGCTCCCTCCC
>NZ_WVUG01000770.1 GCF_017614965.1 Streptomyces griseorubiginosus | reverse complement strand
GCTCGGTGATTCGACACCAACGAGCTGTTCAGGAGGCCCTGTTCATATGCACCCAGCGCCCCGAGACCACCCGATCGGGACTCCCGTTCGATGCGCATCTCTCAAGATCGAAAAGACAACAGCTTCTCAGCTTGGCGTTTAACCTCGCGGGTCACTCGTCCTGCTGACCTGCGGTTCTTCACGGGACAGCGGAGGCGGCCGTTCTCCACGCTTCGAGATGTCGAGTCACAAAGCACGAGAGAACGGCCGCT
>NZ_WVUG01000769.1 GCF_017614965.1 Streptomyces griseorubiginosus | reverse complement strand
TCGAGCGAATGTCTCGGAGTGGTTGCTCATGGGTGGAACGTTGATTATTCGGCACACTTGATCGTCTTCATCTTCCTAGTACTGCTTCGGCGTGGAACGGATGAGTGGAGCGGCGGGTGTGCCGGGCACGCTGTTGGGTGTCTGAGGGAATGATCCCTCGGTAGCCGGAGTCCGAGTGGTTGGCGGACGACTGGTCGTTGTTTGAGAACTGCACAGTGGACGCGAGCATCTGTGGCCAAGTTTTTAAGGGCGCACGGTGGATGCCTTGGCACCAGGAACCGATGAAGGACGTGGGAGGCCACGATAGGCCCCGGGGA
>NZ_WVUG01000768.1 GCF_017614965.1 Streptomyces griseorubiginosus | reverse complement strand
TCGAGCGAATGTCTCGGAGTGGTTGCTCATGGGTGGAACGTTGATTATTCGGCACACTTGATCGTCTTCATCTTCCTAGTACTGCTTCGGCGTGGAACGGATGAGTGGAGCGGCGGGTGTGCCGGGCGCGCTGTTGGGTGTCTGAGGGAATGAGCCCTCGGATGCCGGCCCCAGTGAACTCCGGGTATTTCCGGGGGTGGTGGGTGGCTGGTCGTTGTTTGAGAACTGCACAGTGGACGCGAGCATCTGTGGCCAAGTTTTTAAGGGCGCACGGTGGATGCCTTGGCACCAGGAACCGATGAAGGACGTGGGAGGCCACG
>NZ_WVUG01000767.1 GCF_017614965.1 Streptomyces griseorubiginosus | reverse complement strand
GTGTAGCGGCGCGCGGTGTTGACGCCCGCCGCTGCGGGCGGACACCCCCCGCCACGTCCCCTCCGCGCCGTACGCGGGTGCGGCTCAGCACTGGGGCTCCGCGGGCGCGTGGGCCGAGGCCCTGGTGAGGGTGCGGGTCGCGTGGATCAGGAGGGGCAGTGCGGCCGCCGTGCAGGTGAGGGCGGGGACGGCGGCCGGGCCCCAGGCGTTCACCAGGGTCTCTACGGGGGTGGCCAGGAAGGCGCAGCCGGGGAGGCGGGCCGCGAAGGGGGTTGCCAGGGCCGTTGCCTCGGCTGTCGCCGCGGCGGCCAGGGCGAGCCTGGGGGCCCGGGGGAAGCCGTGGACGGTGAGGAGGCGGGCCAGGAGCAGGAGCTGTCTC
>NZ_WVUG01000766.1 GCF_017614965.1 Streptomyces griseorubiginosus | reverse complement strand
GACTGGAACGACACGGTGTGTGAGGTGCCGGGGCGTTCGGCGGTGGAGTTGTTCGAGGAGCGGGTGGCCGCGGTGCCGGATGCCGAGGCTGTGGTGGCGGGTGGGGTGTCGCTCAGTTACCGGGAGTTGGATGCCCGGGCGGAGCGTTTGGCGGTGCTTTTGGCTGAGCGTGGTGCGGGGGTATCACGGGCGGTTCGCGTTGACGGCGGAGCGGTTCGTGGCCGACCCCTATGGTCCTGCGGGTGCGCGGATGTATCGCACGGGGGATCTGGTGCGCTGGACGGCGGGCGGGGAGCTGGAGTACCTGTCCCGGGTCGACGACCAGGTCAAGCTGCGTGGGTTCCGTATCGAGCTGGGGGAGATCGAGGCCGTCCTCGCCG
>NZ_WVUG01000765.1 GCF_017614965.1 Streptomyces griseorubiginosus | reverse complement strand
GGGAATAAATTGCAGGTGTTTACTTTCCAGTTCCTGCGTCAAAAAATGATAAATAGCGTTGCCATGACGGCATGACGCATCATTCACGACAGTGAGCGTGTTGAACTCGACATCATTTGCCTGCAGAAGGCGGATAGCATTAACGACTCGGGAAAAAGACGCCCGCCCTGACGGCGTTTTCCGGTAATTATCATGAACGACTTGCGGCCCATCAATCGATATACCAATCAGGAACTGGTGCTGCGCAAAGAAAGCCGCCCACTCTTCATTGATTAATACGCCATTGGTTTGCAGACTGTTGTAGATGGTTTTGCCGTTGGCATAGCGTTGCTGCAAGCGCACCACTTTTTGGTAAAAAGAAAGACCGCATAGCGTCGGCT
>NZ_WVUG01000764.1 GCF_017614965.1 Streptomyces griseorubiginosus | reverse complement strand
GTCCAGGACTGTCTCCGGCTCGCCGAGTCGCTCGACGAGGCGATGCGCGAGGGGGCCAGGCTGCGGGCCTTCCTGGTGGCCGACCTCGGCCGCTACCGCGCCGCGCTGCCCGGAACCGCCGCCGGCTATCTCACCCTGCTCGAGGAGGCGCTGGCCGCCGGTTACCGGCCGCAGCCCGACGACCTCGCCGCCCTCCGCGCGCTGCGGGGCAACACGGTCGCCGCGCTCCTCCTGGAGCGCTGCCAGGTCCTCGCCGAACAGGACGTACGAGCCCGTCTGGCGCGCGGTACGGCCCGTACGGCCCCCGCGACCGTCCCCGCCTCCCGCACGCGCCTGACGGCCCTCCCCGGCGGCCTCTCGGCCCACCCGGGGCCCAGGGC
>NZ_WVUG01000076.1 GCF_017614965.1 Streptomyces griseorubiginosus | reverse complement strand
GTCTTCAACGCGGCCGCCATCGCCTCGTACACCGTCCGGCTGGCCGACCGGATCGAGCGGCACGTCCGCGCCGGTGACTTCCCGGTCGTCCTCGGGGGTGACTGCTCCATCCAGCTCGGCGCCTCCCTCGCGCTGCGCCGGATCGGACGGTACGGACTGGTCGCCGTCGACGCCTCCCCGGACTTCCGGCATCCCGGCAACTCCGACCGGATCGGCGCGGCGGGCGGCGAGGAGGTCGCCCTCGCCACCGGGCGCGGACAGGACGACCTGACCGACCTGGAGGGGCTGAAGCCCTATCTGCGGGACGAGGACGTGCGGTTCTTCGGGATCCGGGACTGCTTCGAGACGGACCGGGCCGAACTGGCCGCGCTGAAGATCCCGGTGGTCACCGTCGGGGACATCCGGGAGTGGGGCGCCGACGCCCTCGCCCGGGCCACCGCCGAGGCATTCGCGGTTCCGCAACTTGGCGGCTTCTGGGTGCACCTGGACGCCGACGTCCTCGACCCGTCCGTCATGCCCGCCGTCGACAGCCCCGACCCGGACGGCCTCCTGCCCGGCGAACTCGTCGCCCCGCTGCGGCCGTTGCTCGCCTCCCCGCACTGCGTCGGCCTCAACATCACCATCTACGACCCCGACCTGGACCCGGAGGCGACGGCGGGCGCGCTGCTCACCGACGTCGTCGTGTCCGCCTTTGCGGAATCCTGACCGGTACCTCCCCTGGCCAGCTCCCCGGTGAGCGGCTTCCATGGTGATCGTGACGACGATCCGACGTGAGGTACTGACCCTGCCCGCAGCGGAACCGGGCCCGGACAACCCGCTGCCCCCACTGCGGCCGCTCCACGAGGTTCATCGCATCGACGACCGGGACCGCGACGACCTGCTCCCGGATATCGCCCGGCAGGCGGGTTACGGGCCGCTGCGCGGTATCCTGCCCGTCCGGGTCCGGGACGGGTACGGCCGATCGCGCCGCCCCCGCGAGATCGACGCCCTCGTGATCGAGAACGACCGTCTGCGCGCCACCGTCCTGCCCGGCCTCGGCGGCCGGCTCGCCTCCCTGGTCCACAAGCCCACCGAGCGTGAACTCCTCTACCGCAACCCGGTGTTCCAGCCCGCGAACTTCGCCCTCAACGGAGCCTGGTTCTCCGGCGGCGTCGAATGGAACATCGGCGCCACCGGCCACACCACCCTCGCCTGCTCCCCCCTGCACGCGGCCCGTGTCCCGGCCCCGGACGGCACCGAGATGCTCCGCCTGTGGGAGTGGGAACGCCTGCGCGACCTGCCCTTCCAGGTCGACCTCTGGCTCCCGGACGGCTCCGACTTCCTGTACGTCGGCGTCCGCGTCCGCAACCCGCACGAGCGGCCCGTGCCCACGTACTGGTGGTCCAACATCGCGGTCCCGGAGGAGCGCCGGATCCTGGTCCCGGCCAAGGAGGCCTGGCGGTTCGGGTACGAGCGGCGCCTGCGCAAGGTGCCCGCGCCCTCGAACGCCGAGATCCGCCAACACCCCCACGCGGTCGACTACTTCTACGACCTGCCCGACACACGACGCCGCTGGATCGCCGCCCTCGACGAGGACGGACACGGGCTCGTGCAGACCTCCACGGACGTGCTGCGCGGACGCAAGCTGTTCCTCTGGGGACAGGGCCCCGGCGGACGCCGCTGGCAGCAGTGGCTCACCGAACCCGGCACGGGCGGCTACCGCGAGATCCAGGCCGGCCTCGCCCGGACCCAGCTGGAGCACGTACGGCTGGATCCGGAGAGCGAGGTGTCGTGGCTGGAGGCGTACGGCCCGCTGAGCTCCCCGGAGACGGCCGACGCGGCGGAGGCGGGCCTGGAAGCCGCCCTGCCGCGCGCCGAGGTCGACGCCGCGTACGCCGCCCGGAAGCCGTACGCCGACGCCGAACCCGGCGAGGTCCTCGCCACCGGATCCGGCTGGGGCGCGCTCGAAGTGCTGCGCGCCGACTGGAAGTTGCCCGGCACGCCCTTCGACGAGGACACCCTCGGGGAGGCTCAGGCGCCCTGGCTGCACCTGCTGCGCGCCGGGTCCTTCCCCGAGCCACGGCGAGTGCGGCCGCCCGGCGCGACGCTGGTCGCCCCGCACTGGCGGGACATGCTGGAGACCGCGCCCGCGACCCCGCTCACCGAGTACCACCTGGGTGTCGCCCAGTGGCACGCCGGCGACCGGGCGCAGGCCGTGCGCAGCTGGGAGCGGGCCCTCGAACTAGCCCCGTCGCTCTGGCCGTTGCTGCGCTGCCTCGCCGTCGCCGACCAGGACGACGGGTACCACGAGCGGGCCGCCGACCGGTACGCCGAGGCCTTCGACGACCTGTGCCACGAACGGCGCGACAACGGCGAGTCGTGGACGGCGGCCACCGCGGCGCTGGGCCGCGAGGCGATCGACGCCCTGCTCGCCGTGCACCGGACCGCCCGGGCGCGCTCGGTGTGGGACCGGCTGCACCCGGCGACGCGGGCACGTGGCCGGTTCCGGCTGACCGAGGCGCGGCTGCTGCTCGCAGAGGGGCACCCCGAGGAGGCGCTGGACCTCTTCCGGGCCGGCTTCGAGATCGCCGACCTGCGCGAGGGCGAGGAGTCGATCGGCCGTCTGTGGGCGCGGCTGACCGACGAGCCGCTGCCCGCGCACTACGACTTCCGGATGCGGCCGGAGGAGAGCTGAGACCCGCGACCCGGGCCGCGGCTACGCGTTGCGGTCCACGTACTCGTACACCGTGCCGTCCGGGTGCATCGCGATCAGGTTGCGGCCCCCCGGGGTCGTCACCGGGCCCGCGACGATGTGGGCGCCGAGTTCCGTCAGCACCCGGTGGGCCTCCTCGACGTCCTTGACGGCGATCGTCGCGGCGACCTTGCGCAGCGCCTCCAGCTCGGACTCGGGCCCGCTCATCAGCAGGAAGCAGCCGACCGCGGCCGCCTGCACGCCGGCGCGTTCGAAACGGAGGGCTCTGCTGCCCGCGAGCCGCTCGTAGAACGGCACCGCCCTCTCCAGGTCGTCGACGCAGATCCGCAGCGTGGCTCCCAGAATGTCCATGCCCAAGAGCCTAGTTGGGGCGGCGGGAGGAGGTGATCCGTTCCCCTGATCACCGGCGCGGTCCCCGGCGGCTTCCCGTGCGCGAGGCGTTATGCGTACGTCCGTACGGGTACTCGGCGGCCATGGAAGGCTTGGATCATCTGGAGCATCTGGACAAGCACCTGGTCGACGAGCTGGCGCAGGTGGCACGCGAGACGGTGCGTGACGAACTGCGCGAACAGACTCGCAAGCAGCGCCGTACGGCCATGCTGTACGCCGCGTCCGGAGCCGTCGCCCTGTACGCGGGCGCGGCCGTCGCCCTCGCGGTGGGCCTGGCCCTGGCCATCGGTCTGCCCGACTGGGCCGCCGCGCTGATCACCGCGGCCCTCCTCGGCGTCGTCGCCTACGTCCTGCGCGGCATGGCCCACCCGTCCGGGTCCCGGCCGACGCCGGAGCGCGAGGCCGAACTGACGGCCGCCGGACAGGGCGACCGGGCGTTCGGCGCGCCGGCGCCGGTCGCCCCGCCGACCGGGGGCGGAGCGCCCGTTCCGCCGATGCCGCCCGTCGCACCGGGCGGAGCGGCCGGAGCGGCCGGCGCCCCTGTCGTGGGCGAACCGGGCACCGCGACGGGCTCCCCGGCACCGCGCCAGGACGACATCGACCCCGAGCTGCCGCACCACCGGGCGTGATGCGTGGTGCGTAAGCGCTGGGGAATGCCGGTGCCGCGCGGCCGCAGGGCCGTCGTCGTGACCGGGGCCAGCGGCGGTGTGGGCCGGGCCACGGCGGTGGCCTTCGGTGCGAAGGGCGACCGGGTCGCCCTGCTGGCCCGGGGACGCGAGGGCCTGGCCGCGGCCGCCGACGAGGTGCGGCGCGCCGGGGGCGAGGCCCTCGTCGTGCCGGTGGACGTGGCCGACGCCAAGGCCGTCGACGACGCGGCCCAGCAGGTCGTCGACACGTTCGGACAGATCGACGTCTGGGTCAACAACGCCTTCACCGGGGTGTTCGCACCGGTCACCGAGATCACGGCGGACGAGTTCCGCCGGGTGACCGAAGTGACGTACCTGGGTTACGTGTTCGGCACGCGGGCCGCGCTGCGGCACATGCTGCCGCGGGACCGGGGCACCATCGTGCAGGTCGGCTCCGCGCTCGCCTACCGCGGGATCCCGCTGCAGTCGGCGTACTGCGGGGCCAAGCACGCCATCCAGGGGTTCAACGAGTCGCTGCGGTGCGAACTGCTGCACAGCGGCACCGGCGTCCGTACCACGATGGTGCAGATGCCCGGGCTCAACACCCCCCAGTTCGACTGGGTGTTGAACCGGATGCCGGGCAAGGCGCGGCCCGTCGCGCCGGTGTACCAGCCGGAGGTGGCGGCGCGGGCGATCCTGCACGCGGCCGCGCACGGACGGCGGCGCGAGTACTGGGTCGGCGGATCCACGGTGGCCACCCTGCTCGCCAACGCGGTGGCGCCCGGGATCCTGGACCGCTATCTGGCGCGGACCGCGTTCGACTCCCAGCAGGAGGAGGGCGAGCACGGCGGGCCGAGCAATCTGTGGGCGCCGGTGGACGGCGTGCACGGGCGGGACTTCGGGGCGCACGGGCGCTTCGACGACGAGGCGGTCGACGACAGTCCGCAGGACTGGGTGTCCCGCAACCGGTCCCGGATGGGCGCCGGACTGGTGGTCGCGGGCCTGGGCGCCGCGGTGACCACCGGGCTGCGCCGCCGCGGCCGCCAGGGCTGACCGCACGGATCAGCGTCAGCCCACCCGGTAGTCCTCCACCTCCTCGGTGCGCAGCGTCAGACCATGGCCCACCCCGCACAGCGGCCGCACCGTTCCGCCCGTCGGGTCCAGGGCGCCGTCGAAGAACATGTCCTCGATGCGGACGTGGTCGTGGAACCACTCCATGTGCCGGATGTTGGGCAGCGCGGCGGCCGCCGCCGCGTGGGCGTGCGGGGCGCAGTGCGTGGACACCTCCAGCCCGTGGGACTGGGCCAGGGCGGCGGCGCGCAGGAACTCGGTGATGCCGCCGCAGCGCGTGGCGTCGATCTGCAGGCAGTCGACGGCGCCGGCCGCGATCATCCGGGCGAAGTACTGCAGGTCGTAGCCGTACTCGCCCGCCGTCACGTCGACGACCAGCGCGTCCCGGACCAGCCGCAGACCCCTCAGGTCGTCCGAGGACACCGGTTCCTCGAACCAGCCCACCCCGTGCTCGGCGAGCGCGTGGCCGACCCGTACCGCCTGTTTGCGGGTGTAGGCGCCGTTGGCGTCGACGTACAACTCGGCCTCGTCGCCGATGATGTGGCGGGCGGCCCGGACACGGGCCAGGTCGCGATGGACCGCCCGACCCCAGCTCTCCCCGATCTTGATCTTGACGCGCGGGATCTGCTGCCCGTGCACCCAGCCGCCGAGCTGCGCCGCGAGATGCGTGTCGTGGTACGTGGTGAAGCCGCCGCTGCCGTAGACCGGGACCCGCTCGTGGCAGACGCCGAGGACTCGGGCGAGGGGGAGTTCCAGCAGGCGGGCCTTGAGGTCCCACAGGGCGATGTCGAGCGCCGAGATGGCGCCTCCCGCGATGCCCTGCCGGCCCGCGTTGCGCACCGAACGGCACATCGCGTCGTGCACGGCGGGGATGTCGAAGGGGTCCCGCCCCTCGACCAGCGGGGCGAGGTCGTCGCGCAGGAAGTCACCGACCGCCGGCGGGCCGTACGTCCAGCCCGTGCCGGTCGCGTCGCCCGCGCTCACCTCGGCGATCACGACGGTCGTGGAGTCCCAGGCCAGCGTGCCGTCGGCCTCGGGCGCGTCGGTCGGCACCGTGTAGACGGAGACGACGGGTCGGTGGAGTTTCATCGCCGCCACCCTGGGTCAGGACTGCTGGAGCTGCGGCAGCACCTTCGTACGGTAGAAGTCGAAGAAGCCGCGCAGGTCGGGGCCGATCTGGTTGACGTAGACGCGGTCGAAGCCGGCGTCGGCGAACTGCCGCAGTTCGGCGACGTGTTCGTCGACGTCGTCGCCGCACACCCGGTTCTCGCGCACCATGTCCTCGGTGATGAGCTGCTGCGCCTGCTCGAAGTGCTTGGGGGAGGGCAGGACCTGGCTCAGCTCGCCGGGCAGCTGCTCGTTCGCCCACAGCCGGTGCACGGTCCGTACCGCCTCGTCCCTGTCGAGGTCGTAGCAGACCTTGGTGCCGCCGCTGACCAGCTTCCCACCGCCCCCGCCCTTGCGGTACTGCTCCACCATGGAGGCGTCCGGCATCATCGTGATGTAGCCGTCGCCGACCCGGGACGCCAGCTGGGTGGCGGCCGGTCCGAAGCCGGAGACGTCGATCGGCACGGGTTCGTCGGGGACGGTGTAGAGGCGGGCGTTCTCCACCGTGTAGTGCGGGCCGTGGTGGTTGACCTCCTCGCCGGTGAACAGCCGGCGCATCACCTGGATCGCCTCCTCCAGCATCTCCAGGCGCACGTGGGCGGGCGGCCAGTGGTCACCGAGGATGTGCTCGTTGAGCGCCTCGCCCGAGCCGAGGCCCAGCCGGAAGGCGCCGTCGGTCATCACCGCGCTGGTCGCCGCTGCCTGCGCCACCACCGCCGGATGCATCCGCACGGTCGGGCAGGTCACGGCCGTCTCGACCGGCAGCGACACGGCCTCGGACAGCGCGCCGATCACCGACCAGACGAACGGGCTCTGGCCCTGCTCGTCGTTCCACGGGTGGTAGTGGTCAGAGATCCACAGCGCCTGGAACCCGGCCTGTTCGGCCATGCGCGCCTGCTCGATCAGCTCGGCGGGACCGTACTGCTCGCACGAGAGGAAGTAGCCGTACTCGGGCATGGGGGGGTTGCCTCCGCGACGTCGGCGGTTGGTGTCCCGGGCCGGGTACCCGGCGGCCGGAGGGGAAACCGGCGCACGTTTGGCGGGCCTGACCAGGGGGACGCGGAAGTTTCCGTACGACGCACGCGACAGCGCCGGAGGCGAACCGTGGCTCGACCCCGCATCGTGATCGTCGGCGCCGGCTTCGCCGGCTACCAGACGGCCCGCACCCTGTCCCGGCAGATGCGGCACAACTCCGACGTCACCCTGCTGAACCCGACCGACTACTTCCTGTACCTGCCCCTGCTGCCCCAGGTCGCCGCCGGGATCCTGGAGCCGCGCCGGGTGACGGTCTCCCTCTCCGGCACCCTGCCGCACGTCCGGCTGGTGCTCGGCGAGGCCGACGGGATCGACCTCGACGGACGGACCGTGCACTACACGGGACCCGAGGGCGAGAGCGGGACCCTGAGCTACGACCGGCTGGTGCTCGCCGCCGGCAGCGTCAACAAGCTGCTGCCGATCCCGGGCGTGGCCGAGCACGCGCACGGCTTCCGCGGGCTGCCCGAGGCCCTGTACCTGCGCGACCACGTGACCCGGCAGGTGGAGCTCGCCGCGTCCGACGACGACCCGAAGACCTGCGCCGCGCGCACCACCTTCGTGGTCGTCGGGGCGGGCTACACCGGCACCGAGGTCGCCGCGCAGGGGAAGCTGTTCACCGACGCGCAGGTCCGCAAACACCCCTTGCGCAAGGGGATACGGCCGCGCTGGCTGCTCCTCGACATCGCGAAGCGGGTGCTGCCGGAACTCGACGAGCGTCTCTCGCGCACCGCCGACTCGGTGCTGCGCGAGCGGGGCGTGGACGTGCGGATGGGCACCTCGGTGAAGGAGGCCACGCACGACGGAGTCCTGCTGACGGACGGGGAGTTCGTGCCGACCCGCTCACTGGTGTGGTGCGTGGGCGTACGGCCGGATCCGCTGGCCGACTCGCTGGGGCTGCCCATGGAACGCGGCCGGCTGCTCGTCGACCCGCACCTGCAGGTGCCGGGCCGGCCCGAGCTGTTCGCGGCCGGGGACGCGGCGGCCGTGCCCGACCTGGAGAACCCCGGCCAGTACACGCCGATGACCGCGCAGCACGCCTGGCGGCAGGGCAAGGTGGCCGGGCGCAACGTGGCCGCGTCCCTCGGCTTCGGCGAGCGGCACGCCTACCGCCATCGCGACCTGGGGTTCGTCGTGGACCTGGGCGGGGTGAAGGCCGCCGCCAATCCGCTCGGCGTCCATCTGTCCGGGCCGCTCGCCGGTGCGGTCACCCGGGGCTACCACCTCGCCGCGATGCCCGGCAACCGCGTCCGGGTCGCCGCCGACTGGTTCCTGGACGCCGTACTGCCGCGCCAGGCCGTCCAGTTGGGCCTCGTACGCTCCTGGTCGGTCCCGCTGGACACCGCCTCCCCGGAACTGGCCCGAGTGGCCGGCCGCCCGGACCGCCGGCAGGACACCGCGCCCCACTCCGGCCCGGGCGCGGCAACGGCGCAGGACACCGGCACGGCTCCGGACCCCGAACCCGCCGAGGGGCAGGCGGGCGCGCCTGAGCCGGCGAAGATCCGGCCCGGGGGTGAGGCGGCCAAGAGTCAGCAGGGCGTCGAGCCAGCCAAGGGTCAGCCGGGCACCCCCGAGTCGGCCACGAACCAACCGGGCGAGGAGCCCGCCGAGGGTCAGCTGGGCGGCCGTGAGCCAGCGAAGAACCAGCCGGGCGGTGAGCCCGCCAAGAACCAGCCGGGCGGTGAGCCCGCCAAGAACCAGCCGGGCGGTGAGCCCGCCAAGAACCAGCCGGGCGATGAGCCCGCCAAGAACCAACCCGGTCCCGGACCTGCCGAGGGCCGACCCGGTAGCGCCGGACCCGCGCAGGGCCAGGGCCGGCCCGGATCCGGACTCGCCCAGGGGCAGGGTCGGCCCGGCGCCGATGACCTGTCGGTGCCCGGGCCGGCCGCGGGTGCTCGCGGCGGGGAGCCGGAGCAGGGGCCGGGGCCCGTCAAGCGTTCCGACGCCTCCGCGGAAGGAGACTCATGAACACCGCCGAACTCGTAGAGCTGGGCCAGCAGTTGCGCGTGGACAGCGTGCGCGCCTCGGCCGCCGCCGGGTCCGGGCATCCGACGTCCTCGATGTCAGCCGCGGACCTGATGGCCGTGCTGATCGCCAACCACTTCCGGTACGACTTCGAGCGTCCCGCCCACCCCGCCAACGACCGCTTCGTGCTGTCCAAGGGCCACGCCTCACCCCTGCTGTACTCCGTCTACAAGGCGGTCGGCGCCGTCGACGACGAGGAACTGCTGACCTTTCGCAAGCTCGGCAGCCGCCTCGAGGGCCACCCGACCCCGCGCCAACTGCCGTGGGTCGAGACCGCCACCGGCTCGCTCGGCCAGGGCCTGCCCGTCGGTGTCGGCATCGCGCTGGCCGGCAAGCGCCTGGACCGCACCGGCTACCGCGTCTGGGTGCTGTGCGGGGACAGCGAGCTGGCCGAGGGGTCGGTGTGGGAGGCGGCCGAGCAGGCGGCGTACGAGAACCTCGACAACCTCACCGCGATCGTCGACGTGAACCGGCTGGGACAGCGCGGCCCCACCCGGCACGGACACGACCTCGACGCCTACGCCCGCCGCTTCCAGGCGTTCGGCTGGCACACCGTCGAGGTGGACGGCCACGACGTCGACGCGATCGACCGGGCCTACGGCGAGGCCGTCTCGACGTCCGGTCAGCCCACGGCGATCCTCGCCCGCACCCTCAAGGGCAAGGGCGTGGAGTCCGTCCAGGACCGCGAGGGCCTGCACGGCAAGCCGCTGCCGGAGGCCGAGGAGGCGATCGCGGAACTCGGCGGACCGCGCGACATCCGCGTCCGGGTGAACGAACCGCCCGCCGCCCGCATGCTGCACTCCGTGCCCGCCGGGAGCCTGGAGCTGCCCCGCTGGGAGCCGGGGTCCGCCGACGAGGGCGTCGCCACACGCAACGCCTTCGGACAGGCGCTGGCCGCCCTCGGCGGCGGACGCGGCGACGTCGTCGCCCTCGACGGCGAGGTCGGCGACTCCACGCGGACCGAGTTCTTCGCCAAGGAGTACCCCGACCGCTACTTCGAGTGCTACATCGCCGAGCAGCAGATGGTCGCCGCGGCCGTGGGACTGGCCTCGCGCGGCTGGGTGCCGTACGCCTCCACCTTCGCGGCCTTCCTGACGCGCGCCTACGACTTCGTGCGGATGGCGTCGATCAGCGGCGCCGGCATCAACCTCGTCGGCTCGCACGCGGGCACCGCGATCGGGCAGGACGGTCCCTCCCAGATGGGCCTTGAGGACCTGGCCATGATGCGGTCGGTGTACGGCTCGACCGTGCTGTACCCGTGCGACGCCAACCAGACCGCGCAGCTGGTCGCCGCCATGGCCGGCCTCGACGGCGTCCGCTACCTGCGCACCTCGCGCGGCGAGAGCCCGGTGATCTACGGGCCCGACGAGGAGTTCCCGATCGGCGGCAGCAAGGTGCTGCGCTCCTCGGACCAGGACCGGCTGACGATCGTCGCGGCGGGGGTCACCGTGCAGGAGGCGCTGACGGCCGCCGACGCGCTGGAGCGGGACGGCATCCGGGCCCGGGTCGTCGACCTGTACTCGGTCAAGCCCGTCGACCGGCGGACCCTGCGGCAGGCCGCCGAGGACACCGGATGCCTCGTGACCGTCGAGGACCACCACGAGGAGGGCGGCATCGGCGACGCCGTCCTGGACGCCTTCCTCGACGGGCGGCCGGTGCCGCGCCTGGTGCGTCTCGCGGTGCGCGACATGCCGGGCTCCGCCTCGCCCGAGGAGCAGCTGCACGCGGCCGGCATCGACGCCGAGGCGATCGCGGCCGCCGGGAAGCTGCTGGTGGAGGAGGCGGTCGTACGGTGAGCGACGACGGCGTACGGACCGTACGGGCCGGGCGCCGCACGGTGCGGGTGCACCGGCCGGACAAGGTGCTCTTCCCGGGGGACGGCGGGGCGAAGGAGTACACCAAGGGCGACCTGGTCGACTACTACCGCTCCGCCGCCCCGTTCCTGCTGCCGCACCTGCGGGGCCGTCCGCTGATGCTGGAACGGCATCCCGACGGTGTCGAGGGTCCGCGGTTCATGCAGAAGAACACCCCGGAGAACTACCCGGAGTGGATCACCCGCGTCGAGTTGGCCAAGGAGGGCGGCACCGTCTGCCACACGGTGTGCGACGACTCCGCCACCCTCGTCTACCTCGCCGACCAGGCCTCGATCACCCTGCACCGCTGGCTGTCCCGGGTGGGCAGCGTGGAGCGGCCCGACCGGATGGTCTTCGACCTGGACCCGTCCGGCGACGACTTCACCGCGGTACGGGAGGCCGCCTCGCTGCTCGGCGAACTCCTCGACGAGCTGAAGCTCCCCTCGGCGCTGATGACGACCGGCTCGCGCGGACTGCACGTGGTGGTGCCCCTCGACGGGCGGCACGACTTCGACGAGGTCCGCGCGTTCGCCCGCGAGGCCGCCGACACCCTGGCCGAGGCCCACCCCGACCGGCTCACCACCGCCGCCCGCAAGAAGGACCGCGGCGACCGCCTCTACCTGGACGTGGGCCGCAACGCCTACGCCCAGACCGCCGTCGCCCCGCTCACCGTCCGCGCCCGGCCCGGCGCGCCCGTGGCGACCCCCATCGACTGGAGCCAGCTGGACGACCCGGACCTCTCCGCCCGCCGCTGGACCATCGCCGACGCCCTTGAACAGGTCCGCCGCGATCCCTGGGCCGGCATCAACCGCAGGACGCGGGCGCTGGGACCGGCCCGGCGCAGGTTGGACGCGTTGCGCGGCGCCTGAAGGTTTGGCCACTGATATTGCGGCCACCCGCAGACAAGAGGTGGCCATGTCTGACACAAAAGACCCACAAGAATCCCAGAATTCTCAGAAGTCACAGAATTCGGACAAAGGGAAGGGCGGGGCGAGCAAGCGGCCGGGCCCCGTGCAGGTGCTGCGCGACGCGCGTACGCAGCTCGCGGAGCTGACCGGTATGGAGGCCGAGAGCGTCTCGTCGTTCGAACAGACCGAGGACGGCTGGTCACTCGAGGTGGAGGTCCTCGAACTGGCCCGGGTGCCGGACACGATGAGCCTGATGGCGAGCTATCAGGTCGAACTCGACCCCGACGGCCAGCTGACCGGTTACCGGCGCGTCCGCCGCTACGAACGCGGGCGGGCCGACGCACACAGGTCGGGGGGCCGTTAGGCCGCCGACCTGCTCACACACTCGAAACCACAGACAAGGAGGCGCGGTCGGCATGACCGTTGTCCCGGCACAGCAGACCGGCGGTGGGGGCGGTTCCAGTGGCCTCTACGACGTTCTGGAACTCGTCCTCGACAGGGGTCTGGTCATTGACGCGTTCGTACGAGTCTCTCTGGTCGGCATCGAGATCCTGAAGATCGACGTACGTGTCGTCGTGGCCAGCGTCGACACCTACCTGCGCTTCGCCGAGGCGTGCAACCGGCTCGACCTGGAGTCCGGTCCGCACAAGAGCCCCGGCCTGCCCGACCTGGTCGGCGAGATGACCGAGTCCGGCGCGCAGGGCAAGTCCAAGGGCGCACTCTCGGGGGCCGCCGAGACCATCTCCGGCGCCTTCAAGGAGGCACGTGGCGAAGGGGGCCGTGAGCGGGAGACCGAGTCCCGGCCGCGCGCCCGCAAGAGCACCTCCTCGCGCAGGAAGGAGGACGACGAGTGAGCACGTACGTCTACGGCATCACCGCGAGTTCGCACCCCGCTCTCCCGAAGGACCTCGCCGGTGTGGGCGACCCGCCGCGCCCGGTGCGGATCCTCGAGGCGGGCGAGCTGACGGCCGTCGTCAGCGACGCGCCCGAGGGGCTGCGCCCCAAGCGCAAGGACCTGCTCGCCCACCAGACCGTGCTCGCCGAGGCGGGCGCGGCCGGGGTGGTGCTGCCCATGCGCTTCGGGAGCGTCGCCCCCGACGACGACACCGTCACCAGCGTCCTGAGCGAGCGCGCCGACCACTACAAGGAGCGGCTGGGCGCGCTGGAGGGCAAGGTCGAGTACAACGTCAAGGCCACCCACCAGGAAGAGGCCGTACTGCACCTGGTGATGTCCGCGAACCCGGACATCCGCGCCATGACCGAGGCCAACCGCCAAGCCGGCGGCGGCAGTTACGACGACAGGCTGCGCCTCGGCGAGATGGTGGTCGCCGCCGTCAAGGCCCGGGAGAGCGAGGACGCGGACGCGGTGCGCAGCGCCCTGGAGCCCGTCGCCTCGGACGTCAGCGTGGGCCCCGAGTCCACCGGCTGGCTGGTCAACGTCTCCTTCCTGGTGGACCGCGACTCCGCCGACCGGTTCCTGACCGAGGTGGAGAAGGTCCGCGCCGGCCACCCGCACATCGAGCTGCGCGTCAACGGCCCGCTGCCGCCGTACAGCTTCGTCGAACCGGGCCCCGCCGAGCACGCGGGCACGGCGGCCGGTCCGGGAGTCGCCCAGGAGTGAGGTCGTGGGACTCATCAAGGAGCTGGTTCTGCTGCCCTTCGCCCCGGTGCGCGGCAGCGGCTGGGTGATCGGGCAGGTCCTGCGGGAGGCGGAGCGCATCTACTACGACCCCGCCGCGATCAGGGCCGAACTCGCGCGGCTGGAGGAGCGGCTGGAGGCCGGCGAGATCGACGAGGAGGAGTTCGACCGACAGGAGGACGAACTCCTGGACCGGCTGGAGACAGGCCTGCGCAGTGGCGCGGGCACGGGTGACGGGACGGCACGATGAACCGAGTGGGAATGGGCCTCGCCCTAGGGGCCGGATATCTTCTGGGACGTACCAAGAAGATGAAACTGGCGTTCGCCGTCGGCACCATGGTGGCCGGCAAGCGGATGCATCTGAGCCCGAAGGCGCTCGCGGACCTGATGTCCCAGCAACTGCAGAACAACCCGCAGTTCAAGGAGATCGGGGACCAGCTGCGCCAGGACCTGCGCGGGGTCGGCAAGGCGGCCTCCGGCGCGATGGTGGAGCGGCAGATCAACTCCCTCGCCGACCGTCTGCACAGCCGTACGGCGCAGGTCCACGACCAGCTCAGCGGCGTGGCCGGCACGGCCGCAGGCCGTGACTCCGGCGAGGAGGACGACGGCGCCGGGCGGGAGGACACTGAGGAAGAGGAGCCGCGCGAGGAGTACGACGAGGACGAGCCGGGGAACGAGGAGGAGGCCCCGGACGCGGAGGCCGAGGACGAGTCCCCGGACGAGGAGGAGGACGAGGCGGAGCCCGCGAAGCGGACCGCCAAGAAGGCCGCGAAGAAGACCGCGGCCCCGAAGTCCGCCGCCAAGAAGGCCCCGGCCAAGAAGACGGCGGCCAAGAAGACCGCGAGCAAGAAGGCCCCGGCGAAGAAGACCGCCAAGAAGACCGCCGGCCGTGGCGGCTCGGCGGCCAGGGGCGCGGCCCGCGGAGCCAGGACCCGCCTGCCGAAGGGAGACGGTGAGCGATGACCGAGACCCTCGGATCGGCGACCTCCGCCGCACGTGGAGCGACCGACAAGGCGAACCCGCTGACCGACCTCGCCCACAGCGAGGCCGCCGACCGCCTCAAGGCCGAACTGCAGGACTACCTGGCCGCGCAGGCCCAGCGACTGCTGACCGGCGTCGGCCGCAAGCTCGGCGAGACGACCGGCAAGCTCAACGACATAGCCGAGGGCAACAGCCCCGGCTTCGCCAAGCTCGCTCTCGACGGCGGCCGCAAGCTCGCCGAGGGCAAGGGGCCGCTGCGCTCCGCACTGGAGCTCGGTGCCTCCCGCGCCAAGGAGAACGTCGTGGATGCCTTCAAGAACCTCGGTGGGGGCAAGAGCAAGCGCAAGCGCGGGGCGGGCAAGAAGCCGACGGTGATCATCGAGTCCGTCGACGTGGGAGTGGACCGGCGCACGGCCTACGACCAGTGGACGCAGTACCAGGACTTCAGCACCTTCGCCAAGGGCGTCAAGAACGCCAGCCGCTCCGACGACACCCAGTCGGACTGGCAGCTGAAGGTCTTCTGGTCCAACCGCAGCTGGAAGGCGAAGACCACCGAGCAGATACCGGACGACCGGATCGCCTGGTCCTCGGAGGGCGCCAAGGGCACCACCAAGGGCGTCGTCTCCTTCCACCGCCTCGACGACAACCTGACCCGGGTGCTGCTGGTCATCGAGTACTACCCCTCGGGGCTGTTCGAGAAGACCGGCAACATCTGGCGCGCCCAGGGCCGCCGGGCCCGGCTCGACCTCAAGAACTACGTCCGCTTCATCACCCTCAAGGGCGAGGCCGAGGACAGCTGGCGCGGCGAGATCCGCGACGGCGAGGTGGTCCGCAGCCACGAGGACGCGATCGCCGAGGAGGAGCAGGAGGGCGAGGAGTCGTACGAGGGCGACGAGGAGGAGCCCAGGGACGACGAGGCGCGCGAGGAGGACGAGGAGACTCGCGCCGAGGACGAGGAAGAGCCCGAGGAGGACGAGGAGCCCCGGGACGAGGAGGAAGAAGAGGAGCCCGAGGAGCCCGAGGAGGACGAGGAGGAGGCCGAGGGCGAGTACGAGGACGAGGAAGAGCCGGAGTACGAGGACGAGGAAGAGCCCGAGTACGAGTACGCCGACGGCGGGAGCCGTCGATGAGCATGGCCGGCCGGATGCCCGAACCCTATGGACAGGGTTCGGGCGCCAACCTTGCCGACATCCTCGAGCGCGTGCTCGACAAGGGCATCGTGATCGCAGGTGACATCCGGATCAACCTGCTCGACATAGAACTCCTCACGATCAAGCTCCGGCTGATCGTCGCCTCGGTGGACAAGGCGAAGGAGATGGGCATCGACTGGTGGGAGACCGACCCCGCCCTTTCCTCCCGTGCCCGTCACAACGAACTCGCCCGGGAGAACGCCGAGTTGAAGGAACGGCTGGAGCGGATGGAACTCGACGGCGCGCAGCGTGCGGACCGGCGCGCCACGGAGGAGGAGGCCCCATGACCGGACTGCGGTACGTCTACGCCGTCTGCCGCCCCTTCGGCGCCCCGCTGCAGGCCCAGTTGAAGGGTGTGGCGGGCGATCCGCCCAGACTGCTGTCCCACCACGGCCTGATCGCCGTGGTGAGTCACGTACCGGAGCGGGACTTCGCCGAGGAGCCGCTCCGCAGGCGTCTGGAGGACCTGGACTGGCTGACCGAGACGGCGAGGGCCCACCAGAGCGTGATCGACGCCCTCACCGTGGTCACCACCCCGCTGCCCCTGCGGCTCGCCACCGTCTTCCGGGACGACAGCGGGGTCCGCGTCATGCTGGAGGAGCGCGAGGAGGACTTCCGGCGCACCCTGGACCGGCTGCAGGGCCGCGTCGAGTGGGGCGTCAAGGTGTACGTCGAGAACGGTCCGGAGACCGGAGCGGAGCCCGCGCAAAAGCCGGCGTCGGGCCGGGACTATCTGCGGCAGCGGCGGATGCGGGCGCGGGCGCACGAGGATCTGTGGCAACAGACGGAGGAGTTCGCCAACGGTCTGCACAGCACGCTGTCCCGGTATGCCGAGGACTCCCGGCTGCACGCCCCGCAGAATCCCGCACTGTCCGGGGTTTCCGGGCGCAATGTGCTCAACGCCGCCTATCTCGTGCCGCGTGACCATTCCGAGGAATTCGTGGAGCTGGTGGACCGGACGAAGGACCAGACAAAGGTGGACAGTCCCGGAATCCGGGTGGAACTCACCGGGCCGTGGGCCGCCTATTCCTTCGCGGGAGAAGAAGCATGACCGTCATCGAACGCCGGGAGATCGCCCTCGTGGACCTGCTCGACCGGCTGCTCGCCGGCGGGGTCGTCATCACGGGGGACATCACGCTGCGCATCGCGGACGTCGATCTGGTGCGCATCGATCTCAACGCGCTGATCAGCTCGGTCAACGAGCAGGTGCCGTCGCCCTGGGGGGAGTTGCTGTGACCGCACGTCGAGGCCGGATGGACCTGGAGCCGGACACCGTCGAGCGCGACCTGGTCAAACTCGTCCTGACCGTCGTGGAGTTGCTGCGCCAGCTCATGGAGCGCCAGGCGCTGCGCCGCTTCGACGTGGGCGACCTCACCGAGGACCAGGAGGAGCGGATCGGGCTCACCCTCATGCTCCTCGACGACCGGATGACCGAACTGCGCGAGCGGTACGGGCTGCGGCCCGAGGATCTCAATCTGGACCTCGGACCGCTCGGACCGCTGCTGCCCCGGGAATGACTCCCGCTGAATCAGACGTCGTCTTTCCTGCACAGGATTTCCCCGTGGAGGACGGCGAACCAGCCGTCCTCGTGCTCGCCCCACTCCCGCCAGGCCCGTGACACCGCCCGCAGCTGTTCCACGGTGGCGTGCCCGCCGTCGGTGGCCCGCTCAGCGTACGCGGAGGCCATCGTCCGGTCCGCCCACAGACCGCTCCACCAGGCCCGCTCCTCGGGCGTCGAGTAGGTCCAGGTGCTGGAGGTGGCGGTGATGTCGGTCAGGCCCGCCCGCAGCGCCCAGGACCTCAGCCGGCGCCCGGCGTCCGGCTCCCCGCCGTTGGCCCGGGCCACCCGCCGGTACAGGTCCAGCCAGTCGTCCATGCCGGCCGACTCCGGATACCAGGTCATCGCCGCGTAGTCGCCGTCGCGTGCGGCGATGAACCCGCCCGGCCTGGTGACCCGCCGCATCTCGCGCAGGGCCTGCACCGGGTCCCCGACGTGCTGCAGCACCTGGTGGGCGTGGACGACGCAGAAGGTGTCGTCGGGGTAGTCCAGGGCGTGGACGTCGGCGACCGCGAAGTCGACGTTGACCAGGCCGCGTTCGGCGGCCGTGGCCCGGGCCTGGTCCAGAATGCCCGGCGCGTGGTCGACGCCGGTGACATGGCCGTCGGGGACCAGGGCCGCCAGGTCGGCGGTGATGGTGCCGGGGCCGCAGCCGATGTCCAGGATCCGCATGTGCGGCTTGAGGGAGCCGAGCAGATAGGCCGCGGAGTTGGCGGCGGTCCGCCAGGTGTGCGACCGCAGCACCGACTCGTGGTGCCCGTGCGTGTAGACGGCGGTCTCCTGCGACTTCGACATGACGAACTCCCCTGTTCGACGGCTTGCCGGTACGCACAACGGTACGCCCGCATGTCGGAATGTGAGACCTGCGTATTGCGATATGGACTGACGCTACGTCAGTCGAGAGGAGGTGTGAGTCGCGGCGGTTACCCTGAAGTGCCCGTTTCCCGTTCCGCGGGCGATCGCCGAGCCCGGAGGGTCCCTGAATGCGTCTGCTCCTCGTACGTCACGGCCAGACCCCCAGCAATGTCGGCAATCTGCTGGACACGGCCGTCCCGGGACCGGGCCTGACCCCACTGGGCGAGCGGCAGGCCGCGGCGCTGCCGGAGGCCCTGGCCGACGAGGACATCGAGGCCCTGTACGCCTCCACGCTGGTGCGTACGCAGCTCACCGCCGCGCCGCTGGCCGCCGCACGGGGCCTGGAGGTCCTGGTCCGGGACGGGATCCGGGAGCTGTCCGCGGGGGAGCTGGAGATGCTGCCCGGGGACACGGAGCAGGGCGAGCTGTACATGAAGACGGTGTTCGCCTGGGCCGACGGGGACACGGCGCTGCGGATGCCGGGCGGCGAGACGGGCGAGGAGGCGCTGGCGCGCTACGACGCGGTGGTCGCGGAGGCCGCCGGCAGCGGGGCCCGCACGGTCGCCATGGTCAGCCACGGCGCGGCGATCCGGATGTGGACGGCCGTCCGCGCGGACAACGTCGACGTGCCGTTCGCCGCGGCCCACCCCCTGCGCAACACCGGTGTGGTGATCCTGGAGGGCTCGCCCTCGGACGGGTGGAAGGCGTTGTCGTGGGCGGGGGCCGTCGTCGCTCCCAGCGGCGACAGCGGTCCCGCCGGACAGTCCGTCGACGACGTGCGATAAGGGTTTGCCCCGCCCCGCCGGTCGCCCGCAGAATGCCTCCTCATGGGACATCTGGAAGCCGCGCATCTCGAGTACCACCTCCCCGACGGGAGGGCGCTGCTCGGCGATGTGTCCTTCCGGGTGGGGGAAGGGGCCGCCGTGGCCCTGGTGGGCCCCAACGGCGCGGGGAAGACCACCCTGCTGCGGCTGATCTCCGGCGAGCTGAAGCCGCACGGCGGCACCGTCACCGTCAGCGGCGGGCTCGGCGTGATGCGGCAGTTCGTCGGGTCCGTACGGGACGAGACGACCGTGCGGGACCTGCTGGTGTCGGTGGCGCCGCCCCGGATCCGCGAGGCCGCGCAGGCCGTCGACCGGGCCGAGCACGCCATCATGACCGTCGACGACGAGGCCGCCCAGCTGACCTACGCGCAGGCGCTCGCCGACTGGGCCGAGGCGCGGGGGTACGAGGCCGAGACGCTGTGGGACATGTGCACCACGGCCGCGCTCGGGGTGCCGTACGAGAAGGCGCAGTTCCGGCAGGTGCGCACGCTGTCCGGCGGTGAGCAGAAGCGGCTGGTGCTGGAGGCGCTGCTGCGCGGCACCGACGAGGTGCTGCTGCTCGACGAGCCCGACAACTACCTGGACGTGCCCGGCAAGCGCTGGCTGGAGGAGCGGCTGAAGGAGACCCGCAAGACGGTGCTCTTCGTCTCCCACGACCGTGAACTCCTCTCGCGGGCCGCCGAGAAGATCGTCTCCGTGGAGCCGGGCCCCGCCGGTGCCGACGCCTGGGTGCACGGCGGCGGCTTCGCCACCTACCACGACGCCCGGCGTGAACGCTTCGCGCGGTTCGAGGAGTTGCGCCGCCGCTGGGACGAGAAGCACGCCCAGCTGAAGAAGCTGGTGCTGAACCTCCGTCAGGCGGCCACCGTCAGCCATGAACTGGCCACCCGCTACCAGGCCGCGCAGACCCGGCTCAGGAAGTTCGAGGAGGCGGGACCGCCGCCCGAGCCGCCGCGCGAGCAGGACATCACCATGCGGCTCAAGGGCGGTCGTACCGGCGTAAGGGCCGTGACCTGCAAGCAACTCGAGCTGACCGGGCTGATGAAGCCCTTCGACCTGGAGGTCTTCTACGGCGAACGGGTCGCCGTCCTCGGCTCCAACGGCTCCGGCAAGTCGCACTTCCTGCGGCTGCTGGCCGGCGAGGACGTGGCGCACTCGGGGGAGTGGAAGCTCGGGGCGCGCGTGGTGCCCGGGCACTTCGCCCAGACCCACGCCCACCCCGAGCTCCAGGGCCGCACCCTGCTGGACATCCTGTGGCAGGAGCACTCCCAGGACCGGGGCGCGGCGATGTCCCGGCTGCGCCGCTACGAGCTGACCGGCCAGGCCGAACAGGCCTTCGACCGGCTCTCCGGCGGCCAGCAGGCCCGCTTCCAGATCCTGCTCCTCGAGCTGCAGGGCGTGACGGCCCTGTTGCTCGACGAGCCGACCGACAACCTCGACCTGGAGTCCGCGGAGGCGCTCCAGGAGGGCCTGGAGGCCTTCGACGGAACGGTGCTCGCGGTCACCCACGACCGCTGGTTCGCGCGCTCGTTCGACCGCTATCTGGTCTTCGGCAGCGACGGACGCGTCCGGGAGACACCGGAAGCGGTGTGGGACGAGCGGAGGGTGGAGCGGGCACGCTAGGCCGCCGGAGGGTGGAGCGGGCGCGGTGGGCCGCGCTCACGTCCACCTGAGCAGCGCCCCCAGTCCGCCCACCGGGGCCTCCCGCCCCTGCGCCGGGGTCACCGACAGTGCCGGGGCCCCGGTGGCGACCGCCGACCGGATCAGCGCGTCGTCCGCGCGGGCCGGCCACGAGTGCTGTTCGCCCAGGATCTTGAGATCCGTGCGACGGACGGCGAGCTGGTCCGGGTCCTCGCCGATCCACACCTCGCGGTGCGCGTCGGGGCCGTCCGGGCGGATCAGCAGCTCGTCGATGCGGTGCTCGCGGGCGGCCTCCACCAGCGCGGGCACGCCCTCCACGGCCGCCGCGCGGCCCTCGCCGTCCGGTTCGCGGGCAGCCAGGAACCGTTCCAGCTCCCGCTCGGCCCGCTGCCGTACGTGATCCGCGCGCGCCTGCTCGACCTCCTCGTCCAGCAGCCTGCTGCCGGTGCCGTGCGAGGCTTCGACGGCCAGGTCCTTCAGATGCGCCGGCAGCCGCTCGTGCACCGACCGCCGCTCCCGGTCGTCACCCACCAGGATCAGCAGGTCGGCCCGGGTCTCCTCCTGGCAGGCGGCGACGGCCTCGGCGATCTCGGCCGCGTTGTGCTCCCAGGTGTTCTCCACCTTCAGCTGGAAGTGCCGCTCCGACCAGTCCACCGTGCTCGTACGGTGCACCGGCCACTGCCGCCCGGTGACCGAGCCGGCGTCCTCGCTCCCGAGCGAGCTGCGCAGCTCCAGGTCGGCGCCCTTGCGGTCGATGTACGCCACCACGCACACCGGGTCCTCGCCGGCCAGCTCCAGCAGGGGAGCGGCGTGCGGCAGGGGCGCCCACACGGCATGGTCCCGCTGCGGGGGACGGGCCAGCGGAGGATCGAGGACCACCTCGCCGGCCCGGGCGAACACGGCCCGGCCGTTCGGTTCGGAGGAGTGCCGCAGCTCTTCCAGCGCCTCGCGCACCGCCCGGCAGGTGGCCTCGTCGGCGCCCTGCCGGTCCAGGTCGCGGGCCAGTGCCACGGCCGTCAGATGGCGCTCGTGGGGAGTGGCCTCCGAGTGCCGGGACGTGTCCACGTACACGGAGGCCCAAGGGCCCGGATGTTCGTAGAGTGGATGCAGAAAGGCGAGATCCATGGCTCCCTCCCGGATGCCGCTTGGGGTTGTTGCTGCCGGGCGGGTACCCGGACCGCATGGACGAACACGACGAGCGGATCACCACCATGACCGGAGTCGACGCCAGCAGGCTGGACGACCAGCAGCTCATGAAGGAGCTGGAGACGATCCACCGCACGCGCCACGACACGCTGCTGTACGGCTCGAGCGACGCGCTCCGGGCCCACAACGACCGCATGGCCGAGCTGGAGGGCGAGTATCTGCGCCGCAACCCCCAGCGCATGGTGGCCGCGGGCCGCACCCGCGAAGGCGCCCGGGAACGCCAGAGCGGGGAGTCGGTGACTCCCCGCTCCTGACGCGCGACCGGACGCCCGACCGCACCGGTCAGTGGCGCACCGGAGGCCGGTCCCGGTGCCGGTGCGCCGCGATCGCGTCGACGAACGCCCGTGCGAACTCCGCGCCGGCGGGACCCGGCGACGCGTCCGTCACCACACCCCGGTCGGCGATCACGCCCCGCGAGCCGGTGGACAGCTCGACGCCCTGGGGCTGGAGGACGGACAGCACCTCCACGCCCGAGCCGAGCGCGCCCACCGGCTTGCCGTGCAGATAGGCGCTCCGCACGAAGCGCAGCGCGTCCGGGTCCTCGGCCACCGGCGGCGTCCCGTCCGGACCGCCGGGCACCAGCACGGCGTCGTACAGCACGGAGGCGACCGTCGGCAGCGCCCGGTCCACCGCGTACGTCTCCCCGTCGGCGCCCGTGACGGTGCCGTCGGCCGGAGCGAGCGCCTCGACGATCGCGCCCTCGGCGGCCAGCGTCTCCCGCACCGAGGTCACCTGCGCCGCGTCGACGCCGTCGGTGACCAGGACCGCGATCTGCCGGGTGCGGATCGAGCCGTCGCCGCGCAGTGCCTGAAGGCTCAGCGCCGGGGACTCCTGCTTGTACGGCGTCTCCTGCCCGGCCGGTTCCGGAACACCGATGCCGCGGGCCACGGCAGCCGCCAACTCCCCGTCCACCTTGGCGAGTTGCTCGACCGTACGGGCCCGTACCGTCATCGCCCCGACCTTGCCGAGCTCGAACCGGTAGGCGTCGACGATGTGCTGCTTCTCCCAGTCGGTCATGCTGTGGAAGAACAGCGCGGCCTGGCTGTAGTGGTCCTTGAAACTCTCGCTCCGTTTGCGGATCTTGGCGCCGTCGACCCGCTCCGCGAAGGGGGTGCCCCCGCGTGAGTCTGTTCGAGCGTGGGGGAGGGTGTACGCGTGCCCGTCTACTCCGGCGTGCGCGGGGCAGCCGCCGCCGAGCGAGTTCGGGAAGTAGTTCGTGCCCCGATGGATGGCGCTCTGGTGGTAGCCGTCGCGCTGGTTGGTGCGCACCGGCGCCACGGGCCGGTTGACCGGGATCTGCGTGAAGTTCGGGCCGCCCAGCCGGATCAACTGCGTGTCCAGGTAGGAGAAGTTGCGGGCCTGCAGCAGCGGGTCGTTGGTGAAGTCGATGCCGGGCACGACGTTGCCGGTGTGGAAGGCGACCTGCTCGGTCTCGGCGAAGAAATTCTCCGGGTTGCGGTCGAGCACCATCCGGCCGATCGGCCGGACCGGCACCTGCTCCTCGGGAATGATCTTCGTGGCGTCGAGCAGGTCGAAGTCGAAGGCGAACTCGTCCTCCTCCGGCACCAGTTGCACGCCCAGCTCCCACTCCGGGTACTCGCCGGCCTCGATCGCGTCCCACAGGTCGCGCCGGTTGAAGTCCGGGTCACGGCCCTGGCACTCCTGCGCCTCGTCCCACACCAGCGAGTGCACGCCCAGCTTCGGCTTCCAGTGGAACTTCACGAACGTGCCGCGGCCCGCCGCGTTCACGAACCGGAAGGTGTGCACGCCGAAGCCCTGCATCATGCGGTAGCTGCGCGGGATCGCCCGGTCCGACATCAGCCACATGATGGCGTGCAGGGTCTCCGGCTGCAGCGACACGAAGTCCCACAGGGTGTCGTGCGCGGAGGCGCCGGTCGGGATGTCGTTGTGCGGCTCGGGCTTGACCGCGTGCACGAAGTCGGGGAACTTGATGCCGTCCTGGATGAAGAAGACGGGGAAGTTGTTCCCGACGAGGTCGTAATTGCCCTCCGACGTGTAGAACTTGGTCGCGAAGCCGCGCACGTCCCGCACGGTGTCCGCCGAGCCCTTCGGGCCCTGCACGGTGGAGAACCTGACGAAGACCGGCGTGCGCACCGAAGGGTCCTGCAGAAAGGCGGCACGGGTGAACTCGGCGCAGGACTCGTACGGTTCGAAGTAGCCGTACGCGCCCGCTCCCCGGGCATGCACCACCCGCTCCGGGATCCGCTCGTGGTCGAAATGGGTGAGCTTCTCCCGGAAGTGGAAGTCCTCCATCAAGGTCGGCCCACGCTCACCCGCGGCCAGTGAGTCGTCGGTGTGGTCGACCTCCACACCCTGGTCGGTGGTGAGCGGCCCGGCGGCAGGGTCGTCCGCGTGGAAGGCCTCGCGCTGGTGCTGCTTGCGGTCCTCGCCCGGGGCACCCATCAGCCGGCCCCCTCGGAGAAGACGTGCAGGAAGGCCTCGCAGAACGCCTTGAGATCGTCCGGCTTGCGGCTGGTGATCAGCTTGTTGCCGCCGTTGTCGTCGATCTTCACCTGCTCGTCCACCCAGGTGCCGCCCGCGTTGCGGATGTCGGTCCGCAGGCTCGGCCACGAGGTGAGGGTGCGGCCGCGCACGACGTCCGCCTCGACCAGGGTCCACGGGGCGTGGCAGATCGCCGCGACCGGGCGGCCCTGCTCGAAGAAGTCCCGCACGAACGACACGGCCTTGTCGTCCATGCGCAGGAAGTCGGGGTTGGCCACGCCGCCGGGCAGCACCAGCGCGCCGAACGAGCCGGCCGATGCCTCGCCGACGACCTCGTCCACGGGGAAGGTGTCCGCCTTGTCGAGGTGGTTGAAGGCCTGGACCTCACCGGACTGCGTCGACACCAGCACGGGCTCGTGTCCGGCGTCCTTGGCCGCCTGCCACGGATCGGTCAGCTCGATCTGCTCGACGCCCTCGGGGGCGGTCAGGAATGCGATACGCATGATGTTCAACGTCCTTTCCTCGTGCGCCACGTCGCTCGGTCCGAGGCGCGTTTGCGGTTACGGCGACCCGTGCGCACGCAGCGCAGGAGTTCCTCGCCGTACGGCAGCACCACACAGGTGCCGATGGCCGCGGCGATACCGGCGAGGTAGCCGCGGGACAGGGGCCGGCGTCGGGGCACCAGCCGCCACGCGTCGGCGTCACCACCGCCCCCGCGCAACAGCGACGTCACCTGGTCGGCGTGCAGGCACATCAGGGCGGCCAGCGCGCCGAAGGGCAGCGACTTCAGGAAACTGTGGATGTGCTGCTCGACCGGCTTGACCTCGCGGTCGCTGTCGACGGCCGTCCGCACGTCCCACAGCGCGGTCGCCTCGTGCACCGCGGCGCCGCCCAACTGCACCGACAGGAGCAGCGGGTTGACCTCGTAGCGCAGGGTCAGCGCGATGGGGACGCCGATCTCGGCCATCATCAGCGTGGGGGTCCCCCCACGCTTTTGGCAGTGGGGGAGGATCAGCGATTCCTTGGTGCCCGCCGTGTCCTCGATGCGGGTGCGGCGGTGCATCGCCCAGTCGGCGAGGCCGGGTACGAACCAGCCGGGCAGCAGTCCGTAGAGGAGATACCGGGTGGTGACGTCGGCGACGTCGACCGTGCTGGTGCCTGCGGTGATGTCTGCGGCGCGGCCGCGGGTCATACGGTGCCCCCGTCGTCGGGTTCGGCCCGGCTGATCTCGGCCAGCGCCGAGTCCGGGTCCTCGGCCTCGGCGAGGTCGCCGAGGGTGACCACACCGACCGGCAGACCGTTCTCGACGACCGGCAGCCGGCGTACGGCGTGCGTGCGCATCAGCGCGACGGCCGTCTCGACGGGGTCGTCGGGAGCGACCATCACCGGGTCCGGGGTGCACACGGACCGGGCGCTCACCGTCAGCGGGTCGACGCCCTCCGCGACCGCCCGCACCGTGATGTCACGGTCGGTGAGCACGCCGACGATCCGCTGGCCGTCGGCGACGACCACGTCGCCGATGTCCTGCGCGCGCATCAGCTGCGCCGCCTCGACGAGTGACGCGTCCGGGCGGACGGCGACCACGCCCGGCGTCATGACCTCCCTGACGAAATCAGCCATCACAGTGGGCCTTCCTCCGCTTCCCGGCCGCCGGAACCCCGCGACCGCCATCGCTACGGCTACCGCTCTCGCCCGGCCTCGACGACCGCCTCGGCCAGCTGCTGGACCGTCGTGTAGCGCGCCGACCCGGGCAGGTGGTCCACCCGCTCGGTCAGGGTGTCGGGCGCGTGCGCCTGGCGCAGGGCTGCGGTCAGTTCCCGGGGGCCCGCGGGGAACACGTGGCGGTTCAGATGGCGCGCCAGTTCGGTGCGGACCCTGGCCAGGGACGCGGTGTTCGCGACGGGGCCGCCCGCGACCTCCGGGTCGTCGTCGGCGGTGGGCTCCGGATCGTGCCATTCCTCCGTCCGCGTGGGGCGCCCGGACCGGAGCAGCCCCTGGAGCTCGTGCTTCATCTCCTCGTCGCGGTGGACGCTCAGCCGGTCACTTCCTCGCTGCATGAGTGGTCCCTCCAGATCTTCGCGAGTGGGCACCGCGTACCCGAGGACCGGAGGCCGACACGGGGTTTGCGCGGCGAACCCCGGGAGACCCGGAGCTGACCCCCCACGCCCCGGAGAGGGAGGACGGCCATGCCACTGCTCGCCGTGATCATCCCGCTCCTCATGCTCGGCGTGGTGCTCGCACTGGGCCGTTACGAGGAGCTTCTGCTGCCGACGAGGAAGACCGACCGGAGCGAGGACCCCCCGGCCGGCCCCCTGGGTGCGACGCTGCCGCTCAGGATGCCGCCGAGCCGGGGCCCGGCCCGGGCGGTCGCCGCCAGGAAGCACCCGCCCGCGCCCTCGGGCCCGGCGGCCTAGCTCTTCTTCTCCCGGCCCGGCAGGAACTCCTGCACCTTCGCCTTGAAGCCCTGCTTGACCATGGACGAGCGGTCCGCGTCGCCCTTCAGGATCGAGGCGGCCGTCGCCTCCATCTGCTCCCACGTGGCGTGCGGCGGGACCGGCGGCACCGCCGGGTCGGTCAGGAACTCCAGCACCGCGGGACCGTCCGCCTCCAGACCGGCCCGCCAGGCCGCCTCGACGTCCTCCGGCTTCTCGACCCGGATCCCGGTCAGCCCCAGCGAGCGGGCGAACGCCGCGTACTGCACGTCCGGGATCGCCTGCGAGGGCAGGAACGACGGGGCACCCTCCATGGCCCGCATCTCCCACGTCACCTGGTTGAGGTCCTGGTTGTTCCACACGGCCACGATCAGCCGCGGGTCCTCCCACAGATCCCGGTACTTGGCGGCCGTGATCAGCTCCGCCAGACCGTTCATCTGCATCGCGCCGTCCCCGACCAGCGCGATCGCCGGACGGTCCGGATGGGCGAACTTCGCACCGATCGCGTACGGCACCCCGGGGCCCATCGTCGCGAGCGTGCCGGACAGGGAGCCGCGCAAGGTGCCCCGCATCGTCAGGTGCCGCGCGTACCAGTTCGCCGTCGAGCCCGAGTCGGACGTCACGATCGCGTCGTCCGGCAGCAGCGGATCGAGCACGTGCGCCACGTACTCGGGGTTGATCGGGTCCGCCGAGAGCTGCGCCCGGCGGTCCATCACATCGCGCCAGCGCGTGACGTTGGCGCACACCGTGTCGTACCACTCGCGCCCGCGACCCTCCTCGATCAGCGGGATCAGCCGCTCCAGGGTCGCCTTCGCGTCGCCGACGAGGTTCACCTCGTACGGATAGCGCATCCCGACCATGTGCGGGTCGATGTCGATCTGCACCCCGCGCGCCTTGCCGAACTCCGGCAGGAACTGCGTGTACGGGAAGGACGATCCGATGGTGAGCAGGGTGTCGCAGTCCCGCATCAGCTCGTACGACGGACGGGTGCCCAGCAGGCCGATCGAGCCGGTGACGTACGGGAGTTCGTCGCTGAGGACGTCCTTGCCGAGCAGCGCCTTCGCCACCCCCGCGCCGAGCAGTTCGGCGATCCGCTCGACCTCGGCGCGCGCGCCCGCGGCGCCCTGGCCGACCAGAATGGCCACCTTGTCACCGGAGTTGAGGATCTCCGCCGCCCGGCGCACCGACTCCTCGGACGGAATCGCCGTCCAGGAACTGCGGTCCAGGCTGGAGGGCACCATCTTGAACTCGTGCGTGGGAGCGGAGTAGTCGAGCTCCTGCACGTCACCGGGGACGATGATCGCGGTGGGGGAGCGGCGCGCGTACGCGGTGCGGATCGCGCGGTCGATGACGTTGGGCAGCTGCTCGGGGACCGTCACCGTCTCGATGAAGTCCGAGGCGACGTCCTTGAACAGCGTGTGCAGGTCGACCTCCTGCTGGTAGGAGCCGCCCATCGCCGTGCGATGCGTCTGCCCCACGATCGCCAGCACCGGGACATGGTCCAGCTTGGCGTCGTACAGGCCGTTCAGGAGGTGGATGGCGCCGGGCCCCGAGGTCGCCGCGCACACCCCGAGACGGCCGCTGAACTTGGCATAGCCGACCGCCTCGAACGCGGCCATCTCCTCGTGCCGGGCCTGGACGAACCGGGGCTTGTTCTCGGCCCGCCCCCACGCGGCGAGCAGGCCGTTGATGCCGTCGCCCGGATAACCGAAGACGTGGTCCACCCCCCACTCGCGCAGCCTCTGCAGGATGTGGTCGGAGACCTTGGTGCTCATCTGGGGAACCTCCCGGGCCGTGACGTCAACGGGCAGCGGTCGTCTGCTGACCGAGTCACCCCGCGGGCCGGGGGAAAACATGCGCGGTGTTTGCGGCAGGGGGCGGGGGGCAGGCGCAGTTGCAGTGCTTCGGACCGGAGGCACGTCCGTGGGAGCGGCAGCGCGCCGCCCCCGGCCGCGACCGTTCCCGAGCTCGCGGCCGTACTCCACGGTGACCGTCCAACCCAGAGCACCCTCTGAGGAGTTGCGACGCATCATGCCCACCCGAGTGAGCGCGAAGCACCACCCGCACGACGACGCACCCGATACCGCCGAGGACTTCCGCAGGCTCGCCTCGCTGCCTCCCGGCCCGCAGCGCGAGAGCTTGCGCGAACGGGTGGTCGAGGCCTGGCTGCCGATGGCCGAACGGCTCGCGGGCCGTTTCCGCAGCCGCGGCGAGAGCTACGAGGACCTGCGCCAGGTCGCGGCCCTCGGACTGGTCAAGGCCGTGGACCGGTACGACCCCGCGCTCGGCAACGCCTTCGAGAGCTACGCCGTGCCCACCATCACCGGCGAGATCAAGCGGCACTTCCGTGACCACATGTGGACCCTGCACGTGCCGCGCCGGGTGCAGGACCTGCGCAACCGCGTCCGGATCGCGACCCAGGACCTCTCCCAGACCGTCTCCGGGCGCAGGCCCACCGTGGCGGAGATCGCCGAGCACGCCGAGATGAGCGAGGAGGACGTGCGGGCCGGCCTGGAGGCGCTGGAGAGCTTCACGGCCCTCTCGCTCGACGCCGAGCTGCCCGGCAGCGAGGACGGCTACTCCCTGAGCGACGCGCTCGGCTCGGCCGACCCGGCGCTGGAGACGGTGGTGGACCGCGAGGCCGTCGCCCCCCAACTGGCCGCCCTGCCCGAACGCGAGCGGGCCATCCTCTACATGCGCTTCTTCGGCGACATGACCCAGAGCCGCATCGCCGAGCAGCTCGGCATCTCGCAGATGCACGTGTCCCGGCTGATCAGCCGGTGCTGCGACCGGGTCCGCGAAGAGGTCATGCGCGAGTCCGGTTGAGCGGGAGGGTCCTTCGGGGCGGCCGCCGGTGTCACCCGGTCGGACCCCGGTGTCCCGCGAATGGGGTCCGGCCGCGCGCGGCGTGGCGCGCGGCGGGCTGTGATGGCTGTGAGGCATGGCCACCGTGCCCCGCCCGCAGTCGTCGCTCGAAGGAGCCCACCCCATGCGCAGCACCGCCCGTGTCCTGTCCGCCGCGGCCCTGGCCAGTGCGGTGGTCGGCTTCGCCGCCTCGGCCGCTCTCGCGGACCCGGCCGCGGAGGTCAGCCCGGCCACCGGCTCGCCGGGCGGCAGCGTCACCGTCTCGGTGACCTGTGAGCCCACCGGCGGCCCCGCCCCCGCGACGCTGGAAGCGACCTCGCAGGCCTTCGAGGACGGCACCGTCCAGCTCCAGCGGGTTCCGGGAGAGGACGGGGCGACCGCCCCCGCGCGCACCGCCTACCGCGGCGCCGCCCGTCTCGCCGCCGCCGACACCCTCACGGCCGACGCCCCTGACGCGGCCACCCAGGACTCGCCCTGGACCGTCGACGGCACCTGCCCGGCGGCCCCCGGCGCACAGGGCAAGGCGTGGAGCGCCTCGTTCCATGTGAACCGCGGCGACGGCGCGGGCGGTGCGGGCGATACCCGGCCCGCCGGCGAGGGCGCGGGCGGTGCGGGCGATACCCGGCCCGCCGGCGACGGCGCGGGCGGCGGAGCGGACAGCCGGCCCGCCGGCGACGGCGCGGGCATCATCCCGCCGGGCGACGACGAAGCAGCCGTCACTCCGCCCGGCGAAGACGGCCAAGCCGTCACTCCGCCCGGCGACGTCCAGGGCGTCACCCGCCCCGGCGAGGACGGCCAGGGCGTCACCCGCCCCGGCGAGGACGGCCAGGGCGTCACCCGGCCTGGCGAGGACGGCCAGGGCGTCACCCGGCCTGGCGAGGACAGCGACCCGTGCCGCGAGAAGTCCGCCGACTCCGCCGACTCCGCCGACTCCGCCGACTCCTGCGACCCCGCCGTCATCCAGCGCGGCGTACGGGCCGGTGAGGGCGGTTCCTTCACCGACTCCGTGCCCGCCCTGGTCGCCGGTGGCATCCTGATCGCGGGCGCGCTGGGCGCCGCCGCGTACCGGCTGTGGCGCCGGGACACCGTGACCGGCCGCTGACCCCGGCCGCCGCATGTGACGGGCGCAACCCGGTCCGGCCGCCATGGACGGGCGGCTCACTGGGTACTCCGAGCCCAGGGCCGCGCCCCGCGCCGGCCCAGCAGTCCACAACGGAGGTAGGGATGCCGCGGACCGACCCGGAAGGCCACGGCCCCGTCCGTTTCGGGCCGCCCCTTCCCGAGGACGGCCTGCCCGTACTGCCCGAACTCGCCGCCGTTCTCGCCGCGTCGGCCGCCCGCGCCGACAGCGAGCCCGTCGGCGGCGGCCCCGCGCTCATCGAGGCCGCCTGCGGCTACTGGGGGCGCCGCGGACTCGCCGCCGGCCCCGACCGCGTGGCCGCCGGCCCCGGCGCCCCCGCCCTGCTGCTCGCCCTGACCGCCGCGCTCGGCGGCGACGTCCTGGTGCCCCGGCCCTGCGCGGCCTGGTGGGCGCCGTACGCGCGCCTGTTGGGAAGACCCGTCTTCCATGTCGCGACGCCCGCCGAGAGCGGTGGCGTCCCGGACCCGTACGCGCTGCTGGAGACCGTCCGCCGGGTGCGCGACGAGGGCGGTGACCCGCGGCTGCTGGTGCTGTCCGTCGCCGACGACCCCACCGCCACCGTCGCCCCGCCCGAGGCGCTGCACGCCTGCCTGGAGGCCGCCGCGGGCGAGGGGCTGCACCTGGTCAGCGACGAGACCTGGCGCGACACCCTGCACGCCCCGCACGACACCGTGCTGCTCAGCCCCGCCGAGATGCTTCCCGACCGGGTCACCGTCGTCACCGACCTGGCCGGCGCCCTGCTGCCGCCCGGCTGGCCGGCCGCCGTGGCGCGCTTCCCTTCCGGCGAGGCCGGCAACGACCTGCACGCGCGCGTGCTCGACGTGCTGACCGCCCTCGGCGCCCGCGTCGCCGGCCCGGTCGCCGCCCCGGCCGTGTACGCGCTGGGCGAGCCCGAGCCGGTCACCGCGCGTGTGGCCGCCACCGTCCGCCTGCACGCGCGCGTGGCCGCCGCCGTGCACGCGGCCGTCGTCGCCGCGGGCGCCCTGGCCCGCCCGCCCCAGGCCGGCCGTCACCTCTACGCCGACCTCGGACCGCTGCGCTCCGCGCTCGCCGGACACGGCGTCGGCGACGCGCAGGAACTGGAGGACTTCCTCGCCGCCCGCCTCGGCATGCCCGCACCCGGCGGCCACCGCTTCGGCGACGAACTCGGCGCCCTGCGCGTGCGGCTGTCCACCGGCCCGCTGCTGGGCGTGAGCGACGAGGAGCGCGCGGAATGTCTCACCGCACCCTCGCCGTTGGAACTGCCACACGTGCAACGCGCGTTGAACCAAGTGAAGTCGGTCTTCGACGACCTCCGCGACGACGCTCGGCGATGGGAGCCTCCTCGATGACGCAGCAGTCCGAGTCGACCACCACCACGACCCCCCGGGAAGCCGACGAGCCGCCGTCCACCACCGGGTTCGCGCCCCCGTTCCCCCCGCTCGCCGAGCCGCGCCCGCTGAGCGAGCGCCGGGTGTGGCCCCGGACCTTCCACGACC